>PLXO01000238.1 GCA_003151425.1 Acetobacteraceae bacterium
CCGCTGCCGGCGCCTGCCCCCGGGCGCTTGACCCGGGGGGTGGGGGTCCAGGGGGCAAAAGCCCCTTGGTGGGGTCCGGGGCGAAGCCCCGGCTTCTTCACCCGCCATCCCGCCCCAGTTCCGCCAGGTGCGTCCGCGCCTCGTCCGCCGTCTCGTAGATGTGTGGCGCGAGCTGCCGACGCCCCAGCGCGTCGCCCAGCTTCACCCGCAGGAACCCACTCGTCGTATAGCGCGTCACCCCGGAATAGAACCGATCCGTCAGGTCCTGCACCATCGCCGAATATGTATCCAGCAGCTCCGGCAGAATGCTGAACCGGTCGTAGTTGACGATCGCATACACCTTGTGCCCAAGCGGCAGCAGCCGCTCCGCCACCAGATGGCGGATGCGCGCGATCTCGGCCGCGCTGCGCACCGACAGTCCCTCGAAGTTCACGAAGAACAATTGCTCCACCGGATCGTAGGAGAATCGTTGCTCCAGCGGGATGCCCAGCAGCGCCTCGCGCAGGCCGATCGGCTCCGGGCGGAAGATCCGTTCGTCCATCAGCCGCGGCGCTTCGCGGATCACCGGGGCAAACGCCATCCGCGCCAGGATATCGCGCTCCAGATCGACCCCGGGCGCGATCTCGGTCAGCTCGATCCCGGCTGGTGTCAGACGGAACACGCAGCGCTCGGTGACGTACAGCACCGTCTGGCTGCCCCGCGCCGCGTGTTCGCCGCTGAACGTGCGATGCTCGACCGCGCGGACGAATTTGCCGCTGTCGCCGTGGCCGCGCAGCACCAGCCGTCCGTCCTCGATCAGCGGCTTGCGGCCGCCCGTCTCGAAGGTGCCGACGAAGACGACCTTCTTGGCGTTCTGGCTGATGTTGATGAACCCGCCGGCGCCCGCGAGCTTCGTCCCGAACTTGCTGACGTTGACGTTGCCCGCCGCATCGGCCTGTGCGAGGCCCAGGAACGCCGCATCGAGCCCGCCGCCATCGTAGAAGTCGAACTGGCTGGGCTGATCGATCACCGCCTGAGCGTTCACCGCTGCGCCGAAATCCAGCCCGCCCGCCGGCACGCCGCCGATCGAGCCCGGCTCGGTGGTCAGCGTGATCAGGTCGATCACGTGTTCCTCGTTGGCGACCGCCGCCACGCCTTCGGGCATGCCGATACCCAGGTTCACCACGCTGTTCGGCGACAGCTCCAGCGCGGCGCGCCGGGCGATCAGCTTGCGCTCGCTCATCGGCATCGGCGGGATGGAGCCTACCGGCGCGCGGGTCTCGCCGGTGTAGGCCGGGTTGTAGGCGGTTATGAAGGTCTGCCCGTGGTGCTCCGGCTTCTCGGCCACCACCACGCAGTCGACCAGGATGCCGGGGATCTTGACCTGGCGCGGATGCAGGCTGCCGGCCTCCGCCAGGCGCTCGACCTGCGCGATCACCACGCCGCCCGAGTTGTGTGCCGCCATGGCGATCGCCAGCGCCTCCAGCGTCAGCGCCTCGCGCTCCATGCTGATGTTGCCCAACGTGTCCGCCGTGGTGCCGCGGATGATGCCGACGTTGATGGGGAAGCACTTGTAGAGCAGCGCCTCCTCGCCGTGGAGCGAGATCAGCTCGACCAGGTCCTCCGTCGTGCAGGCGTTGATCTTGCCGCCGCCGTGGCGCGGATCGACGAAGGTGCCCAGACCGACCCGCGTCAGATGCGCCGGCCGGTGCGCGGCGATGTCGCGGAACAGGTGGGTGATGACACCTTGGGGCAGGTTGTAGCCCTCGATCTTGTTGGCGATCGCCAGCGCCTGCAGTTTCGGCGCCAGTCCCCAGTGGCCGCCGATCACGCGACGCACCAGGCCCTCGTGGCCGAAATGATTCAGTCCGCGGTCGCGGCCGTCGCCCTGGCCGGCCGCATAGACCAGGGTGAGGTTCCGCGGTTTGCTGGCGGCGCGGAAATGCGTCTCGTCGGTGTCGAGGTAGAGCTCCTCCAGCGCCACGGCGACGCCTTCGGCGAAACCCGTGCCGATGAAGCCGCCGGTCGCCACCGTGTCGCCCACGCCGATCAGGCGGACCGCGTCGCGCGCGGGCACGACCTTGCCGCTGTGCGCGGTGCGCAGCGACTGCAGGAACGGATGCTGCGCGTGATGGGGCATGTTTCGCCTCCAACGGTCATGAGGAATGACCGTTGGGACGAGTTTTTACGCGGCGCGCCGCCGCTCGCCAACCCGGCGCGCACGACCAACCGGCGGCCTCGCATTGTCAGGCCCGCGTCAGGCCGCCGCCGCTTGCTGCGCCTGGACCTCGACCGCAGCCTGGACCTCGACGACACCCAGACCAGGTCCGGGCCGGCCGAGCAGGAATCCCTGCGCCTGGTCGCAGCCATAAAGCCGCAGCGTGCGAAGCTGCGTTTCGGTTTCGACACCCTCCGCCGTGACCTCCAGCCGCAGGCTGTGGGCGAGTGCCAGGATCGCGCGCACGATGGCGTCGGATTCGCCGTCCTCGCCGAGCCCCTGCATGAAGGACTTGTCGATCTTCAGTTTGTCGAACGGGAAGCGGCGCAGGTAGCTCAGGCTGGAGTAGCCGGTGCCGAAATCATCCAGCACGAGGTGCACCCCTTGCTGCTTCAGCGCGCGTAGTACGGTGAGCGTGTGGGCACTGTCCTCGATCAGTACGCCCTCGGTGATCTCCAGCTCGAGCCGGTCTGGTGCCAGGCCGCTGTCGCGCAGCGCCTCCGCCACGATGCGCGGCACGTCATCCATCCGCATCTGCACCGGCGACAGATTGACGGCGATCCTTGATTCGCCCGGCCTTGATTCGCCCGGCCTTGATTCGTCCGGCCTTGATGCGCTCGGCATCGCGGCGGCGGCGGCGCAGGCGGTTCGCAGCACCCATTGCCCGATCGGCACGATCTGGCGACACCGTTCGGCCAACGGTACGAACACCGCGGGCGAGATCATCCCCCGCTCGGGGTGTTGCCACCGCAGCAGTGCCTCGTGACCGAGCAGCCTCCGGCTGACCACCTCGAACACCGGCTGATAGTGCAACAGCAGCTCCCCGCGCGGAATCGCCTGCGCCAGGTCGCGTTCCAGCGCCACGCGCAGCACCAGCTCGCTGTCCATCCCCGGTTCGAAGAAATGGAACGTGCCGCGCGTCGCCTGTTTGCCTCGGCGCAGCGCGACGTCGGCGGCGCGCAGCAGTGTCTCGCCGGTGGCGCCGTTCTGCGGATGCAGCGCGATGCCCACCGTCATGCCGATCAGGATCTGTTGTCCGTCGATCTCGAACGGCTCGGCAATCGTGGCCCGAAGGCGCTCCGCCAGGGCGGTCGTCTGATCCGACGCCTCGATCCGCGGCTGAATGATGGCAAATTCGTCGCTGCCGAGCCGCGCCAGGGTGTCGGCCTCGCGCAGCCGCGCACGCAGCCGGTTGGCCACCAAGATCAGCAGCCGGTCGCCGACCGTGTGGCCGAGCAGGTCGTTGATCTCCTTGAACCGATCGATGTCGCAGTACAGCAGCGCGACCCCGTGTCCGGACCGTTCCGCCATCGCCAGCGCCTGGGCCAGCCGGTCACGGAACAGCAGGCGATTGGCGCAGCCGGTCAGCGGATCGTAATGCGCGAGTTCGCCGATGCGCCGCTCCGCCGCCTTGCGCTCGGAGATGTCGCGTACCGTCACCACCGTGGTCGCCTCACCGTCCTGGGTGATCGCGTGGCGATACATCTCGACCGGGCGGGTGGTGCCGTCATGCGTGAGCAGCGACGTTTCCACCGCGTCGGTCGGCGTGCCCGCGCCGACCGGGCCGAGCAGCTCCGCCGCCTCGGGGCCGAACAACCGCTCGAGCCGCCAGCCGATGATCGCCCGCGCGTCCCAGCCGCCCAGCCGGCCGAGCGCGCCGTTCGCGTCCGTGACCACGCCATGGCGGCAGAACAGGATGCCCTCGAACGTTGCCTCGGCGAACTGGCGCAGCCGGCGTGCTTCGCCCACCGCACGTCGCACCAGAAGCGCGTCGATCATGGTGCCGGCCAGGCTCAGCAACAGGATGACCAGCGCCACCGCTGCGATCGCGATCGCCAGGCTGCCGCTCGCCACCAGCTCGGGGGCCGAATCGCCCGGCACCCAGGGAACCAGGTGGATGGCGGCCATCGCCGTGAAGTGCAGGCCGAGGATCGCCGATAGCAGCAAGCACACGGCGGCCGCGCGGCGTCGAGGTGCCGTCGCCATCGCCGCCGCCGACAGGGTGACGCCGAGCACGACGGATGCGACCGCCAGGTCCCTGTCATACAGCAGCATCCCGGCGCGCCGCAGCGCCAGCATCCCGGTGAAATGCATCGCCGCGATGGCACTGCCCAGCAGCAGTCCGGCAAGCACCCGACCCGCCCACGGTGTCCGGACGCGCGGCACCAGGCGCACCTGCACGGCGGTGGCGAGCGCGCTGCCGGCGATGGCGACGGCGAGCGAAACGATGGTGGGTGCCAGGGCGAACGCCGGCTGAAGCGCCGTCCGGAACCCGATCAGCGCGATGAAATGCGTTGCCCAAATACCACCGCCGAACGCTGCCGCGGCGCCGGCAACCCAGGCGAGCTGAGCGTTGCCGCGCGCCGCGATGGCACGCCCCAGCATGCTGAAATAGGTCAGGCACGCGAGCAGGCAGATCGCCGCCGCCAGCGCGACGAGGGCCGGATCATGATCGAAGGCGAACCACGCGGCGACCCTCAGCATGCGAACCTCGTTCTCGGGGGTGAGCCGATCCGGTGGCCGATGCTGGGGATAATTCGCTAGCGCGAGGTTAACGCCGGGGCGATTGCCTGGCGGGAGGCGGTGGGCCGATGCGGCCCAAAGAGGCAGCAATGACCGACCGCGCGCTGCGCGAAGCGCTGACTGAGCACGATCCGCGGGTGGGCGACAACCAGGGGCTGGACCCGTTCGCTGTACCAGGACGTGGTCGCCGACAGGCTGCGCGCCAGCGGCGGCGTGCGGGTGCCCGATGGGTCGGGGCTCGGCATCACACGCGGTACGGCGGCGTTGGAGGCGCAGGCGGTGGTGTTGCTGTAGCGGTTCGAGTCAGACGGCGCCTCGGTCGGAACGTAAGCTACCCACCCTGGGCTGCGATAGCAGGGGCGCCCGGCGCGAACCGCCGGTTTCGACCCATTGCGGACGTTCCCGGAACGCGGACCGAAGAGAGTGGCGGTGCGGGTGGCCGCACCTACTAGCGTCTCACAAATGATACAGGACGGTATCACGCGAGAGATTGGGGAGGGGACGCGCCGGATAAATCCTCCCTGCGAGCCTGGGCGTTGCGGCACACCGGCAAATCAGAATACGTATTTCCCGTAACCTTCGACAGGAAGCAGGCGATGACCGATCAGCCCGGGTCTGATGACGGCGAGCTGAACGGGCCTCGTCCGCAGGATCCGGTCGAGCCAGCCGGAACGCGAGTGGAAATGCCGCTGCCGCAGAACATGCAATCGGTTCTCCTGCTCGCGATCTTTGTCTTGGCGATGTTTTATACGCTCTACTTCGCCAGCGAGATCATATTGCCGATCGCCTTCGCCTTCGTCCTGAACCTGCTGCTGCAGCCGAGCATGCGCATTTTCGCACGGCTGCAGGTTCCCAAGACGATCGCCGCGTTGCTCATCATCTTCGTATTCTTCGGTGGCATCGTCACTCTCGGCTTCACCTTGTCAGGGCCAGCGGCCGAGTGGGTTGCGAAGGCTCCCGATAGCCTGCCCCGCCTCGAACGTCGGCTGTCGATGTTCAAGAAGCCGATAGAAGACATGCAGAAGGCGAGCGGTGAGGCCGAGAAGATCGCCGCAGGCAACGCGACGGACGTCCACTCGGTCACCGTCACGGGACCCGGGCTCAGCGGCTTGCTGTTCAGCGGCACGCGCGCGTTGGGCGCCGGCGGACTTGCGACCGTCGTTCTGCTGTTCTTTCTGCTGCGATCGGGCGACCTGTTTCTCCGTCGCCTCGTCGAGATCCTGCCAACCCTCACCAACAAGAAACAGGCGGTCGACATCTCGCAGGAAATCGAGAGCAACATCTCGCGATACCTCGTGACGATCAGCCTGATGAACGCCGCAGTCGGTTTCGCAACCGGAATTGCCGCCTATTTCTGCGGCCTGTCCGACCCTGTCCTATGGGGCGCGGTGGCGTTCTTCCTGAACTACGTGCCGATCCTCGGACCGCTCTGCGGCGTGGCGATCCTGTTCCTCGCCGGACTGCTGACCTTCGACACGATCTGGCAGGCGATTTTGCCGGCCGGGATCTATCTCGGCATCCATTTTGTCGAGGGGGAAGCGGTGACGCCGATTCTGCTCGCCCGTCACTTCACGCTCAATCCGGTCCTGGTGATCATCGCGCTGCTGTTCTGGTATTGGATGTGGGGCGTGGCCGGCGCATTTCTGGCGGTGCCGATGTTGGCGACGTTCAAGATCATCTGCGATCGCATCAGACCGTTGATGGCGCTCGGTCATTTTTTGGGTGCCGAGCCCCGTAGCTGATGATTCCGAAAATACTGAGCAGTGTCTGAGGCCGTCCTCGCCGCATGCTGTGGATTAGTGCCACGTTGCATGGAGACGATAGCGCCTGCTTGCTCCGGTTGCCCCTGACAATGCGGCGCGCTTGCAACAAACCCAATCCAGCCGCCCGTCCGTGCCGTAGCCAGCTACAGCACCGATCAGACATTTCCCAGGCGGCGGCTCTGAGTAGTTTCCGAGCCTATTTTCGTAACTATGCTGTCGGGTATTGTCACATCCGCAGGACAAAGCGCTCAAAAGATGAATCGTCACTTCCTGTGAGCGATGAGTTGATATGGCGAGATCAGGTGCGCGTTAACCGGACCGGGCGTTATAGGGAACAAGATAGTTTTTCCGGTTTCCCATCTTGACCAACGAATTGGTAGTCGAGCCCTTATCCCGCCCGCCCTGCATCTCACCTCCTGCGAATGATGTATAGAGCTTCCTCTAACCGACTCGCTGACTGTCTTTACTGCTCAAGATGCGAAAGGTCAGGATATCGCCGCCGTCGGCTCACCCGCGAACGCCCCGGCCAAAAAGCCCCGACCGGGGCATACCACGATAAGGACCTGCGCGGGCCACACGGGACCGTGGCGGAATGTACGCTTTCCAGCTTCGCCTGACACACCGTGCATGAACGCTGGCATGCCGTGCATGAAAAAGCGTAGGAGCGCGGACGTCTCGCGGCGGTTGCGCTTCCGCGTCGCACGCGGTGAAGAGTGCCCTCATCCTCTCACTGGCCGTGCAGTTTGGGTCAGGACACGAGAATGGTCTGAGTAGTTTCCGAGTCTGTCTTCGGGGGATCGCTGCGGGGTACACTACACGTCGGGTGGATGAACCGCTCAAAAGCGACTCTCACTTCAGCCTCTGCTCGTCAGTTTGGGATCGAGCGAGGCTTGGCATGCAAAGGAGTTTGCCTATGGTCCAAGACACTTCAATTACCACCGGTACCCTCATCGCCGCCGACAAGGTGAAGGGCACCAACGTCTATAATCAGGCGGGGGACAACCTCGGCAGCATTGATGACATCATGATCGACAAGGTCAGCGGGCGCGCGATCTATGCGGTGATGTCGTTCGGCGGCTTTCTCGGCATGGGCGCGAAATTCCACCCGCTGCCGTGGGCGACTCTGAAGTACGACGCGCAGAAGGGCGGCTACGTCGTCAATCTGAACAAGGAGGTGCTGGAAGGCGCGCCCAGCTTTGCCCGCGATTCGGAGTTCACATGGACACGCGACTACGGCCGCGAGGTGGACAGCTACTACAAGACGCCGAGCTACTGGATGTAACCAAGAGTCTCCAGATGGGTGGCGATTGTGCGACTGACAGAAGGTTGTGTGCTTGGCAAGACAGATTCATACGAACACTGCTCACTCCTCGCCCATTGGACGAGCAATGCCGATCACCAGCTATGCGGCCACCGATCACAAAAGTTTCCCGTGAGGTCATCAACAAACGGAGTGACGACGACATGGACAAGGATCGTATCGCTGGTTCGGCCAAGGAGGCCAAGGGCGCCATCAAGGAAACTGCCGGCAAGGCCCTCGGTGACGCCAAGCTGCAGGCCGACGGCAAGAGCGACAAGGCTGAAGGTAAGGTGCAGAACGCCATTGGCGGCTTGAAGGATGCGCTGAAGAAGTAATGCCACGTGGGAACGTCCGGGACAGGATGCATCCTGCCCCCAGGCGCTTCCGGTACGCATCGTCGAACAATCGAAAGGAGCGATCGATGACACGTTCGATCACATTTCTGGCGGGTGCTGCCCTCTTCGCGGCATCACTGAGCGGCCCGGCTTTTTCGCAGGGTGCACCGCAAACGGTGACCCTGATGAAGGTCGATCCGGCAACGCTGGCGACCGGTTACCGGACATCCAAGGTGGTGGGCAGCACCGTCGTCAACGAAACCAACCAGACCGTGGGAACGATCGACGATCTGATCGTTACCCCCACCGAGAAGGTGCCCTTCGCGGTGCTGTCGGTCGGCGGCTTCCTGGGAATGGGCACGAAATACGTCGTGGTGCCGTTCAGCTCACTCCAAGTGAAGGACAAGCAGATGGTGCTCCCCGGCGCCACCAAAGACTCGTTGATGGCCCTTCCGGAGTTCAAGTACAACACCACCACGTGACACACGTGGGGACGCGGAGCTCCCGTGCTCCCCGCAGCGTACTACGCTCGATCCTGGTCCGGCTCCCCGCCGATCCATTTGCGGCATATGCTTAGCGCGGCAGGGCGCAGAGCCTCAAACCGGATCTTCCTCAACGATCAAAGTCTGATGGGACGGTAGGTAATGGGCACGCTTCTTATCATCATCGTGGTACTCCTTCTGTTAGGCGGCGGTGGCGGCTATTATGCTCATGGTCGCTACGGCGGGGCTGGACTGGGCGGCGTTTTGGGCTTGGTTGTTCTCGTTCTCGTGGTGCTGTGGCTGTTCGGCGGCCTTGGCGGTATGGGCCGGGTTTAGTCGATCGCTGGTGATCCGCGGAACAGGCGGTGGATTTGCAAAAGACTTTTCCGGTCGTTTGCTTAGGCGGTTCGGCCGGTGGCCTCGACGCCTACAGCCGGTTACTAAAGCACCTGCCGGCCGATATGGGCGTTGCCATCGTCATCGTTAATCACCTAAGAACCGTAGCCACCCTGCTCCACGAGATTCTCCCGCGCTACACGGAGATGCCGGTTGAGCTGATCACGGAAGGACTGGCCCTCCAGCCCAACCGTGTGTTCATCATCCCGCCACAGCGTGACTTGCACGTGCTCGACGGAGAGTTCCGTCTAAAGCCGATATCGAAGCCTAGGGGATGGCCCGACGTGATCACGGTTTTTCTGCGCTCCCTCATCCAGCACTGGGACGGCAAGCTTATCGCGGTCATCGTCTCCGGCTATGATGGCGATGGGGCAGCAGCGCTGTGCGGCATAAAGGAAGTTGGAGGCATTACCATCGCGCAGAAGCTTGAGACAGCCGGGAAGCCAGACATGCCTGGGAGCGCGATAGCAAGTGGATGCATAGATTTTATCCTTTCACCCGAGGATATTGCTAGAGAGATCGTGCGAATTGCGCACGGGGACGTTTTCTGTCCCGTGGCGAGCACCAGTTAGAGCATGGCTGCGCTATCAAATTGGCCCCGCAATCGGCTACTCCTCGCCCTACCATCCTCCAATCTCGAGCAGCTGTTGCCGGAGCTTGAACACATCCGTTGTCAACGCGAGCAGGTCCTGATGGATGCTGATAGTTCCCTCGACCATGTTTTCTTCCCCAACAGCGGGGTCGTCTCTGTGGTGGCGGTTTATGAGGACGGCAGTATTATTGAGATGGCAACGATCGGCAGGGAGGGTTGCACCGGTGTGCAAGCCGCCTTCGGTGCCAAAAATTCCTCCAGCCGGTTTCTCGTCCAGGTCCCGGGGGACGCAGCAAAGATGTCACGCACGGCGTTCACCCGGGCTATGGGGTCGATGCCGTCCTTTCGAAATCTCATGTACGCGTACGTCCAGGCCTTTCTCGAGCAGGTCATGGTGTCAGTGGCGTGCAACGGCGCACACAGCCTCAAGGAACGGCTGGCACGTTGGCTGCTTATGATGCGTGACCGCTGCGACGATGACACACTGCAGATCACTCAGAGTCTGCTCGCCGAAATGCTCGGTGTCCAGAGGCCAAGCATCACGAATGCTGCCGAGGAATTGGAACGCGCCGGTTTCATTGCGCGCGGCCGACGACAAGTCACGATACTTGATCGGCGGGGCCTCTTGAATGCTTCTTGTGAATGTTATCGGTTGGTCCGGGCGCGCGTCGCTTTTCACCTTCCCAAAACATACGCGCAAAAAATCCTGCCACCACTAAGTCGGTAATCTACATTACTGACGAGAACCGCTCAAAGGGCTCATAATCGAGTCGTGGGGGCAGTGACGGGGCATGCTTGGACGTTCGATAGCCAGTTGCTCACCGCCGCAACTGCAACGCAACCGTCCAAATAGACCACTCAGGAAACCGAAGGAAACATTCATGGCCGGTGATGTGGCCACTGCGCCATCGCGAGATGAGGTCAAACAGCCGGAACGGCCGAAGCTGCGCGATATCATGGGCCCCGGCCTGATTACCGGCGCCTCGGATGACGACCCCAGCGGCATCGCCACCTATTCCCAGGCCGGTGCGCAGTTCGGCTACGGCTTGGGGTGGACGCTGCTGTTCACCTATCCGCTGATGTGCGCGATTCAGCTCGTCAGCGCACAGATCGGACGGGTCACCGGTCGGGGTCTCGCGGGCAACATGCGCCGCCACTACCCGGTGTCGCTGCTCTACCTACTGGTCGGACTGCTGGTGGTCGCCAATACGATCAATCTCGGCGCCGATCTCGGCGCCATGGCCGCGGCTCTGCGTCTGCTGGTCGACGGTCCAATGCTGCTCTACATCGCCGGCTTCGCCATAGTCACCGTTTTGCTCGAAGTGTTCGTGCGCTACTCCCGCTACGTCTCGGTATTGCGATGGCTGAGCCTCTCGCTGTTCGCCTATGTGGCCACCGTGTTCGTGGTCGGCGTGCCCTGGCTGACCGTGGCGCGGAACCTGGTGCTGCCGCCTATCAGCCTCTCCGGCAGCTATCTGACCGTCGTCGTCGCCGTGTTTGGCACCACGATCAGCCCATACCTTTTCTTCTGGCAGGCCAGTGAAGAGGTCGAAGACCAACAGGAGGATCCCAAGGCTGAGCCGCTGATCGAGGCCCCCCAGCAGGCGCCGCGGCAGATGGCCCGCATGCAGCTCGACACGATCGTCGGCATGGGCTTCTCCAACATCATCGCGCTGTTCATCATGCTGACAACGGCGGCGACGCTGAACGCGCACGGTGTCACCGACATCCAGACCTCCTCCCAGGCGGCCGAGGCGCTGCGTCCGATCGCCGGCCGCTTTACCTTCACTATTTTCGCGCTGGGCATTATCGGCACCGGGCTGCTGGCCTTGCCGGTATTGGCCGGCAGCGCCGCCTATGCCGTGGGCGAGGCGCTGCACTGGCGGGTGGGGCTGGCCCAGCGTCCCGGCCGCGCACGCGCCTTCTACGGCACGATCGCGGTGGCGACCTTCGTGGGCGCGGTGCTCAATTTCACCCCGCTCGATCCGATCAAGGCGCTGTTCTGGAGCGCCGTGATCAACGGGGTGGCGGCGGTGCCGATCATGGTCATGATCATGCTGATGGCCTCGCGCCGACAGGTAATGGGGCAGTTCACACTGGTGCCATGGCTGATGTCCCTCGGCTGGCTCGCCACGGCGGCGATGGCCGCGGCCGCGGTCGGAATGTTCGCGACCTGGGGCAACTGAGCTCAGGCTCGGGTGGCAAGCCCAAACAAGGCGGGTCATGGGTTATGGAATAGCGGGAGAAACCTGCCGACTGATCTGCGCGGTGTCGACGTGACTGGGTTTGATGGTGTGGCCCAGCGATAGCGGATCGGCCGGCATTGCCATGGCGTCGGCGGACGCGTCCACGCGGTTGTCGAGCAAAGGGTTGTCGCGGCGACTCTCTTCGAGAAGTTGGATGATCTTGGCCAGCTTCTGCTCGCTCAGGATTGCGAGTTCGAGCGTCATCTGCTCCCTGTGCTCCGCAAGTTGATCGTCTCGCCGCTGCGTCGTCAGAATCAGGGCCGTAATGCAAAGAGCCATGAGGGAAACGACCAGCTCCAACCAGGAGAAGGGCGGCGCGTCTATTGGTGTGTAGCCGAAAGCGGGCGCCAGAAGATTGCCGCCAATCCAGCATAGAACAGCCGCGATCAGGAGGCCGATGCACCCCGGGCGGCCGAGCAGATCGACCATGCGCGCCACCACAAGCTGAACCCGTGTGGCGGCCCTGCGGTGATCCGCATACAGCTTGACGGTAGCGCGGATCGTCTCTTCGACATGCTCAGGCAGGACGGAAGTTGGCGAGTCCAAGTTACGAACCGCGCCGGAAACGAATGCCCGGCGCATCCCCGTCGGTGAACGCGGCGCCGGCAGATTCGAAGGTGGCGCGGACCTCGGGAATTGTGCGCTGCTGCGGCGCGCTGTCACCGCTCGCGAAGCGCGCAAGCCTTCGCTTCGGGACACCGCTCGCCACTACAAGCTGATAGCGCGACGAAACCACCAACGCTCGGGAAGCCTGCGCCTGCGACGTCGAGGGGGCATCATTGGCGCCGTTTTCGCTTGTAGTCATATGCGGGATATGGCGTCGAAGGTGCCTTCACACAAGCGATGCTCAACGTGCGGCACGGCTGACGCCGGAACCGGCCACCACCGTCGCGACACTGTCCAGCAGGGGCACCCCATGGCCGTCCTCCAGCCCGCCCGGCCCGAACGGCGTATGTCAGTGGGCGCCGGCGAGCTCGCGGCATACCATCTCGACGAATGTGCGGAGTCCTATATCTACGCGTCGCCTGGGCATCGCTGAACCCGGAATATCCCATCGTTTGGTTTGATCACCAAAAACGAGTGATCGGCAAATTCGATTTCGCCTCGCCGTAGCTTGCGCACCGGACTTATGCAGCAGAAAAGCTCAATCTTCTCAGTGCAGTGGTTTTGCTGCGAAATTCTTGCAGACCGTGTGAAAACTCGCCGCCGTACCGGCGCTCCGCAACTTTGATTCGCGCCCGGCGGCGGACCGCAACAATGATTCCCTAGCTGGTTCTCAGACGCATCGATATTGCGCCAGCCGGACTCGCAACCGAGTTTTTACACGGTCTGCTTGAATTTCGCAGCAAATGCCGGAACCCGGAAGGTCAGCAATCCACCCACTGCGGACATTTTACATTGACAGCCTACCTCGCCTCAGGCGCGCAGCAGGCCGCCCATCAGTGTCGCGCTCTCGCTGCCGGGGAACACCTGGGCCAGCGCAGCCCCAGACAGCCCGAGATGGCCGGCCAGCAGCCCCTTCGCCACCGCCCGCACATCGATCGTCGGCGCCAGGTCGCGGTTCTCGAACAGCTTTCCTGCCCCCAGCCCGGGCCAGTCCGCGCGCACCCGCCCGCCGGCCACCGCGCCGCCCAGCACGAACGCCACCGTCGCGGTGCCGTGGTCGGTGCCCTTGTCGCCGTTCACCCGCGCGGTGCGGCCGAACTCGGTCACCACCAGCACGGCGGTCTGCCGCCACGCCGGGCCCAACGCCGTCTTCAGCGCCCCGAGACCGGTGTCGAGCTGGCGCAGCGGCTGCTCCAGCCGAGGCATCTGCGCCACGTGGGTATCCCAGCCGCTCACCTCCATCGCGGCAATGCGCGGCCCGTCCGCCGCCGCCAGCAGCCGCCCCGCCGCCTCGGCCAGCGCGGGGAATGCATACTTGTCGCGGTCGGCCGCGCCCGCTGGCGTCCCGTCGCCGGTCATCACCTCGGTGGCGAAGCCGCGTGCGCGTAGCCCCTGGGTGATCGCGGGGCCGGTCAGCCGGTCGTCGCGATTGACCTCGGCGATGCGCGCGTAGAGGTCGGGCGCCGGGGTCGCGAAGCCATGCGGCGCCCAGCTTGCCACCGACGCCGAGCCGCGCAGCAGCAGTGGCACGGTCACGCCCACCGCCAGCGCCCGCCCCACTGGCGAGGACCCCGCTGGCGAGGTCCCCCCGGGTGATTTTCCTCCGGGCGGCGAGGCCGGGGCCGGCGGCAGCGCCGCCACCGCGCGGTTCAGCCAGCCGCTGGTCAGCCGGTGGTCGGCGCCGCTCTCCAGGTAGTCCTGCGCCTCGAAATGGCTGCGCGAGCGATAGGGACCGGCGGCGGCGTGCACCGGCAGCAGCTCGCCCGCCTGATACATCGCGTGCAGGTCGGCGAGCGCCGGATGCAGCCCGTAGAAGCCGCCGAGATCGCGCAGCCCGTTCGGCTGGCCGGGCAGAGGCGGGATCAGCTCGCCGCGCAGGTCGCGCAGCGCCGGATCGCCGTACGGCACCACCACCGACAGCCCGTCCATCGCGCCACGCAGGATCACCACCACGAAGCGCTGGTCGGTCGGCGCCGCGGCCAGGGCCAGCGAGGCGCGCCCCGCCACCCCGGACAGGCTCACCGCCGAACCCAGACCCAGCAGTGCCGACCGTCGAGTGAGCTGCATCATGGTCATCTTCGCCGCCTCTGGAATTATCGCCTCTCGAACTATCGCCCCTGGAACGACTGTCTCGATTCTAACGTTGAATGGCCTGCCTGTTCGCTGTCATTGCGACCCCGGCGAAGGCCGGGGGCAGCAATCCCCCAACGTGCACCGAAGCCACATTGGCGGGAGATTGCTTCCCCCGGCCTTCGCCGGGGTCGCAATGACAGCGTTGGGTAATAGGCTCTGACTGTCGGGATCATAACACTATCGCCGCTGAAACTCGGGGGAGGTCAGCAGCAAGGTCATCGCGTCGCGGCGCGCGCCGGCATGGCGCATTGCCGTCAGCGTTGCGTCGCTCAGCCGTGGGCCGAGCACCGCGTCGGCCAGCTCGATCGGATCGCGCTCGTTGATCCGGCCGGCAAAACCGTGCGCCCAGTCGACCCGGCGCATCATCGCCTCCGGCGCCGCCCAGTCGGCCGCGCGATCGGACCAGCCGTTCGGCGCCGGCGCGTTCCACACCGGCTGGCCCAGCCCGCCGAGGATTCCTAGCAGCGCAGGCACCTTGTTGGCATCCAGGCTCAGCGCGCGCAGGCTGGAGATCACCAGCTCCTGCGGCGTCTTGAATTTTGTGCCCGGCTGCCACGCCGCCGGCAGCGTGATCAGCGCCGCCGCCGCCGCGCCAAGGTCGCCGCGCGTGTCGCGCAGCACGGCCTCGATCTGGCGCACCGCGTCCGGCGGGGGATCGTCGGCGACGAACTGCCGCGCCAGCTTGGTGGCGAGGAAGCGGTGCGTCGAGGGGTGGTTCGCCAGGAAGCGCAGCGCCGTCTCGCCGCCGGCCTCGCCGGGCGGGAAGGTGCGGCCCATCAGCGCGGGCGTTGCCGGCTCGTGCGCGAGGCGGCGAAACAGGAAGCCCGGAGGGTCGCCGCGCAGATCGACCGACCAGCCGGTCAGGATGCGGGCGAAGTTGGTCACGTCGGCCTGGGTGTAGCCGGCGGCCGGGCTGACGGTGTGCAGCTCCATGCACTCGCGCGCCAGGTTCTCGTTCAGGCCGCGGTGGCTGCGCAGGCCGGCAGGGCTGTCGGGGCCAACGGATTCGGCGTTTTGCAGGTAAAGCAACATCGCCGGGTGGCGCATGACCGCCAGCAGCATCGTCTCGAACCGGCCGGTCACGTTGGGGCGGATCGCCTCCTCGATGAAGGCGCCGACCAGCGCCTGGCAGCCGCCCTGACGGATCGAGACGGTGAAGTGGTTGGTCCAGAACCATACCAGGCGCTCGCGGAACGGCGCCGGGGTGATCAGGGCGTTGTCCAACTGCGCCCTGGCGTCGGCCTCGAACACCGCGCGCTCCATGGTGATGGGAGGGCGCGGGACCTGAGTCCCCGGCTTCGCGGCGGCCGCGATCGCCGCGCCGCCCGGTAGCCCGTTCGACGACGCTGGGGCAGGTGTCATCACAGCCGGCGTCATTGCGGGCGGCGTCACCGGCGAGGTCGCTCCGGCCAGCTTCGCGGCCCGGCGCCGCTCGCGATCTTCGAGCAACGCCGCGAGCCCGCGCGCGGTCGACGGCGCAGAGGCGATTCGCGCCGGATCGGGGCGTTGCAGTTGGTCCGCCAGCCAGCGCGCCGGATCGGCGGGCACCGGTTCCGTGCCGCGCCGCCCCAGCCCGAATCGCACCAAAGCCTGTGCCGCCTGCATGTCCATCGTCGGTTGGTGTCCAGATCCCGCAGCTAACGTGGCGCGCGCGAGTGCCGGGATAAGGGACCCGCGCCTGGTTGGTTGTGATCTGCTGCGTTCCGAGCGTCGCCACGCCGGGCAGCCTGGATCACGAGCAGGTCCACACCATGCACCCGGAGCGCGTGACCGAGTGTGACAAAGGGTGAGCACTTGTGCGCGTGTGCCGCGCGCAGCGTTCCAAGGGGATCGGATGTGGGGGTTTTGCCGTCAGGGCGGTCTTGGGCGAGGCTGGGGGCCGGCCTGCGATCGTGTTTGTGCCAGCCGAAGTCCGGCGGTGCGGGTGCGCGTTGGCGGGCAACGCTTCGATTGTCGATCTGTGTCCGGACCGGTGGGTAGTCCAACTAAGGTCTGGAACGATCCGGATTCTGGGAAAGTATCCTTAGAAGGCGTCGGCACCCTTCGGCGTCAAGGACCGCTGCCGACCCTTTGCAGCCGTTCGGTCCCTGTCCGACCTTCGGCGGCTCGTGGCCCATAGGAGACATTTCCGCCTCATCGCGTATGCCTGCGTGTGCTTCGGACATCAACTCGCCTGCGTGCACCACTTCTTTAGTTTCCCGACGGCTGCGTAATCGGGAGCATCTCGCGCATATACTCGGCAAGCAGCTCTGAGGTGGACCCCGGAAACTGGACAGGTAGCTAAGGCAATGCCCAAAGACTAC
>PLXO01000189.1 GCA_003151425.1 Acetobacteraceae bacterium
TGAACCGTTCGCGAATCACTGATGTGTCTATCATCCCGAGAATCTAACGAACACCTGCCCGCGCCGGAATCTCCCTCGCCGAAGTTCCAGACCAGGTGACCTCACGCGATTCGGTTGTCTTTGGGCGTCGCCTTAGGCCACCAGCCGCCGGCGCGCGGCTTCAGATCCCGGTGATCCGCGTCAGTTCGGTCGCGATCCCGGGTGCGCACGCCAGGATCGGGTTGCCGCGCTCCGGGCCGTCACCATCCAGGAACGGGCTGACATGCGCGCCCGCCTCGCGCAGCAGTACCAGGGCCGCGGCGACATCCCATAGATTGATGTGCAGCTCGACATAGCCGTCGCTGCGGCCGGCAGCGACATCGGCGAGGCCGAGCGCGCCGGAGCCGGACAGCCGCGGTGCCGCGCCGGCGTCGATGACCCGTTGCACCAGCGCGACAAAGGCCGACGCCGGGCGTCGATGCGACCAGCCGGTCTCCACCACGGCGCGCGACAACTCCGCGGTCTCGGCGGCGCGGATCGCGGTACCGTTGAGCGTCACGCCACCACCCAGGCGCGCGGCGAAGGTCTCGCCCATGGCCGGGGCGACCAGCACGCCGATCCGCGGTGTGCGATCCTCCAGCAGGGCCAGCGAGACGCAGAAGCGCGGGTGGCCGCGGGCATAGTTGGCGGTGCCGTCGATCGGATCGACCACCCAGCGCAGGGTTCCCTGCCGCGCCTTGCCGCCTTCCTCGCCCTGGAAGCCGTCCGCCGGAAACATCGCCGCCAGGCGCCCGGACAGGAATTGCTCCACCGCGCCGTCGGCCTCGGTCAGCCAGTCCTGCGCCCCCTTCAGCGTGGCGGTCGCCGCGCCGGGCGAGGGGCGCATCCGCAGCGCCATCGCCCCCGCCTCGCTCGCCAGGCCAAGCGCGGCTTCGAACCGTGCATCGAGCGCGCGCACGCGTCGTTCAGGCCGGCGCGAGCACGTGGATGATCCGGCTCGCGATCATCTCACGGGTCTTCGCGCCGTAGGCAGCCATGTGTGGCGAGGCAGCGTGCGCCTTCAGCGCGTCGGCGGTTTCCCATTTTTCGATCACCACGAAGGTCTCCGGGCCGAACTTCGTCTGGAATGTGCCGATCCTCTCGGCATCCGCCGCTGGGCCGTACTCGATGCAGCCCTGCTCGGCGTGCACTGCCGGCATGTTGGCGTGAAAAGCCTCGAGAATCGCGCCGCGCATGCCCGGCTTGGCGGTGATGATGGCGATGACATGGATCACGACATTTGCTCCCCGGTGTGGTTTTCGCTGAACAGGTATTCCGCGTGGACCTTGCCAGAATCGATCGCGACCGAGAAGCCGGTGTAATCGGGTGAACGAAGGAAGGTCAAGGCGGAGCCCATGGCCTTCCTTCGTTCACCTGCTTGCCCTGACTGGGAAGCGGTGGCTAGTCCGCGGAACGGATGGTTAGGTCAGAAGTCGATCCGAATGCAGGGAGGCAGACGATGGCGGACACCACGCGACGCGAGCAGGGCCGCGCGATGCGGCGCAAGCTGATGGGCGAGGCTTTCGCCGACAAGGTCGACAAGGCGGTCTACAACGATCCGATCATGCAGAAATTCGCCGAGGTCACCCAGGAAACGATCTTCGGCACGCTGTGGACACGCCCGGGTCTGGATCTAAAGACACGCGCCCTGATCTGCGTGATCTCCGACACCGCCACCGGGCGCGCGCCGGAATTGAAGCTGCATCTGCGGTTCGCGCGCGGTCAGGGCTGGACCGAGGACGAACTGGCCGAGGCGCTGCTGCACCTGGCGGGCTATGTCGGTGCCCCGCTGGTGCGCGAGGCGATGCTCACCGCGCGTGAAACCTTCGCCGATATGCGTGCCGAGGCCTAAGGCATCGGGCCGCGGTCGCCGTGCGGGACCGGCTCGCCGCGCATCCGCGGTGGATGGATTAAGCGTCCGCCGCGGTCGGTAGATCGACAAAGCGCGTGAACGTGAACTGGCTGCCGTCGCATAGCGCGAAGGTGGTCGGCGCGTCATCGCCGGCGTCGCCAGCCCGCGAGACGGAGGCGCCGGAGACACGGCCGCGGTGGTTCGCCAGCGTAGCGCCACCAAGACTGGCGGAGCCCTGACTCCGCTCGATCACCTCAGGCTCCAGCTTTGGAGCGCGCGTGCGGTGTGGATGCGACATGACTGAGTGCTCCATTTGCGGGTGCGACCTATGGGCCGTCGTGACACCAACACTGGATGATCGAGGATAAGAATCGGTTAACGCGCTATCCGGCCGGTGGGTCAAGACTGCCAGCCAGTTATGCAAATTCGGTGTTTGTTCTATGCGGTTAGCGCAGGCGTGGCATTCAACCCACCACATATAGGGGGGCCGAATGGCAACCGGCGCATGGATGCCACCTTTACGTATGCTAACCCGGGTCTCGATAAAATTGAGACCTGGTCGCGTTTGCGATACTACGGCGAAGCGGCGGCGGATTTCTGACCCTCGGTCGCCTGACGTCAGATCACGTTGAATCAGGGGGACCCGCGGCCGTCCGCGGTCCCGCTACTTGAAAGGTATCTGGAGATTGAACCCTGGCGAGGGTGCGATCCGCCGATCCGATGGATCCTGCTGTAGGCGTGAGCCATTGATATAACCCTCACTCTGATCGAAATCGTTCGCGTAGGTCGGCACCCGCACCAGCCGCGGCACGATCCTTGTGCCTTCCGACGGTGGCGTGGACGGCGGCGCGGCATCCCGATCGGGGGATCGGCGCGGGGCCGCCGGTTGGCTAGTGGTCGGGGGGTATCGGCGGTATCGGGAGGGCGCCTCGGTGCATAGGCGCTGCGGCGAGGATCAGTGGCAATGCCAGCCCCAACTGGTTGATCCGCGTCATTCGTGTGCCACCCGTGGTACCCCTGGCGGCGGCGGCGCTGGCGGACGCACCCCGCGTGCATCTTCGGGCGGGTTGGCGGCTGGAGCGCCGAGCGGTCCTGTGCCGCTGCGGCGCCAGGCGTCCAGCGTCCAGCGGGTCGACGGAAATGCGATATTGTCCCAGGGAATCTCGTTCCAGGTGAACAGCCCGACCTCCAGGCTCTCGGCGCCGGCCGCGAACAGCGGCGGCGATGCACCAGCAGCAAATCGGGCGCGAAACATGACGTGAACCTGGCCGATCCGACTGATCGAGAAGATCCCCAGGATGCCGTCGAGCTCGATATGTGTCTGGGCCTCTTCCCAGGTTTCGCGCGCGGCACCCTCTTCGAGGGTCTCGCCGAGCTCGAGAAAGCCTGCCGGCAAGGTCCAGAAACCGTGACGCGGCTCGATCGCACGGCGGCACAGCAGCACCGCTTCATCAGCAACAACCGCCGCGCCGACGATGACCTTCGGGTTCTCATAGGCGACGTATCCGCAATCAGCGCAGATCATGCGCTCGCGATGGTCGCCTTCCGGGATGCGGCGGACGAATCCGGACATGCCCTGAGGGTGACGTGTCTTTCCGGCCGGATCAATGCTCCGCCGAACGCCCCCGGTCGCACGTCCGGTGGGACGCCCCTGGGGAATCGGGTGAAGGAATCATGCGGCGACGAGGCTCGCGAGGAAGTCATCATCCCATGCGGCGACCTTTCGACTGGGGCGGAGCGAGTCCTTGCCGGGGGCCTTTCGGATCAGGTTGTGGGCCATGTGCTTAACGGTGGTGAAGTTTGCCGGCGCGTGATCGGTGCGGACCCGGCACTCATCGTCGCGGAAGATCATGTCCATGACCCAATGCAGGCTGTTCTCGATTGCCCAATGACTGCGAACGATCGGCCCGAGAAGGATCGCCAGCAGGACGAGCGAGGTGATGTCGAAACGTGTCTCCCGCTCGATCTTATCGCCGGTCTCCCAGGTGCTTTCGACGACGAGGACGGCTTTCAGGCCGGGCCAATTGTGGCGTCCCTGCAGCCAGGCAACATCGTGGATGACGGTCGTGGTTCTGGTCTCGATGCGGCCGTGATCGGCGTCAATCGTCTCATCCCGACTGATCTTTGTATCTTTGAAATCCTTGGCCTTTTGCTCGGCTACGAAGATCTCGACATCCTCGCGTAGCGATCCCTGAGCGCCCTTCAATGCCAGGACGTAATCAGCCTTCTTGTCGACGATCTTCTGCACGATCTCGCGCTGGCAGCCCATCGCATCGATAGCCTGCCCCAGCGAAGGTCGGGGGTCACGATCGCCTCCTCGATTGCCAGCATGTCCAGCAGCTTGGGGATGGCACCGATCTCGTTGGATTTTTCCGGAACCTTGACCTGGCCCCCGGATCAAGTCCGGGGGCAGGCTCAACACCAGGCGTTGGCGTGCCGCGAAGGCCGAGACCATGTGGATCGGGGCCTTGGCGCCCTTCTTCTGGTAGGACCGGCGCGAGGTCTTGCCATCAATGGCAATCACCCCTCCGGCGCTCCGGTCAGCGCGGCGACCCAGGCAACGAAGCAGCGCTGGAATTGCTCGGTGTCGAGGGTTGCGAAAATATCGCCGAGGTGATCGTGCGACGGCGTGTCCCATCGCGAAATGGCCGGAACCGGCGCAGACGCGCAAACTTCTTGGCGCCGAAGCGGCCGATATCGACGAAGGTCTCCGCCCCGGCCAGCACCGCCAGCAGACACACTTCCTCGAGCGGATAGGTTACCCCCGCCTTCGCAGGGGCAGGCTCTTGCCGGGCCGGCGCGGGTCCGGCATCTCCCTGAAATACTTCAGAAAAACCACCGCCTCGCAAAACGCCTCACACGCCGCCGCAACGCCATCCTCCGCGAATCGACTCAGAGGACAACCAAAGATTCAGCACACCAGCAGTTTGTCACGCTCTTCCTTCACCCGATTCCCCTGTTGGACGCCCCTAACGGACTGGACACCAGCAGGGCAGGAGGCTAGACTGACAGGTCGAGCAACGAACCACGTGGCAAGACGCGACCGGACGGCGGTGTTCCGAGCGACATGCCGGACGACCCGCTGGATGACGACTGCGGAGTTGCCGGAGACGCCTGCAACGGCTGGCTGCCGGCGGCGCGTGCCTGCTGGACTAGGCCGAGGCCGGCCTGTGCCACGCTGGCGGAAAATGCGGAAAGGGAACCGGTGGAGAGCATGCGAAGGATAGTAGCGTGCATCCCTTTACAATAGATGAACGCGACGCCGAAGCAAAGCCCTACGATCAGGTCGCTGCCATGTGAGCGCGCTACCCCCACGCTGCCGACCCGGGCGGGCGCTGCATCGGGGGGCGCCCCAGATAAAGGACATCCAGGTAGACGACATCCAGCCAGTGGCGAACTCAATCCGAATGTCTCACACTGTCGCGGGATGATGGCGACGGCATTGTCGTACCTCAATGGCACCTTTGGGATTTTCACGCCGTCGCCAACACCGGGTGTATTCGCAAGGCGCGAAAACCCCATTGGTCCCTTGGGGCGCGGCAAGGGTCGAGCCAGCACCCGCGAGAGTATGCGAGGGGTTAAGGCTGACTGCGCGGGCCAGGACCGCGCCGCCGGCGACCAGCGGCCGGGCGCGGGCCTGCAGCATGCGGCGAAATGCACACCCGCGGCCGGCGGTCGCCGGGTCAGTGGCGCACGAATCGGCCAAGCGCGCGGCGATTCCCGGCGCGAAGCGCAGTTTCGTGGCTTCCGCCCAGTTTCCGAGCGTGGCCCGTGACCTCCTTCTGCCATCGCTCCCTGACCGCTAAGGCTAGGCCAGTCAGCCGCCCAGTCCCTAGCGGCGCCCGCTCGACCGGGGCGCCGGAAATGAACGCGCCGCCGCTGTCGTCGGCTATCACCATATCTTAACCTATACGGCGTAATGCCGCCGACGGTGCCGTAGTGCACGGGCCGGCGCGGCGTGATAAAGGGGGGCGGCGACGTCGGTTGAATGCGGCCTGCCGCCCCGGTCGCGGAAGCCGCCCGCAAATTAGTTGATTCGCGATCGGCGCCGACGGCATGCTAAGGGTGTGCTGGTCGTTGGGGTTGGAGGCAATCCGGTCCCGCGGCGCAGAAAAACTGGACTGCCCCGACTTAGGCGTCGATGTTGCAAGAAGGGGCAGCGCCATACAGAGGATCCGCTCGTGGATAATTCGGAAGGCATGCCGCCAGCTTCGCTGACCCATGCGTCACAATCCAACGCCCAGGCAGCCGGTGGCGGCCGCGGCGCGGATGGCGAGCCGTCCGCTGCTGACAATCATGGTGGCGCCTCCATACACCCGCGGCTGCAGGCAGTCATCGTGGTCGGGCGTTATCACGGGCTCGAACTCGATGCGACCGACTACAAGAACATTGATGGGGCGCCGGTACCGTCCGCCGCGTCGCTGTCGGCCTGGGTGCAGAGTGCGGGGTTGTGGTCCCGCGCGGTGCGGCTGCGCTGGCGCAACCTGTTGGCGCTCCAGGATAGCGGTCCGGTCATCCTGCTGCTGAACGACGGCTCGGCGGCGCTGCTGACCGGCGCCGATCCGGACCAGAAGATCGTCTACCTCAAGGACCCGCAGGCTGCCGAAAGCGCCGCGCCGGTCGCGGTGGACGAGCTGCGCCTGTCCGAGGTGTGGGGCGGCGAAACGCTGCTGGTGCGCGCGAATCGCGGTATCGCGGAGGCGGATGCGCCATTCTCGATGCGGTGGCTTTTCCGTCTTGTCATGACCGAGCGCAGCACACTGCGCGATCTTTCCATCGCGTCGGTGGCGATCAGCTTCCTCACCATCATGCCGCCGCTGCTGGTGATGACGGTGATAAACCGTGTGCTGGTTTACCACAGCCTGACCACCCTGGCATTCATCTCGGTTCTGCTGACGATCTTCGTCCTGTATGAAACGCTGCTGGGTTACGCGCGGCGGCTTATCATCGGGGTGCTGGCGATACGCATCGACGCCAAGCTGAATCTGCACATCTTCAGTCGACTGATACGGCTGCCGCTCGACTATTTCGAGCGGCATCCCGCTGGGGACACGCTGCATCGCTTGCATGCGGTGTACCAAGTGCGTGAGTTCATCACAGGAAAGTTGCTCACAACCTTCCTGGATTTCATCACGCTGCTGGTGATCCTGCCGCTGCTGTTCTATCTGAGCAGCACGCTGACTTGGCTTGTCATCGCGTCTGCGTGCGTCCTGATGATCGTGATCCTGGTGTTCCTTGGCCCAGTGACCGCGGCAATGGGCCAGCTGATCCAAGCCGAGATCAACAAAGCCACGGTGATGACTGAGACGGTGTTCGGCATCCGGACGGTGAAGTCGCTGGCGTTGGAGCCGCAGCGCCGCGCGCTGTGGGACGAACGGGTGGCCGACGCGGCCAAGTGGCGGTGGCGCGTCACGCTGATCAACAACTGGCCGCAGACGATTGCCACGCCCATCTCGCGGTTCATGTGGATGGGCGTGATGCTGATCGGCGCCTACATGGCGCTGTCCGACAACACCGGATATATGGTCGGCGGGCTGTTTGCCTTCATGATGCTGTCGAACCGGGTTGCGCAGCCGCTGGTCGGCGCCGCTGGGCTGACCGAAAAATATCTCGAAGTGAAGACTTCCATCGGCTTGGCCGCGGAAGTGCTGAACCGCCCGATGGAGAGCAACGCCGCGAGCGGCGGGCTGCGGCCGCGCTTCGCCGGGGCGATCACGTTCGATGACGTGACGTTCACCTATCCGTCCGGGCAGACCCCCGCGCTCGAGCGGGTCAGCTTCTCGATCCCGGCGGGAACCATGCTTGGTGTCGTCGGCCGGTCCGGATCGGGAAAATCGACCATCACGCGCCTGCTGCAGGGGATCAACCGGGAATATTCCGGCTTCGTGAAACTGGATGGCTCGGATCTGCGCGAGATCAACCTGCGGCACCTGCGACAAAGCTTCGGTGTCGTGCTGCAGGACAACTTTCTGTTCCGTGGCTCGATCCGCGATAACATCATCGCCGGCCGGCCCGGCCTCACCATCGACGACGTGGTGCGCGCGGCGCGTCTCGCCGGGGCGGAAGAGTTCATCGAGCGTATGCCGCATGGCTACGAGACCCAGATCGAGGAAGGCTCCCCCAACCTGTCGGGTGGCCAGAAGCAGCGTCTGGCGATCGCGCGGGCGGTGATCACCGATCCGCGCCTGCTGATCCTTGACGAGGCCACCAGTGCACTCGATCCGGAAAGCGAGGCATTGGTCAACGCGAATCTGCTGCGTATCGCCCGCGGTCGTACGATGGTCATCGTCTCACATCGTTTGTCGTCACTGACCGACTGCGATCTCACCCTGGTTCTGGATCGCGGCGGAGTCGTGGATATCGCGCCGCATCATGTGTTGCTTGAGCGCTGCGCCATCTATCGCCAGCTCTGGGCGCAGCAGAACCGCCACCTCGACAGTCAAGGTCCTCGCCATGCCGCTATTGCCCCGACGCTCGCGCAAGGAGATTAGCCGGGTTGACCCGGAGGATCGCTTGGCGCTGCCGGTGATCCTGGAGTTTCAGTCGCCGTCGTCGGCTGTCCTCGCCGCACCCGTGCCGCGCGCGGCACGGGGCATTGGCTGGATCATTACGTCGATGTTGGGGGCGTGCGTTCTCGCGACGGCATTCATCCCAGTGGATCGTGTCGTGACCATGCAAGGCAAGGTGGTCTCCGCGGTGCCAACACAGGTGTCGATGCCGCTCGACGTCGGGATCGTGCGGTCGATCGACGTGTCCGAGGGGGACAAAGTGCGGAAGGGCCAGTTGCTGGCCCGGCTGGATCCAACCTTGGCGGCGTCCACAGAGGACGCGCTGAAGGCACAGGTGTCGACCTACTCGGCCCAGGTCGCGCGCATGCAGGCCGAAGTGAACCATCAGCCGTTCGCCTACACCGGGCTTGACCGCGACATGGCACTGCAGGCGGCGATCTATGCCCAGCGCAGGTCCCAGTTCGAATACACGCTCGAGAATTACAAGCAGCAGATCGACGGGCTGGTTTCGCTGATCGCCCGGTCTCAATCGGACGCCGCCGGGTATCGCGAGCGCGTGCAGGTGGCGCAGAACCTGGAGAACATGCGCAAAGATTTGCAGCGGCTGCAGGTCGGCAGCCGGCTCAACACCCTGGCTGCGCAGGACAACCGCGCCGAGATGGCCCGCAACCTGGCGAACGCGGAGCAGAGCGCCGACAACGCCAAGAGCAATCTCGCGGCGGAGGTCGCCACGCGCGATGCGTTCATCCACCAGTGGGATGCCGATATCAGCCAACAGCTTTCGGACGCAACCGGCAAGCTGTCGGACGCGACCCAGTCGCTCCGCGCGGCTGAGGTGCACAGCAGGCTGGTGGAACTTCGTGCCGACAGCGACGCCACCGTGCTGTCCGTGGCAAAGGTGTCCGTGGGATCCGTGATGCAGGTCGGCCAGCAGTTCTTTACCCTGATGCCGGAGGGCTCGCCGCTGGCGGTGCAGGGAATCCTCAAGGGCAGCGAAGGTGGCTTTGTTCACCTTGGGGATCCGGTCAGCATCAAGTTCGACACATTCCAGTATAGCCATTACGGCATGGCCTATGGCACGGTCACCAACGTCGGCGCCGACACCTTCTTCAGCGGCGACCCGACGGCGTCGCAAGCCTCTCCTGTGCCGTTGCCTTCGTCGGCCGCTGGCGGTGACGCGTTCTATGTCGGACAGGTCAGTATCGATCGATTGGAACTCCGAGATGTTCCGGACAATTTCCATGTCACCCCAGGCATGACTGTCACCGCCGACATCAAGGTCGGCAAGCGCACCGTTCTGGAATACTTCATGAGCCGGATCATTCCCATCGCGACTGAGTCGCTGCGCGAGCCGGGCAACTGAGATCGGCGCGCGTCGCCACTGTCGAACAGAGTCGTTAGGCACTTGGCGATATTCGACAAACTGATCGGCCGGTGGTCTCCCGAAGCCGCGCTGAAGCGGGCTCAAAGCCTGAGCGAGCGGGGTGAGGCCGCGCGGGCATTCGCGCTCTACGCGCGTGCGGCACGCACCGGTTTGCCGGAGGCCGAATTTCGCGTCGGCCGCCTGTATCTGGAAGGCTCGGGCGTCCCGCGTAGCCGGACCGAGGGCATGCGCTGGCTGGAGCGCGCCGCGTCACATGGCTTGGTCGAGGCGCAGAGCCTGCTCGCCACGCTCTTCATGCACGGCTTCGTCAGCGCTCAAAATTCCGCCTTGGAGCCGGGGGTGGCGCAGCCTGCCGCCGCGCTGTTCGCCAACAATGAGCGCACCGAACCGAACTACGAGAATGCGCTGAAATGGGCGCGCATGGCTGCAGAGGCAGGCTCCAGCGATGCGCAGGCGCTGCTGGGCTATGTCCTGACGGCCGGCCCACCGACGATCCGAGACCCGGATGCGGCGCAGGTCTGGTATGAGCGCGCCGCCGCGGCCGGCAGCCCGCAAGGGACACTGGGCTATGCACTGTCCTTGGCACGGGCCGCGGGCGATGCGTCGCAAGCCACCGAGATCGTCGCCCTGATACGGCGGGCCGCCGACGCCGGGTTGCCGCTAGCCCTCCGGGTGTTGGGTCTGATGACCGAACGCGGCGTGGGCATGCCGGCGGACATGGCTGCGGCGGCGGAATTGTATCGTGCCGCCGCCGAGAAGGGTGACGTGGTTGGCCAGGCCAAATGGGGACTGGCGTTGCTGGAGGGGACTGGCGTCGAAGCCAACCCGGCGCAGGGCGAGTCCTGGCTGCGCCGCGCGGCGCTTGCGGGCGACCGGGAGGCCGCTGCCCTGATCGGCGATCTCTACGCCAAGGGTGGCGAGTTGCCGCCGAACTACGCTGAAGCCGCGATGTGGTTCCGGCGTGCCGCGGAGGCCGGGCATCGAACCTCGGCACGCGCGCTTGGCATGCTCCACCTGACGGGCGCCGGCGTGGGCCGCGATAGCGCGGAAGCCGCTGCATGGTTCCGCCGCGCTGCCGAGGCGGGTGATCCAAGCGCCAAGACCGATCTCGCCAACCTGCTGCTGCAGGGCTTCGGCCAGGACGACGATAGTGCGCGGACGCGCGAATGGTTCGAACAGGCGGCCGCGTCCGGCGATCTGATCGGGGCGTTCAACTACGGCGTCTGCCTCGCCGAGGGCGTCGGGGTCGACCGGGACGACCGCAAAGCCGCGGAATGGATGCGCCGCGCTGCCGACGGGGTGGTGAACGCGCAGTATTGGTATGGCCGCATGCTGCTCGAAGGCCGGGGCATCGAAGCCGACCCGGGGCAAGGTTTCGCATGGATCGAACGCGCCGCCGCGGTCGGCATGCCGGAGGCGGAGGTGGCGCTGGCGGAGTTGAAGCTGCAAGGTCGCGGCGGGCTGCGCGACCATCCCGGCGCGCTCGAACTGTTCACCCGCGCCGCCGGACGTGGACATATCGGTGCAATGTTCTCCACCGGCGCGATGCATGGCGGCGGCCATGAGGTGCCCACCAACCGGCCCGAAGCGCAGAAATGGTTCCGGGCCGCCGCGGAGCGCGGGCACGCACAAGCCCAGATGATGCTCGGGCGCTATCTCGCGCGGGGTCTTGTCGAGCCGTCCAACCCCGAACAGGCGCGGGTATGGTTCGAGCGGGCGCTGGCACAGGGGGTGGCGGAAGTGCGTGCCGACCTTGCGGGGCTGCCGACGCCGAAGGTCCCGGCTCATGTAGCCCAGGCGGTCGGCCACTGATATCAACCGCCCTTTGCATCAACACATCGGCGGTGGTCAGGTGGGCACGCCGTCGAAACTCGTCATCCACGACCTGCCGTCGTGCAGCAAACAAAGAGTCATGGATGGCGGGACCCCCGGCCGTCGCCAAGGGCAGGCGGCCGGCGTTGCCCCTGCGAAGGCGGCGGGCCGGACCCGTGGGACCGCAATGACGGGGTCGGCGCTCCAGAAAGGCCAATGGTTAGGGCGGCTGGTATGAGCCCGTCGTTGTCGGATCATTCCATGCCCGAATCGGCGCGGTCCGACCGGCTGTCCCTGGCGCGGGAGGCGCATGAACGAGGCCAGTCACTCGCTGCCGCTGGCCAGACTGCCAACGCGCTGCTTTGGATGGAGCGGGCATGTCGACTGCTGCCGTCCGATGACGCGCTGGCGCTGGCATTGGCGTCAGCCTGCCTAGGACAGGACGACGCCAGGGCAGTCGAGCTGTTCGCGCCGCTCGCTGCGCGGTACGGCAGCCGCGAAGCCTGGACCGGACTGGCGATTTCCCGGCACAACCTGGGCGACCTCGCGGGCGCCGCTGAAGCTGTGTCGCGCGCCCTCGCCACGCTGGTTCCCGACGGCACATTGGCGGGGATCGCCGAGCTGCTGGCACGGCAGCTTGCCGCGCCGGGGTGGTGCGGGGTGTCCATTGATGGCGTGCTCGACATCCATGTGGCGGATGGCCACCGCAGAATCGAGCTGGAGATCGACGGGCAGCGCCGGCGGCCATTGGGCGTCGGGCCATTGGGGACCGTACGGGTCGCTCTGCCGATCGCGCGGTGGCGCGCCGCGCACGAGGTCGGTGTGCTCGCCGATGGAATGCATCTCCTCGGCAGCCCGATTGAGGCAAGCGCCATAAGGCGGATCGAGGGGTGTGTCACTTCGCGGGACAGCGCTCTCGAAGGCTGGGCTTGGCATCCCGCCGATCCGACAATTGACCCGGTGATGACCGTTAGCGCCGCGTCCGGCGAGGAACTGACCTTGATCGCCTGCGACCCAACCGACGCTGCAACGCTGACCACGTTGCTGGGGCGCCCGCGGCGGTTTCGCGTATCGCCCGATCGGCTGCGGGGCATGGCGAGCCCATTCCATCTGCGCGGGACCGACGGCGTGGATCTGCTGGGCAGCCCGCTCGATCCGGTCCGCGAGCAACGCGCCGCCGTTGCCGCCGCCGGGGCATTACAGGCAAAATTCCCGGCGGGTCCGCGGCGTGCGCGCAGCATTGCCGCGGCGCCGCTCGCGGTCCCGGCCGACATCATCGGGCCGGTCCCGCCGGTCGGCCGCGATCGGCGCCGACGGATCCCCGATGTGGTCATCCCGGTCCATGGCGGCGGCGCAATGGTGCGTGCCTGCCTCGAGTCGGTCCTGGCGACCGTCGCGTCCCCGAGCCGGATCATCGTGATCGACGATGCCACGCCCGACCACAAGCTCGCGGCGGACCTGGCCGAACTGGCTCGCCGCCGGCGCATCCGACTGATCCGCCACGGGCGCAACCGTGGCTATCCCGCCAGTGCCAACGCCGGTTTGCGAGCGTGTTCCGGGCGCGACGTGGTGTTGCTGAACAGCGATACGATCGTCGCGCCGTCCTGGTTGGATCGACTGCGCGACATTGCGTATGGCGCGCCCGACATCGGCACGGTCTCGCCGCTGTCGAACAACGGCACGATCCTGAGCTATCCGCGGCGCGACGAGAGCAATGCGATGCCTGACCCGGCGGCGGCCGCGCAGCTTGCGCGGCAGGCAAATCGCGCCAACCGCGGTGTCGCTGTCGATATCCCGATCGCAGTCGGATTCTGCATGTATCTGCGGCGAGACTGCCTCGCCGCGGTCGGGGCGTTCCGCGAGGACGTGTTCGCCCAAGGTTATGGCGAGGAGAATGATTTCTGCCTGCGCGCCCGCCATCTCGGCTGGCGCCATGTCGCGGCACCGGGTGTGTTCGTGGCGCATCGGGGCGCCCAGTCATTCGGTCCGGCGGGGGACGCTCTGCGCGCGCGCAACCAAGTCGTGCTGAACCGGCTGCATCCGGGATACGAGGCACTGGTCATCGCGCATCTGCGCGGCGACCCGCTGGCGCAGGCGCGGCGTCGGCTGGATCTGGCGCGCTGGCGCGCTGCGCGACCAGCAAGCCGCGCCGCGGCGCTGCTGATCACCCACACCCATGGCGGCGGCGTGGAGCAGCGCGTCGCGGTGTCATGTGCGGCCCATCGCGAGGCCGGGGTCCGGCCGATCGTGCTGCGCCCCACCGTTTTTGCGGACGGTACGCCTGGTGCCGTGCTGGGCAACGGGGTGGCGGACGGGTTTCCGAACCTGCGCTTCGCACTCCCGTCCGAGCTGCCGGAGTTGGCCAGGTTTCTGCATGGCACCGGCCTGCGCGAGGTGGAGCTGCATCACCTGCAGGGTCATCATCCGGCGGTGCTCGAGCTGATCGCCATGCTCAATGTGCCGTACGATGTACATGTGCACGACTACGCCCTGATGTGTCCGCGAATCACGCTGATCGGACGCGAGCGGCGGTATTGCGGCGAACCGGCGGTTGCCACCTGCGAAGTATGCATCGCCGATTTGGGCAGTGTCTCCGGTGAGGCGATCAGTGTTGCCGGCCTGCGGCAGCGCTCCGGCCGGTTGCTTGCGGGCGCGCGTCACGTCCTGGCGCCGTCCGCGGATACGGCCATCCGGCTGCGGCGGCATTTTCCGATGATCGAGGTCCGAACGGTACCGCATGGCGACGACGATGACCTTGCCGGCGCACCGATCGCGGGCGGGCCCGGTCGGGGTGACGACGAGGATCACGCTGCGTCGATCGCGGACCGGCCTGCTCGCGTCACCGCCCGAATCTGCGTCGTCGGCGCGATCGGCGTCGAGAAGGGGTATGAGATTCTGTTGGCCTGTGCCCGCGACGCAGCCGAGCGCGGCCTGAAGCTCGAATTCGTCGTCGTCGGCCACACCATCGATGACGCGCGGTTGCTGGACACCGGCCGGGTGTTCGTGACGGGCGAATATCAGCCGGCGGAGGCCGTGCCGATGATCCAGGCGCAGGACGCCGCGCTGGCCTGGCTGCCCTCGGTCTGGCCGGAGACCTGGTGCTTCACTCTGTCTGAGGCTTGGCGTGCCGGGCTATTTGTGGTCGCCTTCGATCTCGGCGCGCAAGCCGAACGTATCCGTCGCACCGGCCGTGGCGTGCTGCTGCCGCTTGGGCTGCCGCCGGCTGCAATCAATTCTGCGCTGCTTGCCGCGGTGGGCTTGTCAGACCATCGGTGACCATGGCACGGAATAAAAGTTGCAGAGGTCGTACCTTTCGTTAAACCGATCTGCTGTATTCCGAACGCTCCAGTGGAAAGCGAGACTCCCCAATGTCCGAAGCCGGTAATGCGGTGAAGAAGCCAGCCGCCGCCAGAGCCAATGTACCCAGCACCGCTGGCAACCGTGTGGCGGAACTCAAGGTGTCCGGCCATCTGATGACCCTCGACAGCGGTATGTTCTGCATTTTCCATGCGCCCGGAGGCACCGCGGTCGACGACGGCTCGGGCCTTCCAGGCGTGCGCATTTCCTTGCCGCCATCACCGTCCGGGTCGCCGAGCTCGGTCAGTATCAGCACATTTCGTTCCGATGGCTGGCTGGACTTTTCCGTCGGCGCGGCACTCGTCCGGGTGGAACAAGGGCCGGCCCCTATCCTGGTGACGATCTACCAATCCCTGGCCGCGGGCGCGGATACCGCGCCGCGGCTGCAGGTGCTGCGGCTCACCCCGGATGCGGGCGCGGCGCCACAGGCCGGGGCTGCCGGTCCCGGCCATGCCGTATCCCGCAGCGTGCCGATACCGGCCTCGGCGGATATCGTGGCACATGTCCAGCGTGCCGGCGATGTTGCTGGGCAATTCGGCGCCTGGACCGGCACCCGCGGGAGCGGAAGTTGGATCGAGGGTTTCGCTGTGACACCGCCCGCGGGCGTTGGGCCGCAAGACCTGGAGTACCAGGCGGTGCTCGGCCGGGGATGGTTGTCGCCGTGGATCGAGGGCGGCAAATTCTGTGGCAGCCGCGGCATGGCGCTGCCTCTGCTCGGCCTGAATGTGCGGTTGAAGGGCGACGCGGCGAAGACCCACGAATGCAGCTATTTCGCCACCTTCGTCGACGGCAGCAGCGTTGGACCGGTGCCGGCCGGGGAGGCGTGCCAGGCCGACAGTCTCGCGGCGCTCGAGGCATTTCAGATCGTGCTGCGACGCCGCGGCGCGGCGACTGCCCCAGAGTCGGTACGTCATCCGCCGGCGCGTCACGAGTCTGGGCGTCACGAGTCTGGCCCTCATGAGCCGGCCCCGCACGAGCCGATCCGGTCGACGCGGCCCAAGGTCGCGGCGCCAACGCCCAAGCCTGGCGTCGGGCGAACCAAGGTCCCGGTTCCTCCGCCGGCAAAGCCCGTCACCCCGGCGGCCAAGCGCAGTGCGGCACGTCCGACGCAGCGCCCGGTACCCAGGCGGTCGCGCTAAGGCGAGCGTCGCAGCGCAGCGTATTCAGGACAATGGCGTGACAGCAATTCCAATTTTGGCCGGGCCGAGCAGCCCTCATTATCATGGCCATCCCCGGGAATGACGATAGGGCAGCGTCATCGCGCCAGACTGCGGATTGCTGATGGCGTGACGACAGGCGGTCGCCGCGTGCTACATCCTGGATCGGCTGGCACAGGTCGCCTGGAAGCACCGTCCATTTAACGGAATCCCAGCGTCGGATGATCGGCCGGCGCATTTCCAAGCCCAGGATCATGGCGTGAAATATCTGTTTGTACACCAGAACTTTCCCGGACAGTTTCTGCACATCGTCCGCCATCTGACGGCACAGCAGAAGCATGATCTGGTGTTTATCACCGAGCCGAATCGCAATCAGATCAATGGCGTGCGCAAGGTGCCGTATCGCCGGCCTTCAGGCGCCGCCGCGCAGACCCATCCGGTTGCCCGCGATCTGGATGCTGCCGCCCATCGGGCCGCGGCGGTTGGGCGCACCGCGCACAATCTCAAGCAGCTTGGCTACGTGCCCGACATCATCATCGGTCACCACGGTTGGGGCGAGCTGCTGAATTTGGGGGATGTCTGGCCGGGCGTTCCGATCCTCGGCTACATGGAGTTCTACTATCAAACGGACGCAGCGGATGTCGGGTTCGATGCGGAGTTTCCGCTCGATGTCTCGGAATATCCGCGCGTGCGCGCGAAGAACACGATCAACCTCCTCGCCTACGCCAATGGCGGGTACGGCCTGACGCCGACCGAGTGGCAGCTTTCGACATACCCTGCCTGGATGCGGGACTGGATCACGCTGGTGCGCGAAGGTGTCGACCTGGGCGTGTGCAAGCCTGATCCGAAGGTGCGGCGTCAGGCGATGACGATTGGCGGCATGCGGATTGCGCCCAGTGACAAGCTGGTGACCTACGTCTCGCGCGACCTCGAGCCCTATCGCGGCTTTCATGTGCTGATGCGCGCGCTGCCGAATCTGTTGCGTGCTCGCAAGGATATCCGTGTGGCCATCGTGGGTGGCGACGGGGTGAGCTATGGTGGGCCGCCGCCGAAGGGAAGCTGGAAGGACACCATGCTCGCGGAACTCGGGGCAGAAATTGACCTGAAGCGGGTCGTGTTCCCCGGCCGGCTGGACTACGCGGTCTATGTTCGGATGTTGCAGCGGTCGGACGCGCACGTCTATCTGACCTATCCGTTTGTCGCCTCGTGGTCGCTGCGTGAAGCGCTGGCGACGGGGTGTGCGGTGATTGGCAGCGACACCGACCCGGTTCGCGAGTTCATCACGCACGAGAAGAACGGGCTGCTCGCCGATTTCTTCGATACCGCCGGATTGGCAGCCAAGGTGGTGTCGGTGATCGAGAATGCCGCGCTCGCCCGGAGCCTGCGCGCCGAAGCGCGGCGATATGCCGAACGCCACCTGTCGATGACGAACTACCTCGCCGAGTATGACGAGCTGATCCGCCGGCTGACCGGCAAGCCGGCATGACGCGCGAGCCGGCGCGCGCGCCTCGCCGCGCGCCGCGCAAGATCTCGCCCAAGGCCCAGCTCAAGGCCCCACCCAAAGCCCCACCGAAGAGCCAGCACAAGGCCCCACCCAAGGGCCCGCGCAAGGCCATGTCGCTGGCCGATGTGCGCGGGTTCCTCGAGGCGCTGGCGCGTGCCAATCCGGAGCCGCGCAGCGAGCTCGACTACACCGATCCCTACACGTTGCTGGTGTCGGTCGTCCTGTCGGCGCAGGCGACCGACGTCTCGGTGAACCGCGCGACCCGAACCTTGTTCGTCGAGGCCAATAGCCCGACGGCGATGGTTCGGCTGGGGGTGGAGGGCGTGGGACGCCATATCCGCTCGATCGGCTTGTGGCAGGGCAAGGCGCGCAACGTGGTGGAGCTGTCGCGTCTGCTGCTGGAGCGGCATGGCGGGCAGGTCCCGCCGGACCGCGTGGCGCTGGAGGCGCTGCCTGGCGTTGGGCGCAAGACGGCCAACGTGGTGCTGAACGTCGCCTTCGGCGAGCCGACGATGGCGGTCGATACCCATATCTTCCGCCTGGGCAACCGCACCGGGATCGCGCCGGGCAAGACGCCGCGGGCGGTAGAGGACGCGCTCGTGCGGCGCGTGCCGCAGGAGATGCTGCGCGACGCGCATCACTGGCTGATCCTGCACGGGCGCTACGTGTGCAAGGCGCGGCGGCCTGAGTGCTGGCGCTGTGTCGCCGTCGAATGGTGCCGCTACCCGGACAAGGGCGACGCGCCCGTTTGAGCGCAGGCTTGGGGGCGCTAGCCGTACCTAGGTATAAAGGTCTACGCTCGGACTGTGATCGCGGGCTGGACTACGGTGCCACGACGGACTTTGGTCTCATAATCGAATGGCGGTTCGGTGCGCCGATCCACCAGCTCATCCCCCTGCCAGGCCCGAACGAGCAGTTTTGCAGGAATCATCGCCACCGAGCGACGGATCGCGTCGCTATTCGTCAACCCCCGCGCCGCCGCGATGGCTCATACCAGCGGCCCTAGTTCCGGACCGTTCGGCCGATGTCGGGTCGCTGGTATGAGTCTTGGTTTGGCGCCCGGCCACCCCACCAACCCCGCGCGCGATACCAGACGGCTTGTATCTGTCGCGATCCGCGGCTGGCACACCCGATCCTGGGTGAACTGTCGGACCTCGGCGCCGCTTTCGCGTTGGCTCGCGCCCGAGGGGGCGGTGCAGGCGCGTGCCGTCCCCCGTCGTGCCGGAAACAGGGAACGGCACCGCTACACCCAAGCGGCCAGCGCCTCTGCGCCGACCGCTCGGATCTCGGTCAGGCGGCCTTGCGCTCGGCCGGCATGCGGAGGCCTGCGCCGAACCGGATGGCGCCCTTGTCGGCGACCTGTGCGGGCGCCGTCGGCAGGCGCAATCCGGCGCCCAGGACGATCTTGCCGGAATCCGCGACGTTGGAGGGCGCGGGCAACGGCTTGCTCTGGAGCGAAATGTTCATGGTGGACGTCCTTTGTGTGTGTGTGTGAATCACCCGGGTGGCGGCGCCGGCGGCATCTTGCGTGGTCGACCCCAAGTGTCGCGATCGCGCGGCGGAGGCTATCCGACGACCGATCGCGACGCGGGAATGCGTGACTTGCAGGATTTGGGGAGGGGGATGCCGCAGGGCGCACGTCGCCCGTTGATGAGGCCGAGTGTGCCAGGGTGTTTCGCGGGTGTCAAGGTAAATCTTCCCATTACACCCAAAAACCTGGCTTGGTCTCTGAATTATGTCCTACCCTCAGTCGGTTATCGCGTCATTCACAGATTTGTTCGCCGAACACGTTGCCGGGGAGCACTTTATACGATAGTATGACGACAGTCATTCAACTATCAGTTGTCTTTTGCGAGATGGTATGGGTCATGATGGTAGATGTCCTTGCGGTTTCGGAATTACGGTCGCCGCCGTACCGCCAGGACAAGGCCATCCGAATCGTCGCGCCGCAGCCACTGCTCGCCGTAACAGTGCTTGGCCCGCTAACGGCCCGCGATGCGGATGGGAATGACCTGTTGCCGCGCACGCGGAAAACGCGGGCGGTGCTGGCTATCCTCGCTCTGGCTGCACCGCGGCCGGTGCCGCGGTCACAGCTCACCGCGCTGCTGTGGAGCCGCCGGGAGGCGCCGCAGGCGCGGGGTTCCTTGCGCCAGGCGACGCATGAACTGCGGTTGGCGCTCGGTCCGGTTGGCGGCCTGCTGCGGACCGAGGCTGCGTATCTCGCGCTGAGCGACGACGGCCTGCAGGTCGATGCAAGGCAAATCCTGCTGGCCACACCGGCGCAGCCCGATGCGCTCATGCTGTGGCAGGGGCAAATGCTGGGCGATCTTGTCGGCCTCGATCCGGCATTCGATCGATGGATGGGCGAACAGCTCCAAGATCTGTTGCAGCGCGTCCGTGCGATTGGGGAGGTGATTCTCGCCGAAGCAGGTGGACACGATGCGACAAGGGCGGCGGCGGAGCGGCTGCTTGCGATTGACGCGGCGCATGAAGGCGCCTGGCGCGCGCTGATTCGCGTCCATGTCGAGCGCGGCGATCGCGCCGCGGCGGTCGCCGCCTATGAGCAATGTCGCGCGGCGCTGTCCGCACGGTGCAAGGTTGCCCCATCGGCCGAAACCACGGCCCTGGTCGCGGCGCTGCGCGTTCAACCCACGTTGCCCGCCGCCTTGGCACAGGTGAGCGATGGGACAGTCAGAAGCCTGCGCCGGCGGGCTGCGAGCTCCCGCATTCGGCTTGGTGTGGCGAGCCTGCGCAGCGGTGCCACGGCGGGTATGGCGGAGCTCGCGGCCGGCCTCGCCGAGGAGCTGGTCATCGCGCTATCGCGGTTCCGCGGGCTGGTCTGCGTCCCTTGCGCCTGCGGCCAACTCGAGCCGGATGTGGACTTCTTGCTGGACGGCTCGGTGCAACGCAGCGGCGACCGGCTGCGCGTGCTGCTCCGCCTCACAGATTGGCGCGCGGGTGGCGAGGTGGTCTGGGCAGAACGTTTCGATCACGACGTCACGGAGATCTTCACCCTGCCAGATCTGCTCGCCAGCACCGCGGCGGCCCGGCTCGAACCGCGGCTGTGGCTATGGGAAGGCGAACGGAGTGGCACGGACGGGCCCGAGCCGCGAACCGCGCAGGATCTGCTGCGGCTGGCGGTCCCGGCCGTCTATCGTCTGGATCGCCGGCGTTTCATGGCGGCAGGTGGGTTGCTGGATCAGTCGATCGCGCTCGATCCCGACAACGCTTCCGCGCATGCCTGGGCCGCGCAATGGCATATCTTCGCGGTTGGCCAGGGCTGGGCGTCGACGCCGGCCACCCATATGCAGCGCGCACGAGGCTTGGCGGAGCGCGCCATTCTGCTCGACCCGGAGGACGGGCGCGGATTGTCGCTGGCCGGCCACGTGCGCGTGTTCATGGACCGACGTCCGGAGGAAGCGCTGTTGCTGCATGAGCGGGCGCTTGAGACAAACCCAAGCCTGCCGCTGAGCTGGTGCCTTTCCGGACTGGCCCATGCCTATGCCGGCGACTGTGATGCGGCAATCGAGCGGATCCGCCACGCGCGGAAGCTGTCGCCGTTCGACCCGCTCTACTACTTCTTCGAGATGGCACTGGCAGTGGCTTACATGTTGCGAGGCGACCACGTCAGCGCCGCCGAGGCGAGCAAGCGTGCGGTCACCCTGAACAGCGACTTTTCCTCCTCATTCAAGGCACTTGTCGCCTCACTCGGACACCTGGGCCATCGCGAAGCTGCGGCCGATGCGCGCGCGCGGCTGCTGACATTGGAACCGGGCTTCACACTCGAACAGGCCATGCATCGCGTGCCGATCGCCGCCCCGCGCGGGCGCGCACTGTATGCCGACGGGTTGCGGTTGGGTGGCCTGGCGTAGCCGCGATCACGCATCTTGCCGCTTCAGCGCCGCCACGATCATGTCGATGCCCTGCCGGTGCCAGCGCTGCACCGCCTTGTGGTCCGCTCCGAGCGTCGCGGCGAGCCGCCGCCAGGGGAACAGATGCCGATCGGTGGTCGGGTTGACCAGGGCGCGCGCGCCAACGATCCGGCGCAACACGTAGCGGTCCAGCGGGATCAGCGTGATCCAGCCCATCACCTCGTCCATGCGGCTGATCCTGGCGGCGGACGGGATAGCGGGACGCAACCGCTTATCGCTCCAGCCGTAGTTCTCGATCGCGGTGCGAACGATCTCGAGTGACGATTGGCGCAGCTTGGTTGTCCAGCCGGTACCGGGCAGCGCCAGCAGCGTTGCTCCAGCTTCCTCCAGCCGAGCAATCACGAACGGGGCGTCGATCGGCGCTGGCTGCGTATCCCGCTCGCTGTCAGTGGACGAAAGGCCGAACCGGGTCATAGCTCTGTCCTTCCAAGGCGCCAGGCGCGGCGCAGCGGCGCAGCGGGGTCAGCCAAGCAATCCGGCAGCGGATAAGGCTCGTCCGCGAGAACGGTTCCGGCGTTCATCACCCCCCAGGTTCTGGGATGCCCGGCCGGCAGGGGTGGACGATGCGGGTCGTCGGGCGGCGGGGTGAAATCCGGCGGGGGCGGTCGGGCGCCGATCCGCCGGCCGCGCTCGATGATCGTCGAACTGGACAGACCGAGTGCAGCGGCGATCGCGTCCCAAGTTGCGCCTTCCGCCCGCATCTGGCGGATCCGCGTGTCCTGCGCGTCGGTCCATAGGAGCTTTATCGGCATTCGCGGGGGTCCTTCGTGGCGGTGACTTGCATGGCGGAGCGCCGTTAGATCACCTATCTCGCATTATGTCAATATATCTAACATAGATGATCGCGGAGAATCCCTTCGACAACCGTCACTTTGGGCTAGCGGCGTTAGGTGGTCTGACTTATACTACGCGAATGAGCGATTCGCAGGCGATTGGGGAGCGCATCCGGCTGGCCCGGCAGGAGCGCGGGCTGACCCAGGAGCAGTTGGCCGAGGCAGTCGGGGTGACGCGCAGCGCGGTCGCGCAGTGGGAAACCGGACGGGCTGGCCAGGTGACCGGCAATCTCAGCCGGATCGCGGCGGTGCTGGAGGTGGGCGTGGAGCACCTGATGTTCGGGGACGACAAGACCGCGCCGCAGCTTGCGACCCGGGGCCACGAACTGGCGATGCTGCGGCTGTATCGGGATTGCGCGCCGGCGGATCAGCAGCTTCTGCTGCGCACCGCCCGGCGGCTGGTGGGGCGGTAGCCCGGCGTTCTCATACCAGCCGACCTGATGGTTTGACACTTCGCTGGGTCGTCGGGCGGCCGGTAGACTCTTGGTATGGCGCGCGACCGCACGCTGCTTCGCCCGGGCAGCCCGACGCACGATGCCAACCGGGGACCATTGGAATCGCTGACGCTTCCGCGAAGCGGTATCACCCTGTCCCAGGACGATGGCGACGTACACTGCCGCGCCCCGAGGCCCCATGGGACCTTGGGGCGCGGCGAGCATCAAGCCAAGCGCCCGCCGGAGTGTGAGAGTGTGAGAAAGTCGGCCTGGTTAGGCGCGCGTGCGGCGACGGCGGATCGCCGCGAAACCGACAAGGCCGGTGGCCAGCAGGACCAGCGATCCGGGCTCGGGGATACCCTGCTGCTGACCTGTCGAGGTGACCCCCAGCCAAATCAGCGTCTGGTTGTTGGCACCGAAAGGCGCGGGTTGGAACTGCTCGACCGTGCCGTTGGTATTGGGAAGCCATGTACCGCCGGTGACGTAGCTCAGGTATTGATTGGCGTCGGCTTCGACGGTCGCGACGTTATCGCCGCTGTAGGAGTCGATGAGGAAGTTGCCGGTGGTGACATTGTAGCCGCTGTCGCCGCTCTGGTAGATCACCTCCCAGATCGCGGCCTGCAGCGCGGCCGACGTGGTCGCGTTGATCGGATTGATCAGGCCCGAACTCATGGCAGTGAGCAGCGCGTTGACCTGATTCACCTTGTGGAATCGAGGTAGTTATAGTTCGCTTGGCCAATGTTGCTGCTCAGCGTGTCGAGCGTGTAGGAGCCCGGCGTGCCGAGGTAGTTCGATATATCGGAGCACCACACCAGCATCTGGCTCGTGGTGTTCTTCGTGGTATCGGTAACCGAGATTGAGATCCCGCCTGCTCCGGCGCCTTCGGCGTTAATGTTCAGGTAGGTGTCGGTAATCGTCACATTGGTATCGTTGGGCACCGAGTAGGAGTTAATCGTGTAGTTGTCCGCGAGCGCCGGCTCAACGGCCGCAGCGGCCGCAAGCGCTCCCAGCGCTACGATATAACCCGACCTAGCCATCTGGCCCCCTCCACTTTCGAAAGTGCATTGAAGCCGATCCGAAAGGGGTTTGCGAGGGTATAAAACAGAGACTCGTCCCAATTTAATTCAAATAACACGCGACTGACGCATACCTGTGCTGTGCGGACGCAGAATGGTATTAATTTGAGACCAGGTCCGCTTCGGATGGCCACGTCGCTCGCCCGAGCGGCGGATCATGACGTCAGGGCAACCGCACGCAGCATTTCGGCCAGCTCCCACTCGGGGTGGACGTCAGGTCTCGCGTCATCACCACAGGCCGATCGCCGCCTGGCGGGCGCAACGGGTGACATAGCCCAGCCAGATGATCTGCGGGATCAGGGTCAGTAGCGGAATCCATGGCTTCACGGCCCCGGATGCCGCGATGAATGCCAGCGCGACCAAACCGCCGAACACGGCGAACCCGGCGTGGATCAGGGCGACCCTCCACGCGGCAACCCCGGCGCGCACCGCAACCTGATACAGGTGGCCGCGATGCGCCTGGGTGATCGTTTCGCCGGACAGCAGCCGACGCGCCAGGGTGAAGGCCACGTCGAACAGTACGCCGGACAGCAGCATCGGTACGAGCAGGAACGACAGCTCGACGCCCTCGAACCGGCTTGCCACCACCGCCAGCACCGCCAGCACGAAACCGCAGAACTGGCTGCCGACATCACCCATGAAGATGCGCGCGCGGGGGAAGTTGAACGGCAGGAAGCCCACCACCCCGGCCGCCAGCAGCAACGCGGCGAAATAGGCGAACCAGCCGTCATGCGCCGCGGCGATGCCCGCCAGGAACCCGGACGCGACCAGCGTGACGCCAGCCGCCAGGCCGTTCAGCCCGTCGATGAAGTTCATCGCGTTGGTGACGAACAGGATCCAGCAGATGGTGATCGGCACGCCGAGCCAGCCGACGTAGAAGCCGCCGACGTAGGGCACTCGGTAGTCGCGCAGGTAGAGTCCGGTGCCGACCGCGACCAGCGCGGCCAGAACTTGCGCGCCAAGCTTGACCGTGAACGGCCAGTTCAGCAGATCGTCGAGCAGCGCCACCAGGGCGATCGCCGAGGCGGCACCGATCACCCCCAGGAAGTAGGGATCGGCCAGGCGGGCGAAGGCTGCGTAGCGGTACAGTACCGCAGTGCCGACCAGAAAGGCGACGATGATGCCGACGCCGCCGCCCTTGGGAGTCGGCTCGCTGTGGGCGCTGCGCTCGTTCGGGCGGTCCAGCACCCGCGCGGCGATCATCAGTCGCACGGTGGCGGCAGACAGGAGCGCCAGTCCGGCGGCAAACGCCATGTGGCGCAGGACGGCGATCAGGGTCATCGGCGGGACCGTCTGCGCAGTGCGGCGCGCTCAGTGACGGCGATCGGGCGACCTGGCAAGCCCCAATCCTGACTTACGCAACCGGCGCCGCCGGGCTGGTCGCCGATGTTGGCTAGAGCGATGCCGCCGCGATGGTTTGTGGTATTATAATACCACAGAGATAATCCCTTGACCGGGGCGGCCGATCCTTCCATAAGCCGGGTCTCTTTGCAGGACCGTCGCCAATGAAGACCACCCTCTCGCTGAAGCCCGCGGAGGTGAAGAAGGACTGGGTGCTGATCGATGCCGAGGGCGTCGTGCTCGGACGCCTCGCCTCCATCATCGCCATGCGGCTGCGCGGCAAGCACAAGCCGCAGTTCACGCCGCATGTCGATTGCGGCGACAACGTCGTGGTCGTCAACGCCGAAAAAGTCCACGTCACCGGTCACAAGGCCGAGCAGTCGGTGTTGTATTACCACACCGGCTATCCGGGCGGCATCAAGGGCCGTTCCATCCGCCAGCGCCTCGACAGCGCCCACCCGGAGCGCGTGCTGGAAAAGGCGGTTGAGCGGATGATCACCCGCGGGCCGCTGCAGCGTCTGCAAATGAAGCACCTGTACGTCTACCCCGGCCCCGCCCACAAGCACGAGGCGCAGCAACCCGTGGCACTCGACGTCGCCGCGCTGAACCCGAAGAACAAGAGGGGCTGAAACAGATGTCCGGCACCCACTCGCTCGCCGACCTGAAGGATCTGATGGCGACCGCCGCGCCGGCACCGACGGGCGTGCCGCCCAGCGAGGAGGGCAGGCCCGAGCCGAAGCGCGACGCGTTCGGCCGCTCCTACGCCACCGGCCGGCGCAAGAACGCCATCGCCCGCGTCTGGATCAAGCCCGGCAAGGGCGAGATCAACGTCAACGGCAAGAAGGCGGCGCAGTATTTTGCCCGCCCGGTGCTGCGCATGCTGATCACCCAGCCGTTCCTGGTGGCCGACCGTTACAACCAGTTCGACGTGTTCTGCACCGTCGTCGGCGGCGGGCTGTCCGGCCAGGCCGGCGCGGTGCGCCACGGCATCAGCCGCGCGCTGACGAATTACGAGCCTGACCTGCGCGGCATCCTGAAGGTGGCCGGCTTCCTGACCCGCGACTCCCGCGTGGTCGAGCGCAAGAAGTACGGCCGCGCCAAGGCGCGACGCAGCTTCCAGTTCAGCAAGCGCTGACGGCGCCCTCTGTCTGCACCGGCAGAAGGGCGGGTCCGTCTGGGCCCGCCCTTTGCTTTGCGCCCCCCGTTCCCACGTCCCGGTTTTCATGCCCCCGGTTTTCATGCCCCCGGTTTTCATGCCGGCGAAAACCGACGATAAACCGACCGCAAAGGAGCGAGCATCATGGCCAGCGGTATCCCCAACGTCTTCATCGATGGCGAGTCCGGCACGACGGGGCTGGGCATCCGCGACCGTCTGCTGGCGCATCCCGGCCTGACCCTGCGCAGCATCGCCGCCGAGCACCGCCGCGACCCGGCGGCGCGGCGCGACCTGATGGCCGAGGTCGATCTGGTCGTGCTGTGCCTGCCGGACGACGCGGCGAAGGACTCCACGGCGTTGGCCGACAGCCTGGGCAACGCGGCGCCGAAGCTGCTGGACGCCTCGACCGCCCACCGGGTGGACCCGGACTGGACCTATGGCTTTCCCGAAATGCAGGCCGGTCAGGCGGATAAGATCGCGCGCGCCAGAAAGGTGGCGAACCCAGGCTGCTATCCGACCGGCGCGATCGGCCTGATCCGGCCCCTGGTCGACGCCGGACTGATCCCGCCCGACTACGCGATCGCCATCAACGCCGTCTCGGGCTATTCCGGCGGCGGCAAGTCGATGATCACCGCGCATGAAAGCATCGGCGGCCCGCCGTTCGAGCTTTACGCGCTTGGTCTGGAGCACAAGCACGTGCCGGAGACCCAGCTCTATGCCGGGCTGACCAGGCGGCCGATTTTTACGCTCGCGGTAGGACATTATCGCCAAGGCATGCTGGTCTCGGTGCCGCTGCACCTGGACACGCTGCCGGGCAAGCCGAGCGGCGCCGATCTCGCCGCCGTCCTGGCCCGTCACTACGAAGGCTGCACACAGGTCCGCGTTGTCCCGCCAACGCCCGACGGCAAGCTGGAGCCGGAGGCGCTGAACGACACCAACCTGCTGGAGCTGCGCGTCTACACCAACGAGAAGCACCGCCAGGCCGTTCTGGTGGCGCTGCTCGACAACCTGGGCAAGGGCGCCTCGGGCGCCGCGGTGCAGAATATTGGCCTGATGCTGGGGCTGGACGAACCGGTGGTCCGGACGGCGCGGGAACCGGCGCATGCCTGAGCCTCCGGCACCGAACCCAATTGGCTCGAGTTCGCGAGTGGGCGCGCCGGCGGGCATGTCAGTGGGCACGTCGATGGGACCGGTCTACGCGCTGGACGGCGTCGCGCCGACGATCGCGCCCGACGTCTTCATCGCCCCCAACGCGGCGGTGATCGGCGACGTGGTGATCGGTGCCGAAAGCGGCATCTGGTTCAGTTGCCTGTTGCGCGGCGACATGAACATCATCCGCATCGGCGCGCGCACCAACCTGCAGGACGGCACCATCGTCCATGTCGATTCCGGCGGCCTGGCGACGCATATCGGCGATGACGTCACCATCGGCCACGGCTCGATCATCCACGCCTGCACGCTGAAGAACCGTGCCTTCGTCGGCAACGGCGCGATCGTGCTGGACGGCGCGGTGATCGAGGAGGACGGCTTCCTCGGCGCCGGCGCGTTGCTGACGCCTGGCAAGGTGATCGGCCGCAACGAGCTGTGGGCCGGCATTCCCGCCAGGCTGGTGCGCGTGATGGGCGATGAGGAGCGGCGCCGCTACGACCGCAACTCCGAGACCTATCGCCAGCTCGCCGCGCGGTTTCGCGCGGGGTTGCGGGCGGTCCCGCGCTGACCGGGTTGCGCGCGGTGGCGCACCGAGTCGTGCCGGAGTGAACCCCGCATGTCCGATGTGACGATCCGCCAATGCGCCATCCTGGTCGGCGGGCTGGGCACGCGGCTCGGCGCGCTGACCGCAACCACGCCGAAGCCGCTGCTGCCGATCGGCGACCGCCCGTTCCTCGCCTGGCTGATGCGCGAATTCGTTCGCTTCGGCGTCGACGAATTCGTTCTCCTGACCGGCCATCTGTCGGCGCAGGTGGACACGCGGGTGCAGGCGCTGGCCGCGCTGCTGCCGCGCGACGTGCGCATCGTGATCTCCGAGGAGCCGGAGCGTGCCGGCACCGGCGGCGCCGTGCTTTACGCGCGCGACAGGCTGGCGGATCGGTTCCTGCTGTGCAACGGGGACTCGTTGTTCGACTGCAACCTCGCGCGCCTGCTGGCCGATGCCGCCGGTGACGACCCTGAGGTGGTCGGACGGATCGTGCTGCGCCGGATCGAGGATGCGTCGCGCTACGGCGTCGTCGAACTGGACGGCGACCGCGTCGTTGCGTTCCGCCCGCGCCCGCCGGCCCGCATTTCGGGCGTGGCCAGCTCGGGCGAGGGCACCGCAGGCGTGGACATCAAAGGCATAGGCACACCAGGCGTGGGCACCGCAGGCGACGATACCGAGGGCGTGATCAATGCTGGCGTCTATGTCTACGACCGCCGGCTGCTGGATGAGCTGACGCCGAAATGTTCGCTGGAGCGCGACATCATGCCGCGCCTTGCCGAGCGCGGGGTGCTGCGTGGCACGGTGATGGACGGGTATTTCCGCGACATCGGCATCCCGGAGGATTTGGCCCGCGCCGGCGAGGAAATGCCGCGCGTGCTCCGCCGCCGGGCACTGTTCCTCGACCGCGACGGGGTGATCAACATCGACCACGGCTACGTCGCCTCGCGGGATCGGTTCGAGTGGATGCCGGGCGCGCGCGAGGCGATCCGCGCGGCGACCGATGCCGGCTGGCACGTCTTCGTCGTGACCAACCAGTCCGGCATCGCGCGCGGCCGCTACACCGAGGCCGCGATGCAGGGCCTGCACGCCTGGATGACCGACGAGATCCGCCGCGCCGGCGGCACGCTGGACGATCTTCGCTTCTGCCCGTTCCACGCCGACGCGGTGATCGAGGCGTATCGCGACGCGGCGCATCCCTGGCGCAAGCCGGAGCCCGGCATGCTGCTGGACCTGATCCGCGCCTGGCAGATCGATCCGGCGCGGGCGGTCCTGGTCGGCGACAAGGACAGCGATCTGCAGGCCGCCGCGGCCGCCGGTGTGCCGGCGCACAAGTTCACCGGCGGCAATCTGCTGGACGTGGTGCTGCCGTTGCTGCAACGATCGCCTGCATGAGAACGGGATAGCACCACCACCTGTCATTGCCAGTTCCCCACCGGCCGGCCCCGCGCTTCCCTCCCGTCACGGCGGTCCTCGCTCTTCCCTCTCGTCATGGCCGTCCCCCCCTTCCCTCTCCTCATGGCCGGGCTTGACCCGGCCATCCGTCGCAGCACGGTGCTGGTGGAAGGCGGCAGGGTGTCGGACGCCCGCCTGGTCCCGGCCCCGCTCCTTGCTGGCCCGCCCCGCCCCCCCGATCCATGACCGGTCCTCACGTTATATGGAATTGTTGCACGCAGCCGGCGCGGAGGACGGGCGCGACGCCCACCGGTGACGCCTGTGGCGCATGCGACCCCGGCAGTGGCGCGCGCCCGAACCGTGTGGCGGCGGTCGCCTTCTTGCGCGACACCCAGGTGCAGGCCAGCGTCGTGCTCCGCGGCGCCGAGGCCTTCGTCGGGGTCAGCCGCAGCAACCCCGGTGCGGCACCCGGCTCAGGTTGTAGGGCATCGTTGCCCATGGCGCGCAAAACGCCCGTCTCCCGCGCTTCGCGGGCTTGGGCAGCGGACAGCGGGGCAGGGCCGCGGCGCCCTTGCGACGCGCGCGCGTCCGCGGCCGCCCGCAATCCGGCCGCCCGCAGCGCGATCTCACGTTGCATGGCATTGTTGCGCGCGGCAGGGATTGTCCCGCTGCTCGGCCGGGCCCGGCCACCCCCGGCCGCTCGCTTCGCCGCACGGGCAATCGCAATCGCCGCCTTCCATGGCGCGTTGCGTCAGCCTCGGCCCGCGCCGCCAGCCGCTCCGCCTCCCGCAGCCGGAGTGCGACCCCGGCCTGCTCCGCCACACCCCGGCCGGTCCCGGAACTTCGCCCCAAGCGAGCGGCACCCTTCCTCACGTTGTACGTCATTGTTGCGTGGCGCGTCGCAAACGCCACCTGTGATAGGTGGACCGGGGCCGCCAACTCCGCCGGCCCCACCGCCAACCGCGCCGCCATCTCGGGCGGCAAATACGCCCGCAACAGCGTCGCGCTGCACAGCAGCCGAGAGCGCTCGACCAGCGCGTTGACATACCGCTGCTGCGCCCGCTGCGGCGCGCCGGCCGCCGCATACATCCCGTGCGTCGTCTTCGCGGCGATCATCCGCGCCATCCCCTCGGCCGTGCGAGGCCCCTTGCAGCGCCCGCCGTGCATCCGGCACCGCCCGTTCGCCATCGCAGGCGCGCGGCAGGGACAGCAGGTGGTGCGTGCCCGCGCCCCGCAGCGCGGGGCCAGGTTCGGACTGCCCCGCGGATTGCCGTTCCGCAGCGGACCCGTCCCACCCCCGGGTCGCGAAGCTGGCGCGCCCGGGGGCAGGCTCGGCCTGCCGTCGATGTTCGCGCTCACGCCACCGCTCCCGCCGGCAGATCGCAACCTTCCGTCGCCCGCGCGCCGCCCGGCGGCACCGCGGTTTTCTGCAACCGCCGCAGCGCGCACTCCAGCCGCTCGCCCTCCCGCATCGTCGCGGCCGCGGCCCGGCCCAGCCGGCGCGCCGGCGCCGGCGCGTTGCCGCCGAGGTCGGCCACGCCCAGCGTGCGAACCGCCAGATGCCGGAGGACGACAATCTGCCCGGCGAGACCAGCCTGCAGCGCATCGGCCGGATGGAACGCGGCAATCTCCTTGCGGATCCACCTCGGGCGCGTCCGCTGCCAGGCGAGCGGGGCGTCGGCCATCATCGACGGCAGGTCGGCCAGCACGGGGTCGAGCTGCTCGTCGCCGAGGCGATAGGTCGGTGGCGCGACGGGGGTGACGGGGTGGGTGATTTTGGCTTTGGCGAGAGACATGATGAAACTCCTGGTGAAAACGGCTTGGCAGCTATGGTCATATATAATAACTCACAGATGGCGGGCAACTAACATCGTCGGACCGCCGCCAGGCGCCCTCTGCAAGGCAGCGCCCTGACGATCTGCGAGACGAGCATCGCGCGCGTCCCATTGGTCGGGTCGCGCGCGACGATCGCCTCGACGATCCCACGCCGTGAGGCTGCGGGAGGCGATACCGTCGGGTTTCCCCGGACACAAAATTGGCCGGCAGCCAAGGGAGGAAAGGATAATGATCGGTTAAGGCGGTAACAAAATTGGCGACACTAGGGCCTGTCGTCAATTAAGC
>PLXO01000008.1 GCA_003151425.1 Acetobacteraceae bacterium
TCACGGGGCCGGAACTGGAGGGGGCAAGGGCTTTGGTCGGACGCTGCGCACAGGCGAGGCCTGCCGCTTGAGCCGTCGGCCTGGCTGTCCGGGACATTCCCCATCAGAGATAGATGCTACGCACGATATCCTCCTCGGACGCGCCGCCGCCACTTATGTCGTGCCGCTGGGAGACGCGCCCGTCCCGCAGGATGAGAAAGCGGTCCGCGACCGACAGCGCCAGCCGGATATTCTGCTCGACGATCATCATGGTGACGCCCTGGCGCTTGAGCGCCGCCACGATCGCGGCGATCTCATTGACGAAATTCGGCGCCAGGCCGCCGGAGGGCTCGTCCAGCAGAAGGATCCGCGGCTGGCCCATCAGGGCGCGGCCGATCGCCACCATCTGCTGCTCGCCGCCCGACATCAGGCGCACCGTCTGGTTCTTTCGTTCCGCCAGGCGCGGGAACGAGGCGTAGACGCCATCGAGCAGCCTGGCGATCGGGCCGCCGCGCACCCAGGCGCCGAGGCGCAGATTCTCCTCGACCGACATATCGGGAAACAGATCGCGGGCCTGGGATACCTGGATGATGCCACGGCGGAACATCTGGTGCGGCAGCCACCCGGCGAGCTCCTGCCGGTCAAGCCGGATCGATCCGGACCAGGGACGCACGAAGCCGCTGACCGCGTTCAGGCAGGTCGACTTGCCGCTGCCGTTGGCGCCCAGCAAGGCAACGACCTCGCCCTGATGCACGGCGAAATCGACGCCGAACAACACCTGCTTGTTCGGATAGCCGGCCGCGATGCCGCTGACGGTGAGCAAGGCGTCAGGCATGGCCGAGATAGGCTTCCAGCACGCTGCGGTCGGCGCGGACTTCGTCCGGGGAGCCGTCGGCAACCTTGCGGCCATAGTTCAGCACGATGACGCGGTCGGAGATGCTCATGACCAGTTCGATCGCATGCTCGATCAGCAGGATACCGATCCCGCGCTCCCGCGCCAGGTTGCGGATGACGCCACCGAGTTGCTCGCGCATCGGCGGCGCCAGGCCGACCGCCGGCTCATCCAGCAGCAGCAGCGGCGGGTCAGTCGCCAGCGCGCGGACGATCTCCACCATGCGCTGCTGGCCGCCGGAGAGCGCGTGCGCCGGCTGGTCGGCAATATCGCCAAGATCCATCAGGTCGAGCAGCTTGCGCGCGTGTCCGCTTGCGGTGGCCTCCGCGACGCCGGATCGCCGGCTGCCGAGCACGATGCCGAAGAAGGCGCTATCTACCTGGGTATGCAGGCCGACCAGCACGTTCTCCAGCGCGGTGAGATGGCCGAACAGTCCGCCATTCTGGAAGGTGCGGCGCACGCCGCCGGCCGCGATGCGATGCGGCGCGAGGTCCTGGATCGGCGTGCCGCGCAACAGGATGCGGCCGGCATTCAGCGGAACGTACCCGGCGATGGCGTTGAATAGCGTGGTCTTGCCCGCGCCGTTCGGGCCGATCAGCGCACAAATCTCGCCGGCGCCGACGCGCAGCGAAACCTCGTTCACGGCGATCAGGCCGCCGAACCGCACCGTGACATCGGAAACCTCGAGCAGTGCTGCCATGTCACTCCCGATGGTAGCGGTCACGCAAGCCGGGATGCAGGCGCGCCAGCAGGCTGGCAAGCCCGTTCGGCAGGAACAGCAGAACCAGGATGATCAGGACGCCGAAGACCAGCTCCTGAAAGCCGGGAAAATCGAGGAAGACCTGCGGCGCGGCGGTGATGACGACCGCGCCGATCACCGAGCCGACCAGGCTGCCGAGGCCGCCCACCATGATCATGGCGAATTCAACGATCAGCTCCGTCAGGTCGAACGAGACCGGTGTGAGGTGGCCGACCAGGGCGGCATACATCGCGCCGCCGATGCCGACGGCGAAGCCGCTCCAGCCGAAGCAGAGTACGATATAGCGGTCAGTCGGGATGCCCATCGCGGCGGCGGCGACCTCGTTGCTCTTGATGGCAAGGAAGGCGCGGCCGAAGCGCGTGCGCAGCAGGCGATCCGTGGCGATCACCACGAGCAGCGCGAGCGCGAGAAAGACATAGAACTTGCGGGCTTCGGTAATGAGCGGCCAGCCGAACAAGTCGGGCGCCGGCACCGCCATGCCCATCGATCCGCCGGTGACCGGCTCCCACCGGATATAGATCCAGCGCATGAGCTCACCGAACGCCAGCGTCATGATGGCAAGGTAGAACGAGCGGACGCCACGCAGGGCGGGAACGCTGGTCGCGCAACCGGCGATGGCGCCCATCAGGCCGGCGGGGATGATCGTCAGCCACCAGGGCAGGCCGACTTGCAGCATCAGCACGCCGGTGGTGTAGGCGCCGATGCCGAAGAAGGCGACGTTGGAGAAGGCGAGCAGACCGAGATTGCCGACCACGAGATTGAAGCCGACCGCGACCGGCACGTACATCAGCATCATGTTGATGACGTATTGCTGATACTCGTTCAGCCAGGCCGGCACCGGCAGCAGCAGCAGCGGAACCAGCCAGAAGGCGCGGCGGCCGCGCCACGATGCAGCAAGTGCAGCCGCCTGCGGCAGCTTGGCCATGGGGCCGCTCACACGCGAACCGTCGAGCGTCGGCCGAACAGCCCGTTCGGCCGGATCAGCAGGACCAGGATGATCACGAGATAGGCGGTTATATCGATGAAGACGGTGCCGACATAGAAGCCGAGAACGTTCTGCATCATGCCCAACAGCACGCCGCCGACCAGCGCGCCGTAGAGCGAGCCGAAGCCGCCGATCGTCATTGCGGCAAAGCCTTGCAGCAAAACCCACTGGCCCATATCCGGCGTGAGCGGCACGATGAGGGCGAGCAGCACGCCACCGATGGCGCCGAGCGCGGCGCCGGTGCCCCACATCACCGCATGGAATGCGCGCACATTGATGCCGACGAGTGCTGCGCCGCGCTCGGTCTGGAAGACCGCCTGGATGATCCGCCCGATCGGCGTAACATGGAATACGACGAACAGCACCAGCAGCAACGCCAGGACGCAGCCGGTGATCACCAGGTCGTCCATGGTGACGACGACCGATCCGAGCATGAACACGCCGCGCGGATAGGGACGCGCGAGATTGATGACCTCGTTGCCCCATTCCAGCCGCTCCGCACCGCGCAGCGTGAAGCCCACGGCGAGGACCATCATCGCCAACGACAGATGCGGCCCGGCGATGATGGGTTGCAGCAGGACGCGCTGCAACAGCACGCCAAACAGGAACAGCACGACGGTCGCCAGCACCAGGGCGGCGGCGAACGGCATCCCGAGACCGACCGCAAAGACGAGCACGGCATAGGCACCGGCCGCGACCATGTCGCCATGGCCAAAATTCACCACCGTCGTGGCGCGGTAGACCACGGTCATGGAGAGCGCCACGAGCGCATACAACATTCCTGCGGCGATGCCGCTGACCACGAGCTGTGCCAGCATCATCAGCCGGGTGCGGCGCTCGGCGCAGCTTGGGCGGGCAAGCGGCCCGGGCCGGCGATCACGCTCAGTTCCCCACCTTCTCGCCCCAGGATTTGTAGACGACCTCCTGGCCGTTGCCGTCGAGGCCGATGGCGAACATGCGCTCGACGCCGACATGGTTGGCAGCGCTGAAGGTTTCGTTGTCGGCGAGCACGCCGGTATCGAAGTCCTTGATCGATTCGATCGCGGCTTCCCAGGATTCGCGGGTCGGGTGCGGCCCGGCGCGGCGGAAGGCCTCGACCGTGACGATGCCGGCGGGGACGCCGAAATAGTAGAAATTGGTGGGCTCGCCCTGCTTGGGCAGTTCGGCCTTGGTCAGATAGGTGACGAAGATGTCGTGGAACTTTTGCAGCGGACCTTCCCCGAGTTTCGCCTTGAACTGATAGGGTTGGAAGAACTTGCCGCGCACCGCGTCGGGATCTCCGACATCGCGGGTGGTCTGCTCGAAGTCGGCGCCGAGGGCGCCCAGGGTGATGGCATTCACGCCGAATTTCTGCATGTCGCGCAGGAAGATCACCAGCTCCTGCTGATACAAGCAGCCCATGACGGCCTGCGCGCCGGAGGCCTTGATCTGCAGCACCTGCGCCGTGGCGCTGGTCGAGCCGCGCTCCATCACCGTGCTGACGACGACCTCGCCGCCATGCTGCTTGATATAGTCGACGGCGGGATCGCAGTAGCCGTGCGCCCAGTCATTGCTATGCTGGACCAGGGCGATCTTCGTCACCCCAGGCTTGCTCATGGCAAAGCTCGCCATTGCATGGCCCGACTGAACGCCCGTGTAGGTGGTGTGAAACATGTTCAGCACGGGCGGGGTGGTAAGCTTGGGATTGGCGGAGATGCCGATCCAGGGGACGCCCTCCTTGTCCAGCATCGGCTTGATCGCCATCGCGACGCCGCTGCACGGGTTGCCCATGATCATGAAGACCTTGTCTTCGTAGATCAGCTTCTTCGCCGCGGCGATGCCCTTTGCCTCGTTGCAGGCAGAGTCGGCGAAGACGGTCTCGAACTTGCGGCCATTGACGCCGCCCTGCGCGTTGACATAGCGGAGATAGGCTTCGGGCCCGTAGTTCAGCGGATCGAACACGGCGCTCTCGCCGGTGAATGGCCCGAGATTGCCGATCTTGATCGTGGTATCGGTTATTCCCTGCGTGCTGTCTGCACAAGCCGGGGCCGCGTGCAGCGCCACGATGGCGGTTGCCATGAGGGCGAACAGGGCCTTGTGGATGGGCATGGCTGCATTACTCCTGGCTGGACACATGAAAAGCCGCGCCACCGTCCGGTGCGGGACCGTCAGGACGGGACGCCGGATTCGGCTGGCGTGTAGGCGCGGATGTTGGTGGGGGTGATAATCATCTCCGGTACCGATGTGCGCGCCGGCAGCAGCGCGACCAGCCGCATCGTCGCCGCGAGATCCTCCGGTTGGATGAACTGGTCGAGCACGTCCTGCGAGTACTTCACCTTGCGGCGCTGCATGATCGGCGTGTTGACGTCGTCGGGGCAGAGGCAGCAGGCGCGGATGCCGAATTTCCAGGCCTCCTGTGTCAGCGACAGGCTCATGCCGAGCATGCCGAACTTGGACGCGGAATAGGCGATGCCGGCCGCGCCGCTGACGCGCTTTGCAGCGGTCGAGGCAACGTTGATGATCAGGCCGCTGTTCTGCGCCCGTATCGGGGGCAGCACCGCCATCACCATGTTGAACGCGCCGGTGAGATTGGCCGCGAGGACCGCGTCCCAGTCCTCCGGCGTGATTTCGTCCAGGCGACGATTGACGACGTTCGTTCCGGCGTTGTTGACCAGAATGTCGACGCCGCCATGCGCATCGAGCAGCCTCCTGGTGGCGGCCTGCACCGCCGGGCGCTGCGCGACGTCGAGCGGCACGACCGTGGCGCTGCCGCCCCGGTTGGAGATTTCGCCGGCGACCTGGTCGAGCATCGGTCGGCGACGCCCGATCAGCGCGACATAGGCCCCTTCCCCGGCAAACATCAGGGCGGCCGCCTTGCCGATGCCGGTACCGGCATTGGTGACCCAAACCCGCTCGCCGTCGAAAACTCCCATCGGTTTCTCCTCGCCGCCGCCGGGCGCAATCTCCATCTCATCCTCGCCTGGCTGAGATGTCTTGGTGCCTGGTTGCTCCACGTTTTGTTCAGCGTCGGTACGGGGGCAAAGACCGAGCAATCAGCGCAGGTCGCGCTAAATCGATATTTTCACGAGCGACCTGCTACTTCCCGGGATAGGCCTTGAGGGTGCAGCAGCCACGCTTGTCCGGCGTCCAGGTCTCGCATTCGAAGCGGAAGCCGGCGCCCTCGAACTTGCCGTAGTCGATCGCCGAGCCGATGTCGCACATCTTCGCCACCTCGGCATCGGTGAGGCCATAGGCCTGCCATGCCTCCTTGAGCGGGCAGGTGGTGTTCAGGACCTCGAATCCCTGGTCGTCGAGACGTTTCACCTCGGGGTTGAAGATCCTGCCGCCGCCGGCGGAATGGGCGACGTGGTACTCGCCGAGCTCCTTGATGCGGTCGGGCGCGAATTGCTTGATCGGCTTCGCCGTCTCCACGCCACGGCGGTAGATCGCCGCCTTCATGATCGTGGCCGCCTCGACCTCGCCGTGCGCCCGGCGCAGCTCGTCGAAGATGAGATAATAGAGAATGGCGCGGTTGGCGTTCGCCGCCCGCAACTCCTGCTCGAGATCTTCGTTCGTCATTCCTGCATCTCCTCCTGGCGAGGCCCGCGACCTCATGCCCTCTGCGCTCCTGCTCGGCAAAGCAGCCTAATCAGCCGCGCCGNNCGCCGGCGAAAGCTGCATGGAAACTGCGATGCGGTCAGGGTCCATGTTGCTAAGGCGCCGCTCAACAATTACCGCTTCGACGGGCCCGCATGGGGTTAGGCGCGCGGACCTGGGCGTGCTGCGGCACCGCAAGCGATCAAGTGCACACAGAGTTCCACCGAGTTCCCACAGAGTTTCACCGAGGAAAAAGGCAATGGCGCTTCGCGCGGCTGTTTTTGCTTCCATCGCGCGAAGCGCATCACTACTTCTCTCTGCGCAACTCTGTGGGAACTCGGTGGAACTCTGTACTACTAACCCGAAAAATCCCCTCGATTTGCGACGATTTTTGTTAGGCTGCGAGCTTTGTCAGTGTGTTAGCGTTGGCGTTTCGGGTATCCCGGTCAGCGGGTCGTCAGCGGCGGCCTAATCGGCGCCGGCACGGGCCCCCGATCGGCGATGCCGTCGGCAGCTGGCACGGTGCTGGGACCGGCGCCCTGGTAGGCGGTGTGGCTGGTGCTGTAACGGGCGTCGTCACGATCCCGCCGCCTCCGCCGCCCTCCGGCTTACTGAGACGTCCGGCGGCCAGCGCTCACTCAGTCGGCAACATCGCGGTGGGAAAGCAGGAATCTTCCCATGTGAAACCGGGCGTGCGGTGGTCTGTAGAGGTGGTCGCAGCCGACGGGGCACGCTCGGCGCGCCAAGCAGCCTCTTTCCATGCAGTCGCCACCTTTCCTTCCGGTACTTCCGGCCAAATGCTCTACGCAGGTCGCAACTTCGTAGCCCTGGATCCGAAACGCATGCACCGGACAACTCGACAGGCAGGGCTTGTCCTGACAGTCGGCGCAAGGGTCGGGCGTCGGCTGCGGCACAGCAATGGCAACACGGTAGCCGAAGACCAAAGCCGCCCGATAAGCGTGCCACTGGCCGTACACCGGGTGGAGCAGGGTGCCGAGCGGCGAATGCCGAAGTCCCTCGGCCTTGGCGCCCCAGCGCTGGAACGGGAGATACGGCGGTCCGTCCATAGGATAGAGGGCGCGGCCTCCGAGACCGGCAGCAATCGGAGAAACCACTTCCCGGGTCCAGGTGTTGAGCGGGTGGCGCTCATGCTCGCGTCGCGCGGCAGGCCAGGCGCGGTCGAACGGTTCCCACATGGTCGAACCGGCGTTGCCGATCAGGACCAATGTCGCCTCCCCCGGTTCGGCGCCCGGCACCGCATCGGCCGATGTCGGGTGGAAGCCGCCGCGGACGATCATGCCAAGCGGGGTCACCGCCCGCTCGATATCCGTCAGCACCGTCGGCATCAGGTCACCGACGGGGCCGCAATGAGCCGTCTGATGGTATTCACCGCCTCGACGGCATTGGGCGCGTAGGCATCGGCACCGATCTGCTCGGCGAAGTGTTGACTGACCGGCGCCCCGCCGACCATCACCTTGCAGCGGGAACGCAGTCCCTGCACGTCAAGCATCTTGAGGACCTCGGGCATCTCCATCATCGTCGTTGTGAGCAACGCCGAGAGGCAAAGCACATCGGGCTGGTGCTCGGTGACGGCCTCGCAGAACCTCTCGCGCTGCACATTGACCCCAAGGTCGATGACGTCGAAACCGACCCCCTTGAGAATCGTGGTTACGAGGTTCTTGCCGATGTCATGGAAGTCGCCGCTCACCGTTCCGATGACAACCCTGCCGACCTGCTTGTGCCCGCTCGCGACAAGCGCGACCTCGAGGACCGCAACCGCTGCCGTCATGGCGCGGGCGGCCAGGAGAACCTCCGGGATGAAGGCTTCGCCCGTGGCCATGCGTTTGCCGACGACGCTCATGGCGGCGATCAGCCCGTGGTCCAGGATTTCGTTGGCTGGCACGCCGCGGTCGAGCAGTGCGCTGACGTGGTCCTTGATGGCGAGGTGCCGGCCTTTCATCACGTCGTTGCGCACCTCGGTGAAGATGTCGTCGGGAATTGCGGCGTCGGCCTGCTCATGCGGCCGTGACTTCGCCGGCGCGGCACCAGCGGGGCTGGAAGCACGGGCCTTGAGCGGCAGCGCGCCTTCACGCGCGATCCGCTCGCCGATCCGTTGCAAGCGCGAGAAGATGGCATCGGGCGGCACGTTGTCGGCAATCCCCACGACCATGCGCGTCCCGGGAGCGACCGCACGGAACAGTTCGTCCATGTAGGCCTCGAACTCCGCGTCGCTTGTCTCCGGCAGCAGGATGGTCGACGGAATGCCGCCGCACAGCGTCAGGCGCGGGCTCCAGCGCCGGTAGTACTCCGCCAATGGAACGCGCGTCATCGGCGCCGGGCAGATCGATTCGGCAATGTGCATGCCCGAGTCTCTTATCAGGTCCATCAGCCCTTCGTTCTCGCCGTCGGTATGGCACAGCAGCAGTTTGCCGGCGGCGGCCAACCGCTCCGCGACCTTGCGGATCCAGGGCTGGATCTCGCGCTCGAAATAGGGGGGATAGGTGAGCATGTCGTCGTAGTTGGAGCCCCACAAGACCACCTCGGCGGGAGACCCGCATATAATGTCCAACGCCTCGTTGTACAGGTGCTCCATCCGGTCGGCCAGACCTCGCATCTTCTTCTGGTGGTCGTCGTAATGCAGGAAGAACTGGGTGGGATCGATCAGGTCGCGCTGAATCTCGTGGATCGGCGACGTGGCGGCGAAGCCATGGCAGACGGCGACCCCGTCGTCGCGAATCTCGTCCTTTGCCCAGCGAACGTACCTCTCGTGGTTCGGTACGATGCCGATGTTCTCGAAGAGATAGCCCGCCGGGCCATAGTCGTCCGGCGTCTTGATCAGGTGGTCGACCACCGCCGGGATCGTGATACCCCGCTTTTGCGTCTCGATGTCATACTGCACGGTGGTGCTGACCATGCCCAGCGGGGTGTGGTACTCGAGGCGCTTGTAGCTTCCATCGTGCCGTACTTTAATCTCGACATCGCGCGGCATGACAAAGTCGTAGACCGTGTCGCGACTACCAAACAGCCCTATGCCGCGATGGAGATACTTCGGTTGAACTTCCGGGCTGAGCTGATCGTCGGCAAAGCGAAAGTAGACGGTCCAGCCCTCGGCCCGCGCAATCTCGTTCATGGCTCGGCCGGCATGCTGCTTGGGCAGGGTGCCGGAGGTGGAGTTGGCGAGATACCAAAGCTCGAGACGGGGGGCGAAGGGCAAACGATCGACCTGCTCGCCACGAAATGCAGCCAGCATGCGCTCTTTATGGGTGATCATACCTCGCTTCTCCTCCGCCCGTCGTCCGCGTTATTGAACGACAGATATACGTACAATCTACTATCAATCACGATACTATCAATCACGCGGCGCGGCCAGTGATTTCATGCCGCATTGTCGTAGAGCTTCATGACGGACATCAACGCGTCATAGCCTCGAAGAGCGATAATCTCGCGGAATTGCCGCAGGACGAAATTGTCCTCGGGCAGCAGCGCGTAGCCGCGCCACGGCGTGCCGAGCACCGTGTCAAATCCCAGGGGCACCGCGACGGACAGGAAGGCGCATTCCAATTGATGCTTAAGGTCCGACCCATCGACGGCTTTCGGCGGCAGATGCTGCGGCAAGTTCGAAAGCCCGCCCATGATGTGCACCCCTTGCAGGTCCGCGTCACCGTGGATCAGACGAATCGCGTCCAGGGCCATCCTGAGCAAACCGTCGGTATCGGCGGCCAGCGTGCAGACCGAGACGTCGACGAAGAAATCGTCGTTTGTCATGCCCGCGTTTTCGGACTTCAACGCGTCGACCATCTCGCGCGCAGATGCGTGGACCGCCTCGCCGGTCGTGCAGCGGACCACGCGACCCCCTATGAGGCGCTCGGACGCCATCACGACGACCTTGCAAGGGCAAATCTTGAGGATCTCCCGCAATCCCCAACGAGATGCCGCGATCGAGTTGATGGTTGGTTTCCGCCCACGCGCCTTGTCCGGATCATAGGCCCCCAGCGCGATCTCGAGCAGGCCGGGATCGGGGGAGTCCAGGCATAGCGGCAGGTCGACGGCGGCCTGGAGATGGCGAACGAGCTTTGCCAGGAACCCAGGGCTGGTCAGCGTCGGGTCGCCCGGATTGACATCCAGCTCGCTGGCGCCGGTTTGCGCCTGCCTGATCGCCAACGCCTGCAGGCCTTCGAAGTCGTCGTTGTCGTAAAGCGTCCTGGTTGAGCGGAACCCCGGATTGATTCTATCGCCGAGAATCGTCAGTCCAGCGATGGACATGCGCATGCTCCTTTGGTGACAAGCTGGCCATCGGTGGCAGGCTGGGCTTGAAAGGCAAGTGGGCGTGAGCGCCCGGCCAGCACGCCGGACGAATGGACGATTTCCTGGATCAGACACTCTTTCTTGGCTGCCATCAGGTGGATGCCGGCGACGCCCTCGATGGCGCGGATCTGCTGAATGGTTTCAATACACATCCGGATTCCCTCGCTATGTGGATCCCGCGCCTGTTCGAGCCGCGCGATCACGTCGTCGGGAATGTGGATTCCCGGCACATGCGCGCGCATCCAGCGGGCCGCACGGGGCGAAACGATCGGACCAACGCCGACGATAATGCAACAACGATCATGCAGCCCCGCTTCCCGCACGCGCGTCATGTAGCGCTCGAGCATTTTGATGTCGAAGCAATACTGAGTCTGTACGAACTGGGCTCCGGCCTCGATCTTTTTCGCCAGCCGCATCGGGCGCAGATCGAACGGGGGCATGAAAGGATTGTCGACGGCACCGAGAAAGAGCCTCGGCGGTGCCGCAAGCTTCCCTCCCGATCGATAGACGCCGTCGTCACGCATCCGACGGGCCGTGTCCAGCAGGGACACGACATCGAGATCGAACACCGGCTTCGCGTCGGGATCGTCGCCGTTGGCGATGCCGTCGCCCGTGAGGCACACGAGGTTCCGAATGCCGAGCGCTGACGCGGACAGGAGATCGCCCTGGATCGCGATGCGGTTGCGGTCCCGGCAGGTCATCTGCATGACCGGCTCCCAGCCGGCCCGTGCGAGCAAGAACGAGACCCCCAGGCTCGACATATGAATGTGCGCGGTCGGGCCGTCCGTGACGTTCAGCGCGTCGACGCAGCCGTTATAATGGTGAACGTGGTCGAGCACGGAACGCGGGTCGGCCGAATCGGGCGGTGCGCATTCCGACGTGACAACGAAGACACCCTCACGCAGCAGGGTCTCGAGCCGACTGCCGGCGGTCGGTGTCGCGGGGTGAGGGGCGTTGGTCAGCAGCGCTTTCGGCCACGGCTCCTCCCGCAGGAGCCTCAGCCAGCTCGACTTTCCGACGTTGTGATGTTCGATGGGCGGATTGGGCGTTGCCGGGATCACACCCGATCGCATGCGCTGGACGCCGCGCCAGGCTTCCACCCAAACACACGGCAGTTCCGCATCGACCTCGCAGCTTCCGTCAGGTCTAACGCCGCCGCACGGGCCGTTGCGTACAGTCTTCAGGCAATTCATCGGACAGGCCATGCCCGTTGCCGTGAGTATGCAGGCGCCGCACATGTGGCAATCGAACAAGAGACCCTTGACGGCGCGCTCGACGGCGGTGATCGGTTTCGCCATCCGATCGGATCCGATCCGCCTCACGACCGGGCGGACGAGCCGAATGACGGCCTCCAAAAGCCGATAGAGCGCCTCCATCAATCCCGCGTGCCGTACTGCCCAGCGCCGCAGTGCGTACGTGTGTACCGCTTTCTTCACCGGCGGGACACCGACGCGTGCACCCGGCCCGATCATCGGTTCTGGCGTTCTGCCGCCGGCGGTGCGGCTTCCCCAGCGCGCAGGAACATGTCCATGGTGACCTCGCCACCCGGAGGCACGACGACGAACACGTCATTACCTTCGTTGAGATGAGCCGGCTGCTGCAACAGCGCGTCAATCAGCTCCGTCGTCCCGATCACCTCTTCGTACTCCATTCCGAAACGTTCCTTGCAGAACGAGGCAACCTTCATCGCCGCTGGCCGGCAGGAATTCAGTTCGGCCTCGGAGAATCCGACCATGCACAGTTTTCGATAGTGGCGGTACTTCATCTCCACGAGATAATCGGCGGTCTCCTGATCGAAGTCCCTGACATAATCGAGGTAATCCGTGAGCGGCTCATCCTTCGCATCGACCCAACCTTTTGTCAGGTAGTACGTATTCGGGTTTGCGAAGAACCTTTGCAGGTAACGCTGGTGCGAGCCGAGGAACATTGCAACACAGTCATGGATGCGCGGTATGATGAGCGTATGTTCCCGCGACTTCACCCCGACCAGGCCGTTGCCGCACAGACCGTAGCCGATGATGACGTTGCTTGGTTCGGTCAGCGCGTCGACGTGTTCCTGCAACGCGGCGGCCATCTTCTTCGGCGTGTTGTGCAGGCCGGCATCCTGCCACATCGTCGGAACACCATCCGCAAGGCGCGATCCGAGCAGGTCCTGCAACACACGGCATGCGATCACGGCTGTTGGGCGCTCCGGCATCGTCGGTACTGCCGCCTTCCCCGGTGCTGCCTAGGCCGCGGCGGCGAGCGGCGCCGCACCGAGACTGGTGTTTTGGATGAAACGATCATTGAAATCGGCGCGGCCGCTGAGCTCGAGCACCTCGATGCGGCGTGCCAGTGCAACGGCGCGCCGCCGGTGACGCCGATTGAGCAGCGCCAGGCGCGCGCCGTCGCCGGCGGCGTTGCCGATCGATCGAATGCACTCGACCGGAACCGGGGGGACCAGGCCGATCTTGAGGATGTCTGCCGGTTGCAGGTGGTTGCCGAAGGTCCCGGCAAGGTAGATGCGATCGATGCGGCTGATGCTGCACTCCGCCAGGAGAATTTCGATGCCCGTCCGCAAGGCCGATTTGCCGAGCTGAACGGCGCGCACGTCTTGCTGGGTCAGCACAATATCGCGCCCGGTCTGCGAGCGATGCGCGGGGACCAGCACCACCTCCCTGGTTCCGTCGAGGTCGCCGGCGCGCGGCTGGGCGCGGGTCATCGCGCCGTCGGGGCCGATCTGCCCACCACCGATCAGTGCCGCGATGCCCGAGATGACGCCGGAGCCGCACAGACCCAGCGGGCGCGGTGCGCGCCGCGCGCGCGACTCGCCGATCACCGCCCAACGCACCGTCGCGTCCGGATCGATCCAAACCCGTTCGATCGCGCCCGGCGTGGCCCGTATGCCGCAGCTTATGTGCGCACCTTCGTACACCGGGCCGGTCGCGCAGGACGTTGCGAACAGGCGCCCATCGTGGGCGAGGACGACCTCGCCGTTCGTCCCGATGTCGATAAGAAGTTGCGTCCCACGATAGAAGTCGGCGCCGCGGGTGAGCACCGCCGCGACGGTGTCGCCGCCGATATAGGCCGCCATCATGGGAAAGACGAACACGCGCGCCCGCGGCGCGATGTCAAGCCCGAGCGACCGCGCTTCCTGCTCCGTGCCTTCGGACCACATCGGCAGATAAGGTCCGCGGGCGAGCGGTACCGGATTGATCCCGAGAAGGATGTGCTGCATCGTTGGGTTGCCGACGACGACGGCATCGACGATGTCATCATTGGCGATGCCGCATTCGGTGCAGGCCTGCGCGATCAGTCGATTGAGCTCCGCGACGAGCAGCCGTCGCATCTCGCCGAGCGCGCCGATATCCTGTTGGATATGCGTCGTGCGCGAGATGACGTCTTCGCCGTAAATGCCCTGCGGATTTGCCGCCGTGTGAGCCGCAAGCATTCCCCCACTCGCGAGATCACACAGGAAAACGACGACCGACGTGGTGCCGATGTCGATCGCGAGCCCGTACAGGCTGTCGCGCTGTTCGGGCAGGAGCTGGATCACGCGGCGGCCGCGATAAAGCGTTGCGGTGACCTTGCGCGCGCCGTCGAAGCCGGGTCTGAGCGAGTAGTCAGCCAGGACGTCGAGCGGCAGCTCCACCGAACGCCTTCCCAGCGCATGAGCAGCCGCCTGCGACACGCGTGTTGCGAGGGAGCGCGGCGGCACGCTGTAGGCGCCATCCACCTCGAGCGGTACGCGCGCCACGACGGGAAGGACCGGCGTGTCGGTCAGCGTGTAGGGCTTGCGCGGGGCAGTCTTGTCTACCTGGCTTTCGGGTGGAACCGAGATCGTGATGTCGTCAATGACTTCGCACTGGCAGGCGAGGCGGTACTGCCCCAGGGCGTCCGTGGACAGCCACTTCCTCTCGGCCTCGGTTGCGGGGGTCAGTGCGTGCCGCGACGCAGCGTCGGCGTCGACCTCAATGCGGCAGCTACTGCACTTGCCGCGGCCCCCGCAGACAGACTTGATGCCGACCCCCGCTCGCCACGCGGCAGCCAGCAGTTGCTCGCCGGCGCGGACATCGAACGTGTGCGAGCCAGGCAGAATCGTGACACGCGGCATCGAGCTCTTGTTCAGTTACTTGTAAGGCCCAGAAATTCTCGCGTCCACACGGTCAGGCGCTCGGAAACATCTGGTAACGCCTTAGAGTTTTGCAAGTGGCTCACCTGTCTAGGTTTGGTAACGCCGCAATTGCCGGCACCGCCCCGTCCGCCACCAGGTCGTGGTGGGTATCGGCGCGGATGTCGCTGACATTCGTCTCGGGCCCGCACCAGAGCGCGAACGCGGTGATAAGCCCCAGCAGGATGACGTAACAGGCGACGCCCCAGGGTGCGCCCGCCATCCAGCCCACAAGCAAGGCCGCGATGAACGGCGAGGGACCGCCGGCGAGGACCGAGCCGAGTTCGCGCGCGAAGGCGAAGCCGCTGTAGCGCAGCCGCGGACCGAACAGTTCCGCGAAATATGCGGCCTGCGGGCCGAACATCGCGCCACCGCCGACGCCGATAGCGAGAATGAAGGCGATGCTGATCAGCGTCGGATTCAGCGTTCCCACCATCAGGAAGAAGGGAAACGCAAACGCCGCCGAGAACAGCGCGCCGAACATATATACGGGCCGCCGGCCGATCTTGTCCGACAGCCACGAGAAGAACAGCACGCCGAAAAGCTCGGCGAAGTTGCCGAGCATGACGCCGCTGATCCCCACCTCCCGCGACACGTGCAGCGTGTTGATGACATAGCTGAGACCGAACACCGTGAACAGGTAGCCAAGCCCGTTCTCGGCGAAGCGCGCGCCGATCACCACGAGGAAATTGCGGGGATGCCGGCGCAGCGCCTCGAACGCGGGAAGGCGCAGCGGCGGGCGCTTTGCGGTAACCTCGGCGAACACCGGGGTCTCGGCGACGCGCAGACGGATGTAAACGCCAAGCGCGAGCAGGAGAAACGATACGAGGAAGGGGATGCGCCAGCCCCAGGCCAGCAGGTTGTCCTTCGACATCATGGTGACGAGGTAGAACACGCCGGCGGCGAGCAGATTGCCGACGGTGACGCCGAGCGGGGCGAAGCTGCCATAGAGGCCGCGCCGGCCCGGGGGCGCGTATTCCACCGCCATGATGACGGCGCCGCCGTACTCGGCGCCGGCGCCGAAACCCTGCATCAGGCGCATCAGCATCAACAGGATCGGCGCCCAGATGCCGATCGCCGCGTAGGTCGGCAGCAGGCCGATCAGGAAGGTGCCGCCGCCGACCAGCAGGATGGTGGCCACCAGCATCGGCTTGCGGCCGATCCGGTCGCCGAAATGGCCGAAGAACAGGCCGCCGAACGGGCGCGCGATGAAGCCCACCGCGAAGGTCGCGAAGGCCGCCAGCGTGCCGACGGTGACATCGTATTTCGGGAAGAACAGCTCGCCGAACACCAGCGCCGCCGCGGTGCCGTAGATGAAGAAGTCGTACCACTCGAGCGCCGAGCCGACGGCCGCCGCCAGCATGACGTGGCGGAGCGTGTTCGGCGCTACCGCGCGTGCTGTCTGGCTCATCGATGCACCCCCGCAACCAGCAGATGGCAGGTGCCACGATGCCGCGCGACGTCCAATTGCGAGATCATCCGCCGTTTCCTCCAGTTGTTAACTCGATGTTAGCGCGTCATTTGGCCATGGTTCGAGAGCGCTTAACACCAAGGCACGTACTCCCTAACGCGTTAGCAAACATTCTCTGGCTGGGTGCCCCACTCGATCGCCCGGCAAACCACCCTTTATCAGAACCCCAGCAGGCTTTGGCAGACGTGTCTTTGATCTGGATCAGGGTTGGGACCGTCCAGAGACTGGGGGGCGTGCCGCCTGGGCCGACCGTTCGTCCCAGTTGGCGTGCGGCTGACAACGGACGAAGATGGCGCTGATGTATCGCCGCACGGGTAACCTCCGGGCCGTGCAGTTGTTGTTGGCGCACACAAGGCTCGATAGCACGGCTCGATCCAGCGCTGTTCAAGGTCCGGAATCCACCCATAGCGGCGGTATCCCGCTCGACGTGCGGCGGGGAACGCTGCTCCCGCCGCACGAGACGGAGTTGACCGTGAGGCTCGCCTACGGGGACCAACCTGTGCCCGGCCGAGGTCGAGGAGTTCATCGCCGCCGGAATCCCACGCGTCCGCGCCGCGCACGTGCAGCACTGGGGCGGCTGCGCGTTCGCGGGGGCGTGCTGGTCCTGCGACCTGGACGTCGCGCTCAACGGCCCGGAGTACCTTGAGGACGGGCTCGCGCGCCAGGGGCGGCCCGGGTCGGCGCGCATGCACTAGTCGACCGGCTCCATGCCGGGAGGGGCCCACCCCGCCCCTCCCGGCGACACCGGCCGCCGCCGCCAGACACCGGGCAGCATGGCTCGGCGGCGCGCGCGGCGAACCTCCGGGTATCGGGGAGGTTGTGGCGATCAGGGGCGGGATGCGATGGTCCACAGAGGCCGCTCTGTGCCCCAGGAGGGGCGCTGTTGCCCTCGGGCTCGGCGGGTCAGCGCGGTGTGTCGTCGCGCCGTCGCGAGACGCATCGCCGCGCCGCGCCAGAGCCGCAACGCCCCGGCCCTCTTGCCTGTCTCAGCCCCGCCGCAGTGCTGCCTCCATCGCCGCCGCGGCGGCAGGAGCGATGGTGCGCAGAGCGAGGAGGTCGAGCAACCGGGGGTGGCAGGGCAGGCCGGTCAGTGCGGCGGCGAAGCTGCAGGCGCCGATCTCGGCGAGGCTGTGCAGGCCCGAGGTGAGGCGCAGGGGGCCGAGCGCAAATGTGGTGGCGCGGGCGGCGCGGCTGATCGGGATGCGGCGGTGCTGGTCGAGGTGGTGATAGAGCTCGTGGGCCAGGTAGACGTCCTCGGGGCGCGCCGGGAGCAGCGGGATGGCGTGGCGGGCGGCGGCTTCGGCGACGGTCTCGATGGCAGTTTGGTACAGCAGCACCCGCGGGGGTTTGGCAGCATATTCGGCGAACTGGAAGATGGTGCCGAAGCGGTTGTTGCCGAGGACGGTTTCCACCCTGACCCCGAGCTGGGCGGCAAGCGCCTGGGGGGTGCCGGCGTGTTGTGCGGCGAGCGCGTGGCCGTCGGCGACGGCCAGCGCGATGGCGGCTTCGGCTTCGGCGCGGCTGAGACGGTACGCCTGCGGGTCGGCGGCAAGCAGGTGGCGATCGAGCGCGGCGGCGGGGATGTCGCGTGGGTCACCCTCGAAGGGCGGCGGGTCGGCGGGTGGGGCGGCGGCGTAGCGGGCGGCGCGCTGCGCTGACCAGCGGCGCAGGCCGGACAGCATCAGAAGCCGCGGGCGCCGGGGATGCCGACGAGGGCGATGGGCATGTCGTCGGGCAGGCCCGCGAGCTCGGAGCGGGCGATGCCCTCGGCCTGGGCGATGCTGTTGACGCCGGAAAGGTCGAGCACGTGGGCGCCGGCGATGACGAAGATATCCGGGACGATGATGCTGTCGCCGTTATAGACGGTGATCTCCTCCCACAGGCGCTTGAGGTCCTGCATGCCGCTGGCGCCGGCGGACTGGCGGACGGTTCCGTCGCTGCGCTGGATGCGGATGACGCCTTCGATGTCGATGGCGCGGAACGGGCTGCGGCGCTTCCTGAACAGGCCGCCCCATTTGCGTTCCACGACCTGGCCCTGGAAGACGCGCATGCGCGGGGTGGTGGCGGCGAGGCGGATGGTGGCGGGGTCGAGGCCCATGGAGCCGGCGGCAAGGTCGCGGGCGGCGGCTTCATCGATCTCGCGCAGGATGTCGTGGGCGCGCATCTCCGAGGCGCCCATGGCGGTGGCACGGACCCGATGGGTGCGGGGGTCGACCTCGATGGTGACCTCGACCTGGTCGGGGGCGGCCCCGAGGCGGATGACGGCGTCGGAAGCCTCGCGCTTGATGGCGTCAAGGTCCTCCGCCCGCGCGTTGGGAATGACGCGCTCGACGGTCTCGCGGACCAGGGCGAGGGCGACGCCGATCGAGGAAATCACTTCGGCATCGCGGGAGATGCGGAACGGCAGGCCGGTCGTTTCGGAGACGAACGGGATCAGCGCGCCGGCGCCGCCGCCTTCGCCGATGAGCACGGCCTGGTCGCGGTCGAGGCGGTATTCGGCGATCAGCGATTCGACGATCGGGATCACCTTTTTCGCGGCGGCTTCCAGAATCTTGCGCGCGGCAACCTCGACGGTTTCGCCGATCGCCGCGGCGAGCGGCTGCATGGCGCGCCGGGCGGCCTCGGCGTTGCCGTGGGCGTGCACGCCGGGGGTGGCGTAGCCGAGCACGTTGGCGGCACAGGTGTTGGTGATGGCGAAGCGCATGCCGTTGGCACTGCGGACGGCGACGTAGTCTTCGGGGTCGCCGGGCTTCGGCTGGAACAGTTCCAGAACCGGATCGATGATGTCCTCGGGCTCGGCGAAGGCGGCGTAGGGCAGGCCGGCGATGTGGGCGCTGCGCGGGCCGGAATCGGTGATGCGGCCGCCGGACAGGCGCACCATGCTGCCGCCGGCGACGCCGGCGACGCGGACGTCGAGCGAGTTCACATAGGTCTCGTGGCCGCCGACGCGGGCGTATTTCACCGTGGGCAGGCCGTTGCGGATGACGCCCATGTTGGTGCTCGTGCCGCCGACCTCGAAGTAGATGCCGTCGGAGATCTTCAGGTGCATGAGCGCGCCGGCGACGCTGGCGGCGGGGCCGGACAGCATGGTCATCGCCGGGCGGCGGCGCATCTCGGCGATGTCCATCACCCCGCCGTCGCCGCGCATGATCATCAACGGCGCGGTGATGCCGGCCTCGCGCACGCTGGCCTCGGTCATGTCGGCGGTCTCGATCATCTTCGGCAGGATGCTGGCGTTGATGACCGCGGTGCGGGTGCGGGTAGTCAGGCCGTAGAGCTTGGTGATCTCGTGGCCGCCCGTGGCGGCGAGGCCCTGCAACACGGCCTCGGCCATGACCAGGGATTCCGGGCCGCCGTCGTCCACGCCGAAGGCGCCGCTGGCGACGACGACGCGCACGCCTTCGGCCTTCAGCTCGGCGACAGCGGCGGCGATGGCGCTGGCGTTGGTGTCGGCGTTGGCGTTGGAGCCGTCGGTGGCGAGGTAGCGGTGGGCGGGCTCCAGGAAGCGGCCGGGGGCGAGCTCGATGCGGCCGGTGTTGGTCTGGCGGCGGGCGAGCATCGCCTCCATGCGGGTGGACAGGCCGACAATGCCGACGCGGGCAACATCACCTTCGAGCAGGGCATTGGTCGCCTGTGTGGTGCTGTGGGCGATGAAGACGATCTCGGAGGGATCGACTTCGGTCTGCCGCAGCACCTCGCGGAAGACCAGGACGACGCCGGTGGCCACGCCCCGGGAATCGTCATGCGTGGTGAGGGTGGAATGGCGGCCGATGACCTCGTGGCTGGCATTGTCGATCAGCACCGCCTTGGTGAAGGTGCCGCCGACGTCGATGCCGATGCGGAAGGCGCGCCGGCGGGTGGCCGCCGGCGCCATTTCTGCATCGGTCATGCGCGAAAGCCTCTCATCCCATCATGAAGTAAACGATCGCCGAGTTCACGGCGATCATGGCGCAGCCGTACGGGAGTGCGGTTTTCAGGAATTCGCCGTGGCTGATGCGGGTGTAGCCGATGGTCCAGAGCGTCCAGGAATTGGTGGGATCGATGCTGCCGGACATGCAGTTGGGCGCGGTCCAGAGCGAGTAGAGATAAGGCACCGCGAGGAGGTTGGCGGACAGGATGATGGCGAGCATGGCCGCACCGGTGCCGATGACCTCGAGCGGCCCGCGGTAGATGTTGCAGACGCCGCCAAGCAGGCCGAACAGAATGGCGGCCTGCAGGGTGGTGTGCGGCAGGATCGGCAGGAACAGCGGCTTCAAGGCGCCGACGACCTGCGGGGTCTGGCCGGCGACGATGATCATGCCGCAGATGGTCCAAAGTGCGGCGATGGTCGCGATGTCCGGGAAGGCGTCGTAGAAAGTCTTGTTGAACAGGTTGATGCTGGCTTGCAGGCGGCGGCCGCTGCTGGGCGCCGTGAGCAACAGGGCGAGCACGATGCTGACAAGAAAGGTCGGGATGATCTCCCATTTCACCACGGCGATCATCAGCACGGGCACGATGGGGACGATGAAGGTGTAGAGCGGCGTGCGCGGGCGCGCGACCGTTGTGGCGGTTTCGACCCCCGAGGAATGCCGCACGCCGACGCGGCGCATGTTCACGATCACCAGCAGCCACGCGAACATCAGGTAGACGATGCCCCCGATGATCCAGTAGGCGAGCGCGACGCCGCCGAAGACGATGCCCGGGAACAGCCGCTGCATGATGCCGAAGTTGACCAGGTTGACGAAGGTGCCGGCGCCGATGGCCATGGTGAAGGCGGGGGCGGCGACCACCGGCGGGATGCCCTGAGCCATCATGATCGGCAGCGCGATGACGCCGATGGCGATGGCGGCGCCGACGCCGTACATGCTGGTGAACAGCAGGGCGATGACGGTGCTGATGACCATCGTGGTGACCACCGGGCGGTCGCCGGCGAGCTCGGCGGCGGCGCGGATGACGGTTTCGGCGATGCCGGTCTGGATCAGCACCTGCGCAAACCACGAGCCGAACACGATGATGATGACGGCGCTGGCGTAGGCGACGCCGCCACCTTGCAGGACTTTCGCCTGGATGTCGTTGACCCCGATACCGGCCACGGCGGACCAGACGATGGCCAGCAGCAGCAGCATGACGATCGGGCTCTGGCCGCGGATAATCAGCACCACCGTGGCCACGAATGCCAGCAGCAGAATCAGCCCCGTGATAATCATGGCACGTGTCTTCCCTTGTTCGGGTGACCCTCCTTGTTCGGGTGGCCCTCTTGGCGGGGCCGCTCCGTCGGCGTCGATCGGCGGTAATCCTCGTCGGGCGGTACGGTTTGGGCAGCGCCGGCGTAGAGCACCGCGTTCATGCGATCGATGGCGTTGGCGTGGCAGGCGACCGCGGCGGCGTCGAAGTCGGATCGCGGCACAGGTTCGCTATCGAAATGGCCGTACTCATCGGTGCCGCGAACCAGAGAGGCCGTGGTGCGCGGGTCGAGCTGCCTGATCGATGTGGGGATGTAGCGGATGGCAAAGCCGATCCGGCGATGGCGGCTGCGATTCTGGCCGGAGCCATGGAAGATACGGACATGGTGCAGCGACATCTCGCCGGGACGCAGGACGACGTCGATAGCCTGGTTCTCGTCGACCTCGACGGCGATCTCCTGGCCGCGGCTCAGCAGGTTGGCTTCGGCGAAGGTGTCGCGGTGGGGGACCTGATCGGCGTTCTGGGTGCCGGGGATGACGCGCATGCAGCCGCTTTCCGGCGTGCTCGGGGTGAAAGCGACCCAGGCGGTGACGACATCGGCGCTGGAGAGGCCCCAATAGGTGCTGTCCTGGTGCCAGGAGATGAAGGCGCCATCATCGACGTTCTTTGTGAAGAAGCCGCTGCCCCAGCACAGCAGGTTGGGGCCGAGGATGCTTTCCACGGCGTCGAGGATCGTGGGGTTGCGGACCAGGCGGTTGAGCGCGGGCACCAGGATGTGCGGCTTCTGGTTGGTGCGTTTGCCAAGCTTGCCGCCTTCGCGGGCCTCGATGGCTTCGAGCTGGCGGGTGGCCTCGGCGGCTTCGGCCTCGCTTATGACGCGGAGCGGGAACAGGATGCCGTCGCGCTGGTAAGTGGCGCCCGCGGTTGGACTAAGAGAGCCAGTCATCTGGTTCGCTTTCGCCGGCGATCTTACTGTGCTGCAACATGCGATGTCACCTTGGGCAACCTAGACTGCATGTGGAGTCGTGACAAGCGGCGAGATTGGCGCTTGCCCGCAACCGGGCCGATCAATGGACGGGCCTGAGCGCGCGGGCTTTCCGGCGTCGCGCAGGTGAAACCGATGACACGATGCCGACCGGCGCTTGCGATGCTCGATGAGCCCGCTGGGTAACGGGAACGGAATGTTCGCGCGGCAGGCTTCCGTGCGGAGAGAGCGGCCGCCGTGCTGGCGTTTCCCCGGATGAGATCAACCCGTTCTCGCCTGTCGGCAGCACGGTTCTTGCGCCGGATGCCGTGCCGGTGTAGGGGGTATCAGGTGATGGCGGTCAGGCGAGTTGCAGCAGTGGCCGAGACATCACTTGGTCGGCGCCATGTTAGGTACTGCCGGAAGCGGACGCGAAGAAAGCAGAACTGAAGAAGGTTGAAATAGCCGGCATGGGCAGCGGATGATCGTGGCCCACACAGCGGATCGAGACCCCGCGAGTGACAAGGAGACCACGCAGGTGAGCGCCGCATTAGACCTTATCAAGGACAAATGCATTCGCGGCAAACGCGCCGAGCTGACCGAAGCGGTCAAGAGCGCGCTCGCCGAGGGTGTCGACGCCAAGGATATCATGCTGCAGGGCCTTATCCCGGCCATGGCGGTGGTGGGAGAAAGGTACTCGAGCGGTGAGTTCTTCCTGCCGCAAATGATGATTGCCGCACGCGCCATGTCCGAGGCGCTGGAATTCCTCAAGCCGCACCTGCTGAACAGCAGCTACCAGCAGCGCGGCAAGATCGCGCTTGGAACGGTCGCCGGCGACTTCCACGATATCGGCAAGAACATCCTCAAGATCATGCTCGAGGGTGGCGGTTACGAGGTCATCGATCTCGGTGTCGACACCCCGCCGGAGAAATTCATAGATGCGGTGCGGAACGAGTCGGTGCAGGTGGTGCTGATGAGCGCGCTGATCACCGTCACGATGGAAAGCATGCGCGTGGCCATTCGAGCACTGGAGGAAGCCGGTCTGCGCAAGTCGGTCATCATCGGCGTGGGCGGAGCGCCGGTCACGCAAAAATTCGCCGACGAGATCGGCGCCGACTTCTACAGTCCGGACGCCTATGGCGCCGTCGAAAAATGCAACGCCCTACTCAACTGACTGACCTTCGCCACATCCGGATGCGCTACCGCGTCCGGATGGTCCGCTGCTCGATCAAACACGAGAATACCAGCGACTGGAGCATGAGATGACACCGAGAGAACGGGTCATGACGGCCCTGCGGCGCGGCCAGCCTGACATGGTCCCATGGATCGAGGGGGCCATCGAGGAAGAGATCCAGATCAAGATCATGAACGGTCGGAGGGATTTCACGCCGGGCGAGTTGTGCCGCACGTTGGGCATGGACGGTTTCGGTTACAGCTTTCCCACCGGCGGCAAGGCAACGGCCAGTCAAACAGCGCAGACCAACGCGTCGATGAAGGAGTCCTACTACCATCCCCGCGAGATCACCTTCGACTTCTTGCCGCCCTGGATCGCCGAGATGGATATAGACCCGCACAGCGGCCGCACCTTTGTCAAACGTGGTCTGCTCACCAGCCGCGACTCGCTCAAGCTGTTCGACGAGTTCCTGCCCGATCCGGACCACCAGGCCCGTTACGATCAGGTGGCAAAATGGATCGAACAATATCGCGAGGATTATGCGGTCTACGCCCGCATTCGGTTGGGCACGGCCAGCATGTTCGAGAGCATGGGCCTCGAGGCTTTCTCGATGGCGATGTTCGAGGAGCCCGATCTGGTGAAGGAAGTTCACCGGCGTTTTTCGGAATGGACGGCGCGTGTCGTCGAGCATCTCAACAAGCTCGATATCGATTTCATCTGGTCTTTCGATGACCACGCCGACACCAAGGCCCCCTGGGTCAGTATGGACATGTACGAGGAGTTCATTCAGCCCTACCAGATGATCGTGACCCGGCAGATCAAGAAGCCGTGGATCTTCCACAGCGACGGCAACCTGTTTCCAATTCTCGACGGCCTGCTGAAGCTGGGCATGACCGGACTGCATCCGATCCAGCCCGCCGCCATGGACATCAACAGGGTCAAGGAGAAGTACGGCGACAAGGTCTGCATCATCGGCAATATAGACCTTGACTACACGCTCACGCTCGGCACCCCCGAGGAGGTCGAGAGCGAGGTCAGGGACCGCATCGAAAAAATTGGCAAGGGCGGCGGCTACATGATCAGCAGCGCCAACAGCATCACCAACTACTGCAAGCTCGAGAACATCTGGGCGATGGCCAAGACGCTCGAGAAGTACCGGCGCTACGACGGCAAGTAATACCAGGCGCCCGGATGATCGACTCTTCGGCGGTACCCCCATCGTCATGCCGGCGCATGCCGGCATGACGTAGGTGCAGCTCCGGTGGGTCAATCCTCAAGTCGGGTGGCATCAGCCGTGTGGGCGCGCGAGTTTCCCGCTCATATCGGCGCCTGAACAAGAGCTCGATGCCGCGTGTCACGATTCTGCGTGGCTCGCACACGTTCGATGTCCGCGCCGGCGAGCAACTGCTGGCTGCCGCGTGGAGAGCGGGGGTCGGCATCAAGTCAGTCTGCGGGGGGCGCGGCAAATGCGGTAGCTGCCGAATTGAGGTCGACTCCGACGGTGCGTTCCGGCACGCATTGAATCCCGCAAGCGACGCTGAGAGGGAATGGCTGCCCGCGGATGCCTTGGGGCAGTATCGGCTCACCTGCCAGTGCGAAGTCATTGACGACATCACGATCTCGGTTCCACCCGAAAGCCAGGTGGTCAAGACTGCCCCGCGCAAGCCCTACACGCTGACCGATACACCAGTCCTTCCCGTCGTGGCGCGCGTATCGCTCGAGGTGGATGGCGCCTACAGCGTGCCGCCGCGCTCCCTCGCGACACGCGTATCGCAGGCGGCAGCTCATGCCAGGGCTGTTCAACGCTCTCAACTGACGCTCCACTTGGATAGCGCATCGAGTCCGGCGAGAGCGGCGGCGTATCTGTCCTGGTTGAACGTTCTGGTCTGATTGCGGCGCAGGATGTTGTAGCCAAAGCTGCGTATCCGGGCAAATACACCTGGATTGCAACGGATGCGCGATAGATCTTCCCGGAATGTGACATCGCGCGTGTAGTGCAGCGTGTTCTCGATATGCCAATGGCTTCGGATTGCGATGGCTGCGTGGCTTGCCGACCCGTCAAAACCAGCCAGATAGTATGCCACCTCGGAGGCGCTGCTCCAGAGACCGGTCTTGGCACTTCGATGCAACACCTCACGGGTGACGCGGACGATACCCTTGATCAGGTGCTTCCATTCGGTGTTGGCAACTGCGCGGGCCGCGCTGAATACGTCAACGGTTCTGGTCTCACGCCGATTGCGTGCTTTGGTGATGGAGGTGTCGCTGCTGGTTGGATGCTGGCAGGCGCAGGCAGTTTCGGCATTTTGCATCAGGGTGGGCTGATTGTCCTTCAGTTGGATAATCGCTTGCGCCCGGGCTTGCGCGGCAACCTCGAAGTTTTTTTTTGGCAGTGCAGCGCATCGAGGGTGATGGTGCTGTGCGCAACATGGAGCTCGCCAAGCAGTTGCTGTGCGGCGGGGATCTCGTTGGACTTTTCGTCGATGTCGATATGCGCCAGGACCAGGCCGAATTTGGTGTCCCTCGGGTCAAGCCCAAGGGCAGGCTCCGGCGTGCAGCAGCTGGGCTGCTTTGCGGTCTCTGAAATTGTCGAAACTTCCCCTGAGCACCTTTCCGTCAAGTGCCACGGTACGTTGCGAAACGTCGCTCGCACCGTCAAGAAGGCCCGCAGCATGGCGGCGGAATACCTGCTCGACGCCCGTCGGATCAAGACGCTGAAGGATGTAGCGAATGGCGGTGTGGGCTGGTGCGCGCTTCCAGTTCAGACCGAAGGCGGCGTTCAGTCGGCTGCGATGCACGTCGATGAAGGTTTCGATGGAGCGATATGAGTTGCCCCCGGTTACCGCGGCGAGGATCGAGAACAGCACAACGTAGGGTAGCTTATACAGCTTTCCTTCGGCCCGGCGCGGGTCCGGGATCTCACTGAGCAAACCGATCAACTGGTCGAACGATCGCACGGCAACCTCCTGGTGGATTGGTTGCCATGCATAGATTCCGAGATCTCGCCGCGCCGGAATCTGGCAATCGGCTCGCGCAGACGATTTATCCCAGGTGTTGCCTCGCGGACTCAACCTCTTCGGTCAGTCGTATAGAGCGTTGAACAGCCCTGGCGATTGGGGGGTATATTGCCGGCAAGGCTGACACTGTCTTCAGGCACGTCGCTGCTTTTGACGCGCTTGCCACGGTTCGAACCGCGGGCACCGCTTCCGCATTCATTGTCACCACAATCATCGTCTTTTGCTTCCGACGGTATGCTGGCTAGGGACACTTCGATACGCTGATAATGATCGCGACGGCGGCTTCACGCATTATCGGACGATGCCATCAACCGATGGCCGACCGGCAACGCTGCAGAACTTACACAACTCCAAGAATACCAATCATATCAAATAGTTATGTGTGATAGTATAGAGCGTTTTTCGCTTGGCGGCGCGGCGCACGAGCCTTCCCGCGGGGGCACCCAAGCCGGGGCCGCGCCGGTGAGCGAAAAACGGATAGTGTCCTTTATCACATATAGGAAAGGGGGTAGAGTGGCCCGGCCACCTCGCCTCAGGAAGAAGGCTGATCGCCATGACACGCGATATGGAACTGATCCGGGCGCTGCTTCTCAAAGTGGAGGCCCTCGACCTCCCGCAAGGCACGACCGCCTTCTTCAATCCTACTGACCCTCATTTGCAGGTCGATGGCTACACGCCTGATCAAGTGGCCTACAACCTCGATCTCTTGTTCCAGGCCGGTTACGTGAAGGGCCAGCTCGGCATGACAGATTTTGGAATCGCAGGACTTACTTGGTCCGGGCATGAGTTCTTGGACGCAGTCCGCGACCCGGATGTCTGGCGGAAGACCAAAGACCGCGCCAGAGGCGTTGCCAGCATTGGCCTTGGGCTTGTGTGGGAAATCGCGAAGGCGGAGATCAAGGTGAAGCTGGGCCTTCCATGAATCACTTTGTCCCTCTTACCGCTGCGTCCACCCTCCCCCGCGCTGATCGCCGTCGCCGTCGCCGGCGACCAGGCCGCGTGCCGCTTCCAGGAATTCTTCGCGGCGAACATCCGCAACCCGCACACGCCGCGGGCCTACGGCCGCGCCGTGGGGGAGCCTCTGGCCTGGTGCGACGATCAGGCGCGCGGTCGGTCGCGGCCGTGCAGCCGCTTCACGTGGCGCCCTGGATCGAGCAGGAGACGGGCGAGCACGCGGCACCGACCACCAAGGCTCGGCTTGCTATGTTTCAGCACCCAACCGGGACCCCATCCCCGGACCGCTGTCCACCGTGACATTGATCTGATAGCGTCTATTTCAAACGGGGTCCCAAAGTGCGTGCCGATTCACATTATTCTGGAATAACAGCATGATTGGCGTCGCACAGGATGGTGCTATTGATAAGGATGGACGATGGACGGAATCACCATAGCGACGTTCTGCCTGGTAGCTGTGACACTGCTACTTGCGCTTGTTGGCGTAGTGCAGATCTTCGTGATCCGGAAAGAAAACAAACTAGAGAGAACCCTTGCCGCATGCAATAGGTACGAGTCCGATGCGATTATAGAGGGATGTGTGAGGCGTCTTCGAGAGGCCCAAAATAGGAAGGAGTTTGAAGGCAAGGAAAAGGACTTTCAGCAGGACATAGTTATGGTGCTGAACTACCTGGATACGATCGCCATCGGAGTCCAGCAGGGTCTGTACGACGAAAACTTGGCCTGGGACCATACAGAGGCGATTGTACGGAAATGGCATGACTCTCTCCTGACTCCTGACACAGCCAGAGCGGCGGACATAAGTTTGCGTGATTACGACCGCCTCTGTAAGATGGCGAAGCGGTGGGCGAACGTAGAACCGCGCTTTCGCAGGGGGTGGCGGCGACGATGGTGGCGTTCTACCTGATGACCCACCGACGTGCCGCCGCGGCCGGTCTCGTCACGAAGCTCGGCAATCACAGCTTCCGGACGACGGGGACAGGGCGTATCTGGAGAACGGCGGCACGCTGGAGAAGGCGGCGCAGATGGTGAACGATGCCAGCACGCGAACCACGCAGTTTTACGATCGCCGGTGCGAGGAACTCAGCCTCGATGAGGTGGAGAGGATCAGGGTGTGAGGCGAGCCAGCATGGACCTTTTCAAGCCGGTTATCGAAGAGATGCGACAGCACCCTAACTTTCGCAATCTTCTGGCAGTCGGCAACGGTTTCCCCCTTGATGTGCTGAACGACTGGGCGCGCGGATTTGTCGATCGGGATGGTAAGTTCACGGAGGAATTTCAGACAACCTTCAATTCCAGCTTTTGGGAATTGTACCTGTTTGCTGCCCTGAAAAAGTATGGCATGCAAGTGGATTTTTCGAAGGAAAGGCCAGATTTCTGTATCCCGATGCAGGGCTTCAATATCGAGGCGACCATCGCCTCCAACGCGCAGGGGGCCGAACCAGAACATGCACGTCTGGGTAAAGTTCCGCTACCTGATCTGAATGCATTCAATTTTCGCACCATCATTCGGCTTGCGAACAGCCTGGGAGAGAAACACCGTAAGTACGTCAATTCGTATGCGGCACTGGATCACGCGAAAGATCGGGCCTATGTGGTGGCTGTCACCAACTTTGACCAGCCGTTTAGCTTTATGGCTTCTCAGCGGCCAATCGAGGCCGTGTTGTACGGCTATTACGTAGACGAAGAGCGCTACATCGCCACTGCTGGCCGAGAAGGTCGCCTCCAGGGTGAGGAGCTAAAGCAGGTTTTCAAGGACAACGGCAGCCCTGTCGAACTAGGAATCTTCACCACGGCCAGCTACAGGGAAATCAGCGCTGTCATCTTTAGTAGCTGCGCAAACATGGGCAAAGTCCGGGCGCTGTCGTCCGATCCTGGTCGAGGGATAGTCTTCACGGCGCTCCGCTTCAATCCGCATTCAGACCGCCCACACATAATCAAACAGCCAAAGGCGCAGTACGAAGAGAACTTAGGCAATGCCCAAAGACTACCGCTTCAGGCCGGTGCCCTCGGCGAGATGGTTATAATTCCATTCCGGATGGAATGTGTC
>PLXO01000203.1 GCA_003151425.1 Acetobacteraceae bacterium
ACCAAAATGGATGGAGTCCAGAGGCAGCGGCCTCTGGTGGGGTTCCAAGGCGCAACGCCCCCTGGCGGGTTTCAGGGCGGAGCCCTGACCTTGCTTCGCTCACCCGCCATCGCCGTCGCCGCCATCGCGCTGCTCGCGCTGGTCGTTCCCACGCTGCCACTGGCCGATCCACTGCACATCGACGTGGCGAACCATCTGGCGCCGCCGTCGCTCGCCCATCCGCTCGGCCAGGACGAATACGGCCGCGACGTGCTGTCGCGTCTGCTCTGGGGCGCGCGCGTCTCGCTTGCGGTCGCCGGCGGGTCAGCGGCGCTCGCCTGCGCCGGCGGCGTGCTGCTCGGCCTGGTCGGCGGCTTCTGGCGGGGCCTGCCCGAGTTCCTGGCGCTGCGCAGCATGGACATCGTGCTGTGCTTCCCGCCCCTGCTGCTGGCCCTGCTGGTCGTGACGCTGCTCGGACCCGGCGCCGGCACGTTGATCCCGGTGCTCGCCGTGCTCTATTTGCCGGGCTTCGTCCGCGTGGTCTACGCCGGCGTGCTGGCGGCGCGCGCGCAGGACTATGTCGAGGCAGCGCGCGCCATCGGCGCCCGTCCCGCCCGCATCATGCTGCGCACCATCCTGCCCAACATCGCCGGCCCGGTGCTGGTGCAGGTCAGCCTGACCGCCGCCTCGGCGATGGTGCTGGAGTCCGGCCTGTCCTTCCTCGGCCTGGGTGTGGTGCCGCCGGCGCCGTCGTGGGGCCTGATGATCGGCGCCGCGCGCGCCACCATGGCGCAGGCACCGCTGCTGCTGCTGTGGCCATGCCTGGCACTCAGCATGACGATCCTGGCGATGAACGCGCTGTGCGACGCGCTGCGCGACTGGGTCGCGGGCGGGCGGTAGGGAGCACTTGATGCAGCAGTTTGGCGCGACGAACATGAGCCGGGCTGCGCGGCCCGGCCACAATGAGAATCGCGGCACTTGACGGCCCGCTTGACGAAAGATCGGCGTTTCGATCTATCTCCTTGCCAAATCGCGCAAAATGGTCTTATTTTTTGGCCGAGCCTTTTCCTTTGGCGTCATAAGGTGGAGAACCGGATCGCCGTAGCAGGAATCTTCCTGTTTGCGAATGTTGCCGGGCCGGCCATGGCCGATTGCAGCGCGTTTGGCGGCGCCATGACCGCCACTGCGATCACGTCTTTGCTGGTGCCTGAGGGCAATTATGGAACTGTGTATTCCTGTTACAACAATGGCACCCGCCGTGAAAACAATGAGACGTTGATCAATGGCACCCAATTCCAGGAGTACCATAATGGCGGTGCTACCGTGGAGCTTGAGGGCACCTACACGATAGCCGGCACTGACTCCAACCCCGGGATCATCACGTATATGTATAATTCCGGTGGCGTGTTCGCTTACAATATCTGCGTCACTCCAAGTGGGAGTACGTATCAGTTCGTCAACACCTCGACGCCCGCCAATCTGGGTATTGTCGTTTCGGCGAGCACCAGCGGTTGCTGACGCCAGCTCCTCCGTGGCGGCCGTAGGCGTTCGGTGGCAACCACGATACCGCTGTCGGGGCGGCACCCTCCGACACCACCGACAGATGGGCGCCCACCGCCGCGGCCGCGCCCGGCGCCGCGCTACTGCCCGCCGGACGGCTCGGTTCCCACGCGCGCCGGCTCCGACAGCATCTCGATCCGGCCGGTGATCTGCCCGCCGTCCTCCACCTGCAACCGCCGGCACCGCGCGGTACCCAGCACCTTCCCGGTGGCCCGCACAATCAAGCCGCCCTTCACCGTCAGCGTGCCATCGATCGTGCCAGCAATCTCGGCGTCCTCTACCTCGACCTCGCCCTTGAACATCCCGCCCGGCGTGACGGACAGCTCGGTGGCCTGGATCATCGTCGCCTCGACCGTGCCCTCCACCACCAGCCGCTCGGCGTCCTGCACGGTGCCCTGCAGGCTGATGCCGCGCCCGACAACCAGGGTGCGCCGCTCCACCGGATCGCGTGCCGGGCGCCCCGCCGCCAGCAGGCCAGGCCGTGGCGGCGCTGCACCCGCGATTGTGCCCCCTAGGATTGTGCCCCCTGGAGTCGGGCCCTGAGTCGCACCCGGGGCAGGCGGCATGCCGGTGGGTGTGGACGACAGCGGCGGCGCGGCGGAAAATGGCGGTCGTGCCATGGTGGATGAATCCTTCGAAATGGCTGGGCGGAAGGCGGGCACCCCCAGGTCCGAATCGCCCGGCCTGGAGGTCGCCTGCGAATCGCCCTGGCCCGCCGGCAACGGCGGATTCGAGGCGGGCTCGTCGGGCTTGCGACGTTTGAACACGGTAGCTCCGGGTTTGCGACGGCGCCCGCCCTATCATGGTCGCGCCGACAGGAACAGCCCCGCGGCCAGGGCAATCGGGTGAACGAAGCAAGGCCAGGGGCTCTGCCCCTTGGATCCCCGCCAAGGGCAGCGGCCCTTGGAACCCGCCCGTTGGTTGTGGCGCGGGAGGGGGGACCGAGGCCGCTGCCTCTGGTGGGGGTCCAGGGGGCAACGCCCCCTGGCGGTTTCAGGGCGGAGCCCTGACCTTGCTTCGCTCATCCGATTGCCCCGCCTCGGATCACCGCGCATCGCGGCATCCAGCACGTGCACCATCGCCGCGGTGCCCAGCACCGGGATCAGCAGGTTGAACCCCGGCAGGTACCCGGCCAGCGCCATGATGCCGCCCTGCACCAGCACCGCGGGACGATTGGCCGCAAACAGAAGCTCGGCCGCTCCCCGGTCGACCCGCCGCAGCGCCACGGCCATGAACAGCCCGCGCCCGATCGCATAGGCGCCGATTGCCCAGGCCAGCACCAGGCCGATCCCCGGCAGCACCAGCGCCAGCACCAGCGCCAGCAGGCTCAGCAACAGGATGCGCCACACCAGCGCCAGTGCGTCGGCGAGCACCGCCAGCAGCGGCGCCCCCGGGGCCGGCGGCAGCATCGGATAGTACCGCCGCTCCACCGCGCGCGCGACGCGATCGATGAACAGCGTTGCGATCCCCGCCGCCAGCGGCAGGAACAGCCACAGGGCCAGCAACGACGCGCCAACACTTCCCAGCACGTCGGCCCCCCAGGCCAGCCACCCAGACAGCGCCAACGCCCGATGCACCGCCCACAGCACGCCCAGATGCAGCAGCACGAACACCGCCGCGGAGCACGCCAGGCTGAGCGCCAGCACCCCAAGAAACGCCGGGTCCGTGATCTGCGCCACGCTGCGGGTAAGGGGCGAGAGCAGGCGGTTCATCCGGTGACGTTCTTCCGATTGCCCGTCCCCGGTTGCCCACCAACCGGCGCGAGTGTTACGCGGAACCGATGGCAACGCACGAGCCAAGGGACAAGGACAGCATGGCTTCCACACGGTTCGACATTCTCGGCATCGGCAACGCCATCGTCGACGTGGTGGCGCGGGCGGAGGAGAGCTTCCTCAGCCGCCACGACATGCACAAGGGCACCATGGCGCTGATCGACGCCGCCACCGCCGAGCGGCTCTACGCCGTCATGCCGCCAGGCCAGGAGAGCAGCGGAGGCTCGGCCGCCAACACCTGCGCCGTCGCCGCCGGACTGGGCGCCCGCGTCGCCTATCTCGGCAAGGTGGCCGACGACGAGCTTGGCAGCGTGTTCGCCCACGACATCCACGCCGCCGGGGTGCACTTCCCCTCCGCCCCGCTGCACGGCGGAGCGCCGACCGCGCGCTGCCTGATCCTGGTGACGCCCGACGGCCAGCGGACGATGAACACTTTCCTCGGTGCCTGCGTCAGCCTGGGCGAGGCAGACGTCGATCCCGCGCTGGTCGCCGACGCGGCGGTGACCTACCTGGAGGGCTACCTGTTCGACCCGCCCGCCGCCCAGGCCGCGTTCTACCATGCCGCCGCCGCCGCCCACGCCGCCGGCCGCCAGGTCGCGCTGTCGCTGTCCGACCCGTTCTGCGTCAACCGCCACCGTGCCGCCTTCCGCGCGCTGGTCGCCGGTCACGTCGATATCTTGTTCGCCAATGAGGTCGAGGTCACCGCCCTGTATGAGGCCAACGACTTCGCCGCGGCCGCCGAGCAGGCTCGCGCCGACGTGGCCCTGGCCGCCCTGACCCGCAGCGAGGCCGGCAGCCTGATCCTGCGCGGCGCCGAGACCGTGCATATCGCCGCCGAGCCGGCCAAGGTCGTGGACACCACCGGCGCCGGCGACGCCTATGCCGCGGGGTTCCTGGCCGGCCTCACCGCGGGGCGCGACCTGGCCGCCTGCGGGCGGATCGCCTCGATCGCGGCAGCGGAGGTCATCGGCCATTACGGCGCCCGCCCGCAAGCCGACCTGCGCGCGCTGGTGGCGAAGTAGGAAGGTCGGAGCCCAACCGTCATGGCCGGCGACCTATCCCTCTCCACCCCACCGTCAAGGCCGGGCTTGACCCCATAGGCATCAGGATAAGGCCGTGAGCGGGGAAGGTTTGACTGGACACACTGTCCTCTCAACGTCATGGCCGGGTCCTCTCAACGTCATGGCCGGACTTGTTCCGGCCATCCGTCGCGGCACGGCGCCTGCCAACCAGCCGCCCATGCATCGGGCGCGCGCCGTTCTCACGTTGTATGAGATTGTTGCCGAGATTCTCGCATTCACCGCCGTCGCCCCAGCCAGCCGGGCAAGCACCGACCACCCGCCGCACCACGACGCCTGCCCGCCAGCCGCGCCTGCATCGGGCGCGCGCCGTTCTCACGTTGTAAGAGATCGTTGCCGAGACTCCCGCATTCACCGCCCTCGCCCCGGCCCGACAGACACCGCTCCCCCGCCGCATCACGCCGCCTGCCCGCCAGCCGCGCCCACACCAGCCGCGCCCCATTCTCACCACCGGGTCGTAGTCGGTCGCGGGATCGGCATGGGATCTGCGCAAGGCTCACCCGTCACGCCGGCCCACCGGTCGGGCCACTGGCCCACCCGAGGACAGGCTCCAGCCGGTGATACCGACTTGCCTCCGTGCGGCCGCCCCATCGCCCGGACCGTTCCGCGAAGGCCCACCCTCACGTTGCATGAGATCGATGCCGAGATCCGCGCATTCGTCGCCTACATCCCGGCCAGGCAACCACCGGCCACAAGTCCCAGCACGGCGCCTGCCCACCAGCCACACCCGCGTCGGCCGCGCTCCGTTCTCACGGTTCATAGCATTGATGTCGAGATTCTCGGATTTGTCGCCCGCGCCCCGGCCAGGCGAGTGCCGGCCACCAGTCGCGGCACGGCGCCGGCCCGCCAAGCGTACCCGCGTCGGCCGGGCCTCGTTCTCACGGTTCGTGGCATTGATGTCGAGATTCTCGCTTTCGCCGCTTTCGCCTCCTCCGAGCGCGTGCCGGCCACCAGTCGCGGCACGGCGCCTGCCCGCCAGGCGTATCCGCGGCGGGCGCGCCCCGTTCTCACGGTTCATAGCATTGACGTCGAGATTCTCGGATTTGTAGCCCGCGCCCCGGCCAGGCGAGTGCCGGCCACCAGTCGCCGCACGGCGCCTGCCCACCAGCCACACCCACGTCGGCCGCGCCCCGTTCTCACGGTTCATAGCATTGAGGTCGAGATTCTCGGACTCGTCGCCTTCACGCCCTCCGAGCGAGCTCCGGCCACCAGTCGCGGCACATGGTGCGCGCCCGCCAGGCGTGCCTGCGTCGGCCGCGCCCCGTTCTCACGGTTCATAGCATTGATGTCGAGATTCTCTGGTTCGTCACCTTCCCCACCTCCGAGCGAGTGCGGGCTACCAATCGCCCCACAGCGCCCGCCCGCCAGGCGTGCCCGCGTCGGCCGCGTCCCGTTCTCACGGTTCATAGGGTTGATGTCGGAATTCTCTGATTCGTCGCCTTCACGCTCTCCGAGCGAGCTCCGGCCACCTGTCGCGGCACGGTGCCCGCCCGCTAGCCGTGTCGACGCCCACAGCAAGCCATCCTCACGTTTCATGAGATTGATGTCGTGGTTGTTGCGCGCGTCTGTCGCCGGGCCCGCCGACGCAGTCCCGTCAGCCAGCGTTCGCCGCGAAGTGCACGCGGGCTCGACACCGACTTCCTGTCCGTGGAGCGGCTCACGCCGTCCGGTCTCACGTTGCGCGCGACCTGCCCCAGCCAAGGCCCGCGATCTTCCGCTAACCTCGTGGGCCACATGCCGCGACCCCTCCGCCACCCGGCATAACGCACCCCGAAGCGCCGCCATACCGCCGCCGTCTCGCGACCCGACACCGCCGCCTGGACGAGGCCACACCCGGCCCAACCCGGTCGTCGCTGCTGTCGCGTCTCCACGTCCACCGTCAATATCCATGTCACTACAACTAACTCAATACCTCCCAATGAGGCAAGCAAATCCACCCCACCGGAGCCTGTCGAGTGTCTGCCGCGGAGCCAAACACCAGCCCATCGCCGTCCGATAGGCCCTCGACCGCGCCCGACGCCCGAGCAACCGTGCCGGCCGCCACCCCTCATCGAGAGCGCGACGCGATCGCGGCGCCCCGACCGCGCCGCTCCGTCACTGTCCCTTGGGGTCAGACCGCGGCATGCTCCGGCCGTGGCTCGGGAAGGCTGTAATCGCATACGGTCTCGGCCCACGTTGCGAGCCTTGTGGCTGCGCGGGACAAGAAAGAATGAATTTAGCGCAGATGGTGGCGGATGCACGCAGAACACGCAGATGGTTCAGTGTGGCACCACGGCCTGTGACCCACGCTGAACCATCTGCGTGTTCTGCGTGCATCTACTTAACATCTGCGCTAAATACTTACTTCGCGTTGCTGCCAACGGATGCTGACGGAAGCATTGACGCACTGCGATGCACCAGATGCGCAAAGCCTTCCCAGCCCTGGACGCAACCCAGGAGCAACCGGTCAAAACCTCTGTGCAGCGGTACTGCGTCGGGCATGGAGGTGACAGTGACTGACGAGGAAGCGCCAATTGTCCGGATCCCGGAAAGCGAGTTGGCGGCCTACCGTGCCGAGATAAAGGGGGAGATATTTCGCGACATCCGGCATGTCATGCATGGGAAAAAGCAAAGCGGCTTCACGCAGAAGCAGCTCGCCCAAAGGCTTGGTGTCGATGAGGGGCTTCTGTCACGCAGGCTCAAGGGGGAGAACGATCTCCAGCTCGAAACCCTTGCCGATTTGGCACGCGGGCTCGATTGCAAGCTGGAAGTCGAAGTGGTGCCACTGTCGGATCCGAGGTTTGCGCACGACGCCCCTCGCGCAACCGTGGCTGATGTCGTCAAGCGTGCGGCTGAGTTGGCAAAGGACCCAACCTCCGCCACGCCGGCAGATGTGAGGCGGATGGCCTCGCGCATCCTGAACGACGAGAAGAACACCCCGAAGCCGAACCAGACGGTGCCGAAGCCGAGAGGCGCGCGGCAGAAGGCGCTGTATACGAACGACCGCTACTGACCGGCCGCTTGACTGCCAGCATGGTGCGAGCCGGGATCACCAGCCGCTCCCGTCGCGCCATACGCGCCTCCCCGCGGATCAAGCACGCGCGGCGCGCAATTGGGGCGTGCCCATCTGCCGCTTGCGCGCCGCAACAGCGGATTCCGACAAAATGGCCCGCAGATCGCGCAGGAACGCAGACCCCCTGACCGTACGCTGCACCAGTACACTGCGGCGGTCGATCGGATCCGTCTTGCGGCGGGCCAAGTCGAGTTCGCCCAGTCGGTCTAGCACTCGAGTGATCGCCGGCTTGGAGACATGCAGATCCGCTGCCAGCCCCCGAACGGTGTGTCCGCCGTCTATCAGATAGCACGTTAAGAATACCGCCAGTTGGCGCCCCGATAGATCGGCGCCTTCTAGCCGCACCATCGTGACGAACGTGTGCCTCAGGATCTCGACCAGCTGGTCGAGGGTCGGTAAATTTGATATCCCCCGATGGGGCGGTGTAGGGAGGCTTGTTTTTGGGGCCCGCGGTCGATATTCGGCGGCCTACGGTCGATATTCGTGCGTCGCCTTCTGCGACATTGGTTCGCGTGGTGTTTTCCTGGCGAGCAAACTAGCACAGTTAATCACTGCTTGTTCCGCTTCACGAAGGAGCACCGAGAGCGCGTCGGCTCGAATGTCATCGATCTCGGCGATCGCTTCGCGCAGGAGGCTAACTTGCTCGCGGTCGAGTGGCCAGATCGCCAGCGCGTTAGCCAATCGGTCGGATGCGCGCGTCACGCCGCCCTCCGCGAATTTGGATATTCCCCCGGTCGGACTTGATCGAGCAGTCGACTCACGATGCGAATTGCTTTATGGTCAAATCTCTTACAGGCGAACTCGTCTGGAGTTCCACCCCGCGCTGCAAGCTTAGCTGAAAGTTCCTTCCGCTGCCGCTCGACTAAGCCGTGCAGGCGTTGGGACCGCTCGTCGGATAGCAACTTCAGCACGGACGACAGCTTCTCGAGTTCTGTCACTTTATGGCTAAGCAATATCGTGCTTTCGGACACCAAATCAGAAATATCATCGCTAATATCGGAGGCAAATACAACTCGTGACAGCGAAGCACAACGCTTAAGGCACTTGCGCATATCCCCTTTGGCCTTGAGCGTCTCAATTGAATTGATGAGCCAACTAACGTAGCGGCCCATCTCAGCGGGGTCATCCATCTGGTTTGGCAACACATCAATTGGCACCAGCGGAGCCTCCTGAGCCGCAAAAGTCTTCACGAACCCAGCAGATTTTCCGTGTTCGTCCACCATAATAATGAGGTTTGATATTTCTGTCACACCGAGACGGTCGACATCACCTACATAGTCGACTTTCATTGTAGCCCTATCTTGGACCGAGCTATCGAGTGTCTTGGCAAAGACCTCCTTTGTTGGACGGTCTTCGCCCCATGGAAAGCGCCACTCTTTGCCGTCAAAGGCGAGCCTCAGACATGCCACCCTATTCGTGCCGTCAATGTTCGACGCCATCCGATCAAAGCCTTCGGTATCGTCAACTGGAAAGTATTCACAGAAATCCACGTCTCCGACCACGTCAAAGACTTTGCGTAGCACGTTGCTGCCGCTGAGCGAGATTACTGAGCGATCTCCAGAACGAATGGTACGGGATAAATGCCAAAGTGCCTCAAGTTCATCTCCGGTCGGAAATGTTGGCAACACGTGGTACGGCACCCGAACCGACATAGGCGGCTCGAATTTCACCAGATAGCCGGGATGGCGCTTGTCTACAACGTACCCTGGGTATCTCGCGGCATGAACCTCCGCCATTGCCCGCAGCGAAGCGGTTAGGCATCTCCGCACTTGCTTGTAAGGCTCACTTTGCTTCTGCCTCGCAGACCTCTTGGCGTTGGCAAGGTAATAGTCTCGGCACGCCACGAAAATGGCCGCCAGCGGGCGATCAAGTCGCTGTTTCCTCGACACTATCGAACCTCAGTCTGCTGTGCCTATCGAACATATACGCGTCTGCGCAGCGACAATCAACAGTTCGTTAACCCTTTCTTGGCCTTGCACTGGCAGCATTTGCGAAATGTACGTCCAGCGCCCGTCCACGGTTTCCGCTCAGGGACGCGAGGAGGTCGATCGGGAGCGGATGCAGCAAGCCGCATCCGGTGCGATCGACTGCGTCCTGGACCTTCTGCCGCCCTTCGCGGGCACGACAGCGGTTTGGGCCGCGGTTACGGCGGTGCGGCCTTACGGGGGGCGTGCTGATAGGAGGCGTGGGGATGCTCGGCGGCCCCGGGTTGGACCTGCGGTACGAATGGATCATGCGAAACTGCATCACCATACACCACCGCATGGTCGGGCTTGTCCGTTCCGGCCTGCTGGACCTGGGCCAATTCGAGGTCACGGAGTTCGATCTGGACCACGCGAACGACGCCGTCACGCACGCTGCCGCCAATGGCGGTCCGTTCAATTTGGCCGTGATCCGGTCATGATCATCGGTGGCTGTGCATGAGAGCCCCGTCGCGGTCGAATCCGGACGATCCTACCCAGCCGCCCTCCAAGCCAGCAAGTGATCCGCCGCCCCCGCCAAATCGAGCCGTGGCCGATACGTCGTATCCCCGGTAATCTTCCCAATATCCATCGCGCCACGGTCAAACCCCGTGTGGCTCTCGACATTCCACGCCTCGCCCTCCGCCGCGCGGCGCCAGCGAAACCCGGGAAGCCGCGCCGCCACCACGCGGCACCAGTCCTCGGCGGTGCTCGCCCGCCCGGTCGCAAGGTTGTAGACGGTCCGCGGCAGCACCGGCACATCACCAATCGCCACCAAACCCGCCGCGATATCGCGCGACAGCGTGTAATCCCCGCGCCATGGCGGCCCCAGCACCGCCTCCGTTCCCGCCTCCGCCAGCTCCAACGTCTGCAACATCGGCGACAACGTATCGCGCACGCCTGTCGCGTATTCCCACGGCCCGTAAACCACCCCAAGCCGAGCCGCCGTAAAGCTGACGCCCTGCGTTTCCGCAACCCGCGCCAGGATCGACTCGGCAGCGAACTTGGTAAGCCCATACAGCGCCACCGGCGCCGGCCGCAACGCATCCTCATCCATCACGTCAACCTGGGCCGCGGACGCGCCATAGACCGCCCCCGAACTGGAATACACGAACCGCTTCACCCCGCGCCGCGCAGCAGCCACCAGCGTATCGACCGCCCCCTGCACATTGACCGCAACGATGGTCCCAGGGTCCGAGGCCTCCCGCCGAGCGCCGGCAGTAATCACCGCGCAGTGGATCACCGCCTCGATCGGCCGCATCGTCAACGCACGAGACAGATCGGCCTCCGACAGAATAGACCCGCCAATCAGCGTGAAACGCCCCGGCAACCGCGAAAAATCCCGTTCCGCCCGCGCAGGCAGCGGAATCCGGTCCAGCCCGACCACGTCGCGGCCCGCCGCCAGCAGGTGCTCCACGACGTTGAGTGCGACGAACCCCGCCGCGCCGGTCACAAGTATTGCCATGCGCGCGATTACACCGTTCCGCGCTCGACCGCACAAGCCGGCCCATCTGTTGCGGTGTACCCTGGGTAGGGCGGAAAAGCGCAGCGCATTCCGCCGGGCGACGGCGGAATGTGCTGCGCTTTTCCGCCCTACCCAGGGTACACCGCTCAGGTGGTCGCGATGGTCGGTGACGGCATCAACGACTCGGTTGCCCTGACTTATTCCGATGTCGGCATCGCGATGCGCCACGGCGCCGAGGTGGTGCATGAATCGGCGCATGTCGTGCTGATGGAAGATTCGCTATGGAAGCTGGTGCAGGCGATCGAGCTGTCGCGCGGCGCGGTCGGCCTGATCAAGCAGAACTACGCCATCGTCGCCGCGCTGAACACGCTGGCGCTCGGCGTTGCCTTGCCGGGCGGGCTGGTGTCACCGAGCTTCACCGCGGTGCTGAGCAACGGCTCGGCGATCCTCGCCAGCCTGAACGGCATGCGGCCACAGCTGCGCAGCCGATGACGCTGCTGCCCGCCCAGCCACCGCTGCCGCCCGCCCCACCGACCCTTCCGCGCGCCGAGCAGCAGGAACTGGAGGGCGCGGTCGGGCTGCTGGAATCGCCGCGCCTCGCGATCCGCCTTGCGAACTACGCCGGCAAGCCGCTCGACAGCGTCCTGGGCGCCGTCCCCGGGCTGAACGGCGCGCTGCACCGTGCGTTGCGCAATGCGATTCTCCAGTGCCTGACGGTGGCGATCGACTCGCAGGAGGCCGAGGCGCTCGCACCCTCGTCCTGGCGGCCCAAGGCGCTGACAGGGCTCGCCGGCGGCATCGGCGGATTGTTCGGCGCCTTCGCGCTGCCGGTGGAGCTGCCCTTCACCATGACGCTGATGCTGCGCGCCATCGCCGACATCGCGCGCCATCATGGCGAGGATCTGCGCGCGCTCGAGCCGCGGCTGGCCTGCCTCCAGGTGTTCGCGCTGGGTGATCGCAAGTCCGACGCCGGCGCCGCCATCGGCTACTACGCCGCGCGCGCCACGCTGACCAAACTGACCGGCGACGTAATGGCTCTGCTGGTCGAGCGCAGTGTCCTCGACGTGTCGGCGCCCGTGGTGACGCGGCTGGTCACCGAGGTGGTGTCCCGCATCGGTCTGGTGTTGTCCGAACGTGTCGTGGCCGGCGCCATTCCGGTGCTGGGTGGGCTGGGCGGCGCCACGCTGAACGTCATGTTCATGGATCATTTCGAACGCGTCGCGCAGGGGCACTTCACCGTTCGCCGGCTCGAACGCGCGTATGGCCGAGAGGTGATCGGCGAGCTCTACCGAATCGCGGCCATGGGTACCGTGCCGCGACCGCCACCGGCAATCACCGCGTGACGCCGAGCCGGTTGGCGGCAGGGACCAAGCCGGCGCCCACGACAAGCCGGGATATGTGGGCTGGCCCGCATTTCTTACACAGTTGCGGATAGGGGCTGGGTGTCGGATTGCGACAGTGTTTGAATGCGGAACGTGTTGCTTCGCGCGCGCCTGGGTGCCTGCGGCGGCTGATTCAACACAGAGGCGCAGAGATCTCAGGGATCGCAGAGAACGCAAGGCAGTGACGGCGCTTCGCGCGAAGCGCATCATGCTTCCTCTGAGATCCCTGCGATCTCTGCGTCTCTGTGTTTAAGCGGATCTCGCGAGCGGCTCGGGCGTTGCAGGCTCAAGGACCAGTGATGCCTCGCCAATACAACCTGTATCGGCGGCGGCGCTCACTACCCTAGCGATCCTTTTGGACACGACAATACCCGTCGCCAGCATCCCGCCAGATGGGGAGTTCCGGACTCCCGACTAGACCAACCGGCAACCTGTCGGCATGCTGGCACCCGCATCGGGGGCTCGGGTACAGCGGGTTGGCACGCAATGGCATATGAATATCCGACAGCGAAGGGCGTTCTTCGCCTGCTCAGGATCCAACAGCGCTGGGCCCTTCAGTTCAATGGCCGCCGGCTCGGGCAATGGCGTTCGCCGGACGCCGCGGCGATTGCGGCCGCCCGGCACCGGTCCGGTCTGCCTGAATGGGACCGGCATCGGCTGGAGGTGTCCAGCGACCTGCTCGACTGGCGGCCGCTGGGTGATTCCCTGTAGTCTGGTCTAATACAAACCGCCCTGAATGTTGACCGGTGCTTACAGGTCAAAACTTAGGACTGTCGGTATGAGTGCCAGGGGCGGTTCGCTCGGGGCGCCGCGCGGCTGCGCCCGGATGGCGGGGCGGTCCGGCGGTTCCGGTTGCGCCGACCCGGCCACGTCGCTATAAACGCCCACCATGGAGAGATGCTGGAGTTGCCGATCGCGGCGGTCTCGAAAACCGTTGTGCGTACAAGCGTACCGTGTGTTCGAATCGTACCGTCTCCGCCATGAGACCTGCCTCATCCATGCAAGTTGCACGTATTTCTCTACGGTTCTGGTGCGATACTCCCAAACCTACCCGCAGCACCGCGCCGGTTGGCCAACACGATCACCGGCCAATGCTCATAGCGTTCCGCTCACGTGCTTCGCGCACATGTTGCAGCAGAACGCCTGCCGCATGCCCCAGCGGCAGACGCGCGGCACTGGCATCAAGACGAGGATCGGGAACCATACCTTCCGGGCGACCGTCACCACCGCGTACCTGAAGAACAACGGCACGCTTGAAGCCGCGCAGCACATCGCCAACCACGAGCAGCCACAGACGACCAAGCTCCACGACCGCAGGCAGGATGAGATTTCGCTCGACGCGGTCGAGCGGATCGCGATTTGGACCGCCCTGAACGCCAGACTCGATTCGATTAAATCGAGCGGCTAATGGAGCTATGGTGAAGCGCGCGGATAGCACGGTCGTCCCTGGAACACGGCACAATCCCGGGATTTTCCGCTGGGCTCACTCTGACTGGCCGTGGACGATGGGAGTCCTCATTCTGATTGGAATGGCTGTTGCCGGAGTTGTGAATAGCTGGACTGGCCTCTCTGCCACCTACGACGAACCCTACCACATCGCGAGCGGCATGGAGTGGCTTGACAAGGGAACATACACCTACGAACTCCAGCACCCGCCGCTTGCCCGTGTAGCTGTCGCACTCGGACCGTATCTTAAAGGGCTACGGTCAATCTCTCTGCCAGACATAGTGGACGAGGGGAATGCGATCTTGTATTCAACTGGGAATTACAGGAGCAATCTCGCATCTGCGCGAAGTGGCAACCTGTTTTTTCTTGCTCTGGCGTGCATTTCTACCTTCCTGTGGGCTCGCCGCTGGTTCGGTAGGGCAGCGGCTATTTGGGCCGTTCTCTTGTTCGTGAACCTTCCGCCAATTCTTGCGCATGCGGGTCTGGCCACGCTCGATATGGCGTGCGCCGCAACGGTAGCGATGGCCCTGTACGCGTTCATACGGTGCCTGGAGAGTTCCACATGGCAGAGACTCGTCCTCCTGGGCGCGGCGCTAGCATTAGCTTTCCTCTGCAAGTTCTCGAGTCTCGCGTTTCTCGGAGCGTGCTTCCTCTGTGCCTTCGTTTACGTCACTCTGCGAAAATGGGGCGCCTCACCGAGGGTAATCCAATGGCGCCGTCTGTTCGTGCGAGTTTTGATCGTGTCTGGCGTTGTGTTCGTGCTGTTGTGGGGTGGGTACCGCTTCTCTTGCCAACCGATATCGGTCCATGGCGGTGCCCACCCGAGTATTGACCGTGTGTTCGCGGAAGAACCACTTCTTCGGAGCCTCGCTTACAAAGCGGTCGAAGTTCCGCTTCCGCTCACTCAGTTTGCTGTCGGAATATATCACGTGGAATCTCACAATGCATTCGGTCACGACTCTTACTTGTTGGGAGAGTATCGCAGCACCGGTTGGTGGTACTTCTTTCCTGTCGCCGTCGGGGTCAAGACTCCGATCGGTTTTCTGATTCTTGTTGGCTGTGGCATCGTCGCGATCGTGCGAGGCTTCAGGTCGAGTCCCTGGCAACAGCACCTGACGGTGATTTTCCCCGTCGCCATCATGCTTGTATGCATGAGTTCGAGAATCGATCTCGGTGCGCGTCACATCTTGGCAATTTACCCGCTCCTGGCGGTGATCGGTGGCCATGCGATGTCCGAGTTCTTCGTTTTGGCGAGACGTACATCCCCTGCGATTGTGGTTTTGCCGATTATGCTCGTCGCCTGGGTTGTGGCTGATTCGTGGATGATTCGTCCGGATTATTTGGCTTACTTTAACCAGTTTTCCGGTTCACATCCGGAAAGGATTCTAGCTGAATCAGATCTGGATTGGGGACAGGATCTGTATCGCCTCAGTCGCCGGCTGAAGGAACTTCGAGTTGACCACGTGTCAATAAGGTACTTCGGCACCGCTCCCCTTGAAAAGGCTGGCCTGCCTCCATATTCCACACTCTCGGCAGACGTCCCCACCACTCATGGCTATGTGGCTGTCAGCGTGCGATACCTTACCCTCGAATACGCAAAAAATGGTTCATTCGCTTGGCTGAAGGACAGCAAGCCGCTGGAAATAATCGGCAAATCGATATATTTGTATAACTTAGGCCAGTAATGCCAGGCGCCGAAACCAACGACTCTCCGGACGTGCTGGCCGCCACCGTCGTCATGGCCGGTCCTCGGGCGCCCCTCTGGGCCGACCCGGGGGCCGGCCATGACGGTTGGAATGGTGCGGCCGCGGTACGTCAATCCTTTCGGCCGTTGGTATAACCGCGCAAACCGCCAACCTTGCAGGCGATATCAAGGGTTTTTCTGTTCTATGGCCGCAAGCGAGGCGGCGCCCCGATCAGTCGTTTGTTGCGCGGAACAACTGCCGCAGCCTGCTGTACAGCGCGTCGGACATCAGAATGATGGCCGGCAACATCAGCACCCACGTCGACCCGACTCGTCCGCTCTGGCGCAGTCGGCCGTGCTGTCCGTGAACCCCGAACCGTCACCCCACCAGCCCCGCCAGTGCCGCCCGAAGCGCCTCGATCCCCGCCCCGGTCTCGGCGCTCGTCACCACCACCTCGGGATGCGCCGCCGGGTGCTTGCGCGCCAGTGCGGTCGCCTCCGCCAGCTTGCGCGCCAGCGCCCCCGGCTTCACCCCGTCCGCCTTGGTCAGCACCAACTGGAACGTCACCGCGGCGCGATCCAGCAGCTCCATCACCTGATGATCCGCCTCCTTCAGCTCGATCCGCGCATCCAGCAGCAGCAGCACGCGCCGCAGCGTCGGCCGGCCGCGCAGATAGTCGAACATCAGCCCCTGCCAGTCGGCCTTGATGTCCTTGCCCGCCTTCGCGTAACCGTAGCCCGGCATGTCCACCAGCGTCAGCCGGCCGCCCAGATCGAAGAAATTGAGCTGCCGGGTCCGCCCCGGCGTGTTGGACACCCGCGCCAGCGTGCGCTGCCCGGTCAGCGCGTTCATCAGCGACGACTTGCCGACATTGGAGCGCCCGGCGAACGCCACCTCCGGCCCGCGCAACCCAGGAAGCTGATCGATCCGCTGCGACGCGTAGACGAAGTTGCAAAAGCCGGCGAACAACAACCGCCCGGCCTCCATCGCCGCTGCCGCCAGCAACGCCGCATCGCCGGTGTCGTCGGCGCCGGTTGTGTTGTCGGTGTCGGTGGTGGCGGCTGGTATCATTCCAGCAACCCAAAATTATGACCGTTTCGGCATTGCCTAACGTCCGGTGCCGGTGGTGGGTCGGTTTGGTCGGCACCGCCGTTTCCCACGTCATGGCCGGTAGGCCATGACGAAAGGGAAACGGTGTCGCCCAAACCGACCCACTGCCCCGGTGTCCGTACGCGCCGCAACAGCCCTATCTTGGTCACAGCGGGAAAAGGCAGGTCGTCGAGTTCACGAACCAGGCAAATTCCCGCGCATCGTGCGAAGCGCCATTGTTTCCCGGCGCACCACCCGCCGCTCATCCAAACGCATCAATATCCCGCCGCAGCGCGCTGCCGCGCGGACTGTTCACATGCCCGAACAGCACGTCCCGCGAGGTGACCTGCCGACCGTAAAACGCCGAATCATCGTTTGGCTCGGCCCGGATGATCGAGCCGTCGATCGTCAACCCGCCGTACAAACCGGTCGACGAAGACCACACCACGATATCGGGCAGCGTCGGGCCGCCGATCGCGCCCTCAACCCCCGATCCCAGGGTCACCACCGCGATGCCTGCCTGCGCGCCGATCTTGAACTCGTCGTGCAGCACCCCGTCGAGACCCTTCTGCGTCATGATCAGCAGGATCAGCTCGGATTGTTCCAACCCGATCTGCAGCCCGAAGGAGGCGGCACCGATCGCATAGAACGCCGGATCGCTCCAGCCGTGAGCGGTGCGCGCCATCACCACGCCGTTGCCACCCTCGCCGCCGACAAAGAAGCCGCCCTTGATCAGTCTGGGCACGATCATCACGGCATGGGCCTGGCGCAGCAGTTTCGCCGCGTTGCCAAACGCCTTGTCCCGATGCAGATCCGCCAGCGTCTTGCGGGCGCCGTCGATCGTGACCTGCTGCGCCGATTGGGCCCGCGCCGGAGGGGCCGCCAGCGCAGCCACCGACACCAGGGCGCCGCCAATGAACTTCGCACGTGTCAACATCGTTCCATCCTTTTTCGTTGCGCCGCAACGACCGCGGCGAATTGGTATTTTCGTGGTGGCAATCGGGCAGGGCTCGATCCGGGTCACGACGCCGGAAACGCGCGAGACATGTTAGGCTCACCGCAGCAGGAATCATAGCCGGAGCAGCATCGTCTCCACCCAGGGTTGCCTCCAGCCAAGTCTGCCGCCGCAATACGGGCATTCCCGGAACGCGCAACCGCGCCCGGGCGCCCGCCCCGATCAGGTCCGCGCCAGCCCGGGGCGCGCCAGCCGCGTGCGCCGCATGATCAGCCATTGCTGCGCGATCGACAGCAGATTGTTCCAGCTCCAGTAGATGATCAGTCCGGCCGGGAAACGTGCCATCATGAAGGTGAAGACGATCGGCATGAGCTGGAACAGCCGCGCCTGCATTGGGTCGGGCGGCGGCGGGTTGAGTTTCTGCTGCAGGAACATCGTCACGCCCATAATCAGCGGCCAGGCGCCCATCTGCAGGAACGGCGAGATCACCGTCGGATCGAACGGGATCAGCCCGAACAGGTTGAACACGTTGGTCGGATCCACCGCCGACAGATCATGGATCCAGCCGAAGAACGGCGCCTGCCGCATCTCAATCGTCACGAAAATGACCTTGTAGAGCGAGAAGAACACTGGAATCTGCACCACCATCGGCAGGCAGCCCGAGGCCGGGTTCACCTTCTCGATCTTGTACAGCCCCATCATCTCCTGCTGCATGCGCTGCGGCTCGTCCTTGAAGCGCTCGCGCAGCGCCGTCATCTTCGGCCCGAGCAGCTTCATCTTGCTCATGGACCGATACGAATAGTTCGCCAGCGGGAAGAACAGCGCCTTCACGCAGACCGTGAACAGCATGATCGCCAGACCGAAATTCCCCAGCAGCCCGTTGAGGAAATCCAGCGCGTAGAATATCGGCTTGGTCAGAAAGTAGAACCAGCCGAAATCCACCGCCTTGTCGAAATTGGGGATCTTGTACTCATTCTCATACTGGTCCAGCAGGCGCACCACCTTGGCCCCGGCGAACACCCGCGACGCCAGCGCCGCGGTCGCACCCGGCGCGACGGTCTGCGGCGCCTTGGTGACGTAGTCCACCTGGTAGTGGTCGCCGTCCTCGGCGACGTGGCGGAAATTCACCGTCGAGGCCACCGACTGGTCGGGCACCAGCGCCGCCATCCAATACTTGTCGGTTATCCCGGCCCAACCACCGGTGGCGGTTGCGTCATACGCCAGGCCGTCGCGCTTCTCGCCCTCGCTCTTCGTCTTGGCGTAGGTGGTCTCCTGCAAGGTGCCGTCGACCACCCCCAGCAGCCCCTCGAACAGCACGTAATAGCCGGCCACATTCGGCGTGTAGTCGCGGCGTATGCGCGCCCAGGGGAACAGCGACACCGGCGCGCCGGTCGCGTTCTTCACCTGCTGCTCGACAGTGAACATGTAGTTCTCGTCGATCGACAGCACGATCTCGAAGGTCAGCCCGGCGCCGTTGTCCCACGTCAGCGTCACCGGCTTGCCCACGCCCAGCGACGGCGCCGAGGCCGACCATACCGTGTCATTGCCCGGCAGTTTCAATGTCTGTCCGGTCGACTGCCCCGCCGGCTGCCCGGCCGCCGGCTGCCCGGCCGCCGGCTGCCCGGATGCCGATTGCCCGGCTGCCGATTGCCCGGCTGACTCTCCCGCCGGGGCCGTCCAGCCATACTGTACATAATACGGCTGCGGATCGGACCGCGGCTCTAACAACCTGACCAGCGGCGAGTCCGGCGCCAACGTGTCGCGGTAGTCCTTCAGCTCCAGATCGTCGATCCGCGCGCCGAGCAGGCTGATCGAGCCCGCCACCCTCGGCGCCTCGATCCTGACCCGCGGCACGTTCTTCGGCACCGCGTTCGCCTTCGCCTGCGCCGACGCCCCCGGCGCGCCGGACGCAGGCCCGGCCGTCCCGGCCCCCGTCGCCCCGGATAGCGTCTCCCCGGATGGCGTCTGCCCGGACGGTGTCTGCCCACCTTGCGACGGGCCGCCTTGCGCCTGCTCGCTCGTCGCCGGCGGATGCGGCGGCGCCGGCGGATGCGGCATCAGATACTGAAAGCCGAGCAGGATGGCGATCGAGATCGCGATCGCGAGGAATAGCCGCTTCTGGTCCATCACCGCTCCGTCGTGCGCACCGGCGGCACCGGATCCTCGCCGCCGTCACACCATGGGTTGCACCGCACGATGCGCCACGCCGCGAGACCGCCGCCGCGCACCACGCCATGCGTCCTGAACGCCTCGATCGCATAGTCCGAGCAGCTCGGGAAAAACCGGCAATTGGCACCGATCACCGGCCGCAGCGTCCATTGATAGGCACGCACGGCCCCAACCGCCACCAGCGCCCCAACGTTCATGTCACGCCAACCCCAGTCACGCCAACCTTAACCAACGCACGCCGCAAATCTTCACGCAGCGCACCAAACGCCCGCCCACGCGTCGCCTCCCGCCCGATCAGCACGAGGTCCACACCCATCAGCGGCCGCTCCGCCAGGTTCAACCGCGCCGCTTCCTTCAACCGCCGGCGCGTGCGATTTCGCACCACCGCGTTGCCCACACGCTTGGTCACCGTGAAACCCAGCCGCGCCGGCCCCGTGTCGCCCCGCTGCATCGCCTGCAAGACAAGCCCCGGCATCGGCGCCTTGCGCCCCTTGGCGGCAAGCAACAGAAATTCGGCGCGGCGCTTGAGACGAACCGGGGCAGCCACGCAACCCCCAGCGTCAGGCCGACAGGCGCTTGCGGCCCTTGGCGCGGCGATTGGCCAGGACCTTGCGCCCGCCAACCGTGGCCATGCGGGCGCGGAATCCGTGCCGGCGCTTGCGGACAAGCTTGGACGGCTGATAGGTGCGCTTCACGGAACCTGCACTCCGACGAAAAAGGAAAAGTCACGCAACCGCGGAGGCCCCTCGTCGCGGTCCCCAGCGCAGGCGGCGGCTTATACGGGCGCCCCCACACGCCGTCAATCGCAGCAGCCGATCGCCGGAACGGAGCAAGGTCAGGGCTCCGCCCTG
>PLXO01000101.1 GCA_003151425.1 Acetobacteraceae bacterium
ACATCCTGCACTCGCGGGTGGCGCGGTCGAACATCCACCTGCTCAGCGCGATGGGCAGCCGGGTGCGCGTCATCGGCCCGCCGACGCTGATCCCGGCCGAGGCGGCGCGACTCGGCGTCGAGGTGTTCCACGACATGGCGGCCGGGCTGGCCGGCGCCGACGCTGTGATGATGCTGCGCCTGCAGAAGGAGCGGATGGACAGGGGCCTGGTGCCCAGCGCGCGCGAATATTTCCGCTTCTACGGCCTGGATGCGGCGAAGCTGGCGGCGGCCAAGCCGGACGCGCTGGTGATGCACCCCGGCCCGATGAACCGGGGCGTGGAGATCGACAGCGCGGTGGCCGACGATCCCGTGCGCAGCGTGATCAAGGAGCAGGTGGAGATGGGCGTGGCCGTGCGCATGGCGGTGCTCGACACGCTGTCGCGGACGTATCGGCGCAATGTCGGCTGATACGCTGTTCACCGATACGCTGTTCACTGGCGTCCGCCTGCTCGATCCGGCGAGCGGCCTCGATATCATCGGCGAGCTGTTGGTGCGGGACGGCATGATTGCCGATTTCGGTCCGTCGCTCGGCCGGGCGGACGGCGTCCCGGTTGAGGTCCCCAGCGGGGCCTCCGGCGGCGCGCGCGAGGGCGCCACCCGGAAGCTCCGCGGCGAGGTCCCCAAGGGAACCAACGTGATCGCCGCGGCCGGCGCGGTGCTCTGCCCGGGCCTGGTCGACATGCGCGCCGAACTGGGCGAGCCGGGGTTCGAGTATCGCGAGACGATCGCCTCGGCCGCGGCGGCGGCAGCCGCCGGCGGGGTCACCACGGTGGCGGTGTTGCCCAACAGCGCCCCGGCGATCGACGACCCGGCGCTGGTGCGGGCGATGCGCGCGCGCGGCGAGGAGACCGGCAGCCTGACCATCCTGCCCTATGGCGCGGTGACCCGCGGCTGCCGCGGCGAGGAGCTGGCCGAGCTGGGCCTGCTGCACGAGGCCGGCGCGGTCGCCTTCACCGACGGCGCGCGGACGATCGGCTCGTCGCGCATGATGCGCCTGGCGCTATCCTACGCGCGCTGGTTCGGCGGCATGATCGTGCAGCATCCGGAGGACCCGGGCCTGGCCGCCGGCGGCGCCGCGACCGAGGGCGAGCTGGCGACCCGTCTCGGCCTGCCGGCGATCCCCGCCGCGGCCGAGGCGATCCAGGTGGCGCGCGATATTCGGCTGGCGAAGCTGACCGGCGGGCGGCTGCATTTCGCGCATGTCTCGACCGGAGAGGCGCTGGCACTGATCCGCGCGGCCAAGGCCGAGGGCATCGCCGTCACCTGCGACACGGCGCCGCCCTATTTCGACCTGAACGAGACGGCGATCGGCGAGTTCCGCACCTACGCCAAGCTGTCGCCGCCGCTGCGCTGCGAGTCCGACCGCCAGGCAGTGGCGGCGGCACTGGCGGACGGGACGATCGACGCGATCGCGTCCGACCACCAGCCGCGCGACGCCGACGACAAGCGCCAGCCGTTTGCCCAGGCCGCGGCCGGCGGGTCGGGGCTGGCGACGCTGCTGTCGGTGACGCTGGTGCAGGTGCACGGCGGGGCGCTGTCGCTGGCGCAGGCGATCGGGCTGCTGACGGCGCGGCCGGCCGCGGTGCTGGGCAGCGAGGCGGGGCGGCTGACCAAGGGCGCGCCGGCCGATCTGTGCCTGTTCCATCCGGAGCGCGCCTGGCAGGTGGAGGCCGGCAAGCTGCCCGGCAAGGCGCAGAACACGCCGTTCGACGGACGCGCGCTGGAGGGGGTGGTGCTGGGGACGTGGAAGGCGGGGCGACGGGTGTTCGGGTGATCCGCCCGCGACGGGCTAGCGCTGCACATTCAGCCCTTCGGCAAGCAATTCATCCAGGGTCACCGGACAGGTCGCAGACACCGGCAACGGCGCCTGCTCATCCATCGTCTCCGGCATCGCGCGCAGCGCGTCCGCATACAGGCCCGGCACATCGAGACGCTGACGCATCGATGGTGCGAACGCCCGCCGTGCCTGCGCTCGAAACAGCCTTGCCTCCGCCTGCCAGCCGGGGACGGCGGGCGAGGTCGGCCAGGCCTCGGCCTTCAGCCTGTGAACCAGCGCCTGCAACAGCAGTGACTCCACCGCGCGCAGATCGCTGCGTCCCACGCTCTCAACCTCCTCGATGATGTTCGGCCAGTCGGGGCGCTCATTGACCGGCTCGCCGGCCGCAACTCGCCGAAGCAGCGCCGCCTGGCGCTCGCTCCACAGCAGGACGTCCTCGTCGTAGAGATCGCTCATCGCCGGCTCCTGTGCAGCCAATCTCCCGCAGGCACGGTATAGCACAATCTCGCAGCCAGCGCCCGCACGGGGCACCCACAGGCAGGGCCCCCACAGCGCTGCGCGAAGCGCATTCCCTGTTGCTGCTACGTAAATAGCCTCCGGCAGGCGGCCTGGGCAGGACCCGGGCAGGAGTATTTTCACCCATCGCGGTGCGGCTAGCCACTGGCAAACTCCGTGTTCTTCGTTTCTCCGTGGCAAATTTTTTTGCCGCGGGTCAAGCGCCCCCCGGCCCGCCCAAGGCCCTCCCGCAATACCCCGCAAGCCCCTCTCGGAACCGTCCCCGAACCCAGCTATCCTCCCGCACCAATGCCGCCCGCATCCTACATCCTGCTCGGCTACCTGCTCGGCGCGATCCCGTTCGGCCTGCTGCTGACCCGCGCCGCCGGCCTGGGCGACATCCGCGCGATCGGTTCCGGCAACATCGGCGCCACCAATGTGCTGCGCACCGGTCGCAAGGGTCTCGCCGCCGCGACGCTGCTGCTGGACGGCCTGAAAGGCGCCGCCGCCGTGCTGATCGCCTTCTCGCTGGCGGGGCACGAAGCCGCTCTGTGGGCCGGCCTCGGCGCGATCCTCGGCCACCTGTTCCCGGTCTGGCTCGGCTTCCATGGCGGCAAGGGCGCCGCCACCGGCTACGGCGTGCTGATCGCCGCCGCCTGGCCGGTCGGACTGGCCGCCGGCGCGATCTGGCTGATCCTCGCCAAACTGGCACGCATTTCATCCCTCGCCACCCTCGCCTCCTTCGCGGCCGCGCCGATCCTCGCCGCCCGGCTGGCCGATTCCGGCGTCGTTAAGCTTGCGTTGGCGATCGCCGTGCTGGTGTTCGTCCGCCACCACGCCAACATCCGCCGCCTGCTCGCCGGCACCGAGCCGCGCATCGGCACGAAGGCGTAGGACCGGCCCCCGCGGCATAAAGGCAGCGGGGCAGCAGGAGCCGCCGTCCGTGCGCAAGCAAGCCACCCAACCGCAAGCCACCCCAGAGCAAGTCACCCCAGAGCAAGTCGCCCCCGGGCAACTCGCCGGAGTACGAGTCGCCCCCGGGCAAGCGACCCTTGAACAAGCCACCCCAGGCAAAACCACCCCGGGGCGAGCAACCCCCGCGCCAGCAGCGCCTGCGCAAGACATCATCGACCGCCTCCGCCTGGCCCGCGCCGAGGGCGTCGGCCCCGTCACCTACCGCCGTATGCTGGCGCGCTTTGGCACGGCCGCCGCGGCGCTCCGGGCGCTCCCCCGGCTGGCACGCGCCGGTGGCAAGGCCAGCGCGCCCGCCGTCCCGACCGAGGCCGACGCGGTGCACGAGCTGGAATCCACCGCGAAGCTCGGCGCGCGGCTCCTGCTGCTGGGCGACGCCGACTACCCGCCGCTGCTTGCCCGCCTCGACGACGCCCCGCCGGCGATCGCGGTCCTGGGCGACCCGACCCTGCTGGCCGCCCGCTCCGTCGCGCTGGTCGGCGGCCGCAACGCCTCGGTCAACGGCCGCCGCATCGCGGAGGATCTCGCCGCCGAGCTCGCGCGCGTCGGGCTGGTGATCGTCTCCGGCATGGCCCGCGGTATCGACGCCGCCGCGCACGCCGGCGCGCTGTCCGTTGGGCATCCCCTTGGCCGCACCATCGCCGTGGTGGCCGGCGGGCTCGACGTTCCCTACCCACCCGAGCACGCCGACCTGCAGCACCGCATCGCCGCCGCCGGCGCCGTGGTCACCGAGGCACCGCCCGGCACCGTGCCGCAGTCTCGCCACTTCCCGCGCCGCAACCGCATCATCGCCGGCCTGTCGCTGGGCGTTGTGGTGGTGGAGGCCGCGCTCCGCTCCGGCAGCCTGATCACCGCCCGGCTCGCCACCGAGGCTGGGCGCGAGGTGTTCGCGGTCCCCGGCTCGCCGCTCGATCCGCGCTCGCGCGGCGCCAATGACCTGATCCGCCAGGGCGCCGTTCTGGTCGAGACCGCCGCCGATGTGCTGGCCAACCTGCCGGAGGACCTGGCCGCGAGCGCTGCCCTGTTGTTCGCGGAGCTCCCCTTGTTCCCCGACCCGGACGCACCAGATGCCGCCCCTGGTTTCGCCGAGCTGCCCCCAACGGACCCCGATTTCGGGAACTCCGAGTCCGAGCGCGCCGCGGTCTATGCGCAAGTGCTTGAATTATTGGGACCTTCCCCCACACCGGTTGACGCGGTGTTGCGGCGCTGCCAGTTCTCTGCCCCCGCCGTCATGGCGGCGCTGCTGGAGCTCGAGCTGGCCGGCCGTATCGAGACACTGCCGGGTGGCCGGGTTGCGGCGCTCTGGGATCCGCCTGCCTAGCGCCCTCTGCCGAACGAATCACAGGACACAATGACGGACGTTATCGTCGTCGAATCGCCCGCCAAGGCCAAAACCATCAGCCGCTACCTCAGTGACAAGTTCACCGTGCTGGCCAGCCTCGGCCATGTGCGTGACCTGCCGCCGAAAGACGGCAGCGTCCGCCCGGACGAAGACTTCGCGATGGACTGGCAATCCGACCCCCGCGGCGAAAAGCAGGTCGGCGCCATCGCCAAGGCGCTGAAGGGCGCCCACACGCTGTATCTCGCCACCGACCCCGACCGCGAGGGCGAGGCGATCTCCTGGCATGTCCAGGCCATGCTGGCGGAGCGCAAGGCGCTGAAGGGCATCAACGTCCAGCGCGTCACCTTCACCGAGATCACCCGCAACGCGGTGCGAGCCGCCATGGCCGCGCCGCGCACGCTCGACCAGCCGCTGATCGAGGCCTACCTGGCCCGCCGCGCGCTGGACTACCTGGTGGGCTTTACCCTGTCGCCGGTGCTGTGGCGCAAGCTGCCCGGCAGCCGCTCGGCCGGGCGCGTGCAGTCGGTCGCGCTGCGGCTGATCTGCGATCGCGAGGCGGAGATCGAGGCATTCCGCGCCCGCGAGTACTGGACCATCGAGGCCGCCTTCACCACGCCGGCCGGCGCGCCGTTCACCGCGCGGCTGACGCACCTGCATGGCAAGAAGCTCGAGCAGTTCGACCTGCCGAACGAGGCCGCGGGGCTCGCCGCCAAGCAGGCTGTCGAGGCCGGCACGTTCACTGTCGGCACGGTCGAGAAGAAGCGCGTCCGCCGCCATCCGCCGGCGCCCTTCACCACCTCCACCCTGCAGCAGGAGGCCAGCCGCAAGCTGGGCTTCGGCGCGCAGCAGACCATGCGCATGGCGCAGCAGCTTTACGAGGGTGTCGAGCTGCAGGGCGAGATGACCGGGCTGATCACCTACATGCGCACCGACGGCGTGCAGATGGCGGGCGAGGCGGTGGCGGCGATCCGCGACCACGTGAAGGCCACGCATGGCGGCGACTACCTGCCCGCCGCGCCGCGCGAGTACGTCAGCAAGATCAAGAACGCACAGGAGGCGCACGAGGCGATCCGTCCGACCGACGTCGCGCGCACCCCCGCCGAGGTCAGCCGCTATCTGTCGAACGATCAGCGCCGGCTGTATGAGCTGGTGTGGAAGCGTGCGGTCGCCTCGCAGATGGCCTCGGCCGAGCTCGACCAGGTCATCGTCGACGTCATCGACGGTAAGGGCCAGACGTTGCGGGCCAACGGGTCGATCGTTGCGTTCGACGGCTTCCTGAAGCTGTACCAGGAGGACCAGGACGACCCGGCGGAGGAAGACGACAGCCGCATGCTGCCGCCGATGCGCGAGCGCGACCCGCTGCGCCGCGGCCAGGTGGACGCCAGCCAGCATTTCACCCAGCCGCCGCCGCGCTTTTCGGAGGCCAGCCTGGTGAAGAAGATGGAGGAGCTCGGCATCGGCCGGCCGTCCACCTACGCCTCGATCCTGTCGGTGTTGCAGGACCGCAGCTACGTCCGGCTGGAGAAGCGGCGTTTTATCCCCGAGGACCGCGGCCGCCTGGTGACCGCCTTCCTGGTGAGCTTCTTCGAGCACTGGGTCGACACCAATTTCACCGCCGCAATGGAAGAAAAACTCGACGACGTCTCGGCCGGCCAGCTTGCCTGGCGGTCGGTGATGCGCTCGTTCTGGGATGAGTTCTCCAAGGCCATCGAGCAGACCAAGGACCTTAAAATAAGCGACGTCATCGCCGCGCTGGACGAGGACCTGGGCCCGCACTTCTTCCCGGCACGCGAGGATGGGTCTGATCCGCGCATCTGCCAGGCCTGCGGCAACGGGCGGCTCGGGCTGAAACTCGGGCGATACGGCAGCTTTATCGGCTGCTCGAACTATCCCGCCTGCCAGTACACGCGCCGGCTTGCGGTGGAGATCGGCGAGGCCGAGGGCGAGGTGCTGAAGGAGGGCATGCGCGAGCTCGGCGCCGATCCCGCAACCGGCGAGCCGATCACCGTGCGGCGCGGGCCGTATGGCGTGTATGTGCAGCGCGGCGAGGCGGGTGAGGACAAGAAGATCAAGCCACGGCGCACATCTTTGCCGCGCGGCATGGACGGCGAGAAGATCACGCTGGAGCAGGCGGTCGGGCTGCTGTCGCTGCCGCGCCTGATCGGCATCCATCCGGAGACCAAGGACAGGATCGAGGCGGGCGTCGGCCGGTTCGGCCCCTATGTCCGCATGGGGACGGTGTTCGGCTCGCTCGATCGCGATGACGACGTGCTGGCGATCGGCATCAACCGCGCGGTCGATCTGCTGGCCAAGAAGCTGGCGAGCGTAAGATCGATGGGGGTGCATCCGAAGGATCAGCAGCCGGTGATCGTGCGCAAGGGCCGATTTGGACCGTATGCGCAACATGGCCAGACGGTGGCGAACCTGCCGCGGGGCGTGCTGCTGGAGGAGATCACGCTGGACGAGGCGGTGGCGCTGCTGGCCGAGAAGGGCAAGCAGTTGAAGCCGCGTGGCGGGGCGCGACGCGGGCGGGGTGCGCCGGCGCGGAAGGCCGACGCGGGGGCGGCACCGGCGGCCGCTGCCGTGCGGCGTACGGCGGCACCGGCCGCAGCCGAGCGGCGCGCGGCACCTGCCAAGCGTGCAGCTTCGAAGCCGGTGGCGAAGAAGGCTGCTGCGATCGGCAAGGCGGTCGCCGCTGCCAAGGCGGCCGCAAAGAAGAAGGCGCCGGCGCGTCGGAAGAAGGCGGGCGCGAAGGCCCCGGCCAAACGGCGGGCCGCACGGTAGGACGCGCCAAGACTGTTGCTCCACCGTTATGGCCTGGCATGTCCCGGCCATCCCCACGGCTACCGGCGGCGCGGCGGCAACACCCGGTTCGGGATCGTCTGGCGATCAAAGTACCTGCGCCGAACAGCGCCTTCGCGGAAGGACGGTGGCACCGTCCAGCGATTAGCCGAGCAGCCCACTCCCCGGCTGGTCTTCCCCTCCGTGCAAGCCTAGTCTGCTGGCATTCGAAAGAGGCGAGAGATCATGCCAGTCGTCAGAGAGCCGCCGGAACGTCAGGCCAGTGCGCCAGTCGGAGCGCGTTGGCGGCCCCCGGCGAACCTTGCCGCTGAGCAGACGATACTCGGTACGCTGATGGCAAACAACAAAGCCTATGACAGGATCAAGGCGTTCCTGGCTCCCGAGCACTTCGCGGACCCGATACACGCGCGCCTCTACAAGGCGATCATCCGTCGCATTGAGGCCGGCCAAATCGCCGACGCGATCACCCTGAAGGCGGAATTTGAGCAGGCCGGCACACTGGACGAGATGGGAGGCGCCGCGTATTTGGCTCAGTTGTTAACGGCGATGGCCAGTAGCGTCAGCGCAGCGGACCATGGCGGCGCCATCCGTGGCGCTTGGTTCGGCCGATTACTGGTCGGTGTCGGCACGACATTGCTGGACGACGAAACCGGCAGCACGGCGAGCGACCCCCAAGACAATACGGCAGCCCCCGAAGATCAGGTGCTGCTCGATCTGGCGGAGGATGAGGCGCATCGCCTGGTGGGAATCGCGACGCAGGATGACCCCACTTCGGATCGCGAAGCGCGCCGGCTGCTTGACCGCATCAATACCGGTCTCGACGAAGCACACGCGCGTGCCGACCGGCTTCTCGCGCGGCTGAATTAGACGGGCGACCAACTTGGCCCTGAACGTCAGGAACTGGCTCGACGCGCTACGTACGATCGATCGCTTCCTCGAACTTGAAACCAAGCATGGGAAACTAATCGAGGCGCAGGAAAAGCGGATCGACGATCTGGCGGAACGTATGAATAGGCTTGAGGCACGCGAGCAGGTACTGGTTGCTGAGGCCAAAGGCGCCGCAGCATCGGCGGCATCGGCGGTCGCAGCTCAGCACTTGAGCGACTTGGCTCGCCACGTGGGCGGTATGGAGGAGCGTATCAAACGTCTCGAACACGAACAGGTTACGACGGCGCGACTGCCATCCTCGCGTTTGCCTGAAGGCGAGTGACCACCGAACATGTGGCAGACCAGGCAGGTCGAGGACACCGCTGCTTCCTCCAGGACTGGACGTGGGACAACGGGGGCCACGCACATGACTACACCAGAAGAAGACTTCGACGGCGACGGCGTCGTGTGCCTGCGCCAGGTATTCGAGCCGCACTGGATCGAAACGCTCGCCCGCGGCGTCGAGCGCAACCTCGCCGAACCGAGCCCGCTCGCCAAGCGCTACACGCCGGACGGCAAGCCCGGGCTGTTCCTCGGCGACTATTGCAGTTGGCGGCGCATCCCGGAATATGGCGCCTTCCTGCGCAACTCGCCCGCCGCCGCGATCGCCGGGCGGTTCATGCGCGCGCGCAAGATCAACCTGTTCCACGAGCATGTCCTGGTGAAGGAGCCGGGCACGCTGGAACCGACGCCGTGGCATCACGACCTGCCGTACTGGACGCTGGAGGGAACGCAAGCCTGCAGCCTGTGGATTCCGCTTGATCCCGTGACGCGCGAGACCTCGGTGGAGTATGTCGCGGGCTCGCACAAATGGGGTGCGTGGTACACGCCGAAACGATTCAATGACGGCGACGACCACGACTCCCGCGATGCCCGCCTGCAAACCGTGCCCGACATCGACGCCAACCGCGCGCAGTACACGCTGCTCGGCTGGGACATGCGGCCCGGCGACTGCATCCTGTTCAACGGGCTGGTGCTGCATGGCGCGCCGGGCAACCGCTCGGCCAATCGCCGCCGCGCCTTCGCCGCGCGGTTCACCGGCGATGACGTGCGCTATGCGCTGCGGCCCGGCTACATGTCACCGCCGCCGCATGGCTTCCCCGGCGCCCCGGAGCCCGGCCAACCGATGGACAGCGAGGCGTTTCCCGTGGTCTGGCGCACGGGTGGATTGGCCGGCCTGTAGCGTATCGTTCCGCCTGTAGTGTAGCGCCGCCGCGCTCACAGGCGCAGGTCAACGCTTTCGCCACTTGGTATCAGGCGGCCCGCTGGGATCGGGAGTGCACATCGACGTGGACGAACTCGCGCCGCAAGACCTCGTCGTGCATCCCGGGTTGCGCCGGATCGTCGCCCTCGTTGCGCTGCTGAACATCGGTTACTTCGGCATCGAGTTCGCGGTGGCGACCGCAATCGGTTCGGTGTCGCTGTTCGCGGACTCGGTCGATTTCTTCGAGGACGCGGCGGTCAACCTGCTGGTGCTGCTGGCGCTCGGCTGGCCCGCGCCGCGCCGCGCGCTGGTTGGCGCCGCGCTCGGACTGCTGCTGCTGGCACCGAGTGTCGCCACGTTGTGGACCGCCTGGCACAAGATCGGCGCCCCCATCCCGCCCGCACCGCTGCCGCTGATACTGACCGGGCTGGGCGCGTTGGTCGTCAACCTGAGCTGCGCGCTGCTGCTGGCACGCTGGCGCGAGACGCACGGCAGCCTGACCCGCGCGGCCTTCCTGTCCGCGCGCAACGACGCGATCGCCAACGTGGCAATCATCGCCGCCGGGTTGATAACGATCGCGTATCCGTCTGCCTGGCCAGATCTCGCTGTCGGGCTGGGCATCTTCCTGATGAACCTGAATGCCGCGCGGGAAATTTGGGAGGCCGCGCACAAGGAGCTTCGGGCGACCGGCGCACTGCGTGCGGGAACCGCGGCGTAGTACCCGCAGCGGCGTGAACGCATTGGCGGCGTCGGCATGGGTCATGGGCCGATCCGCCATCACGCGAGCATTGACACAAGGTCCGGCGCTGGCACGATGCGGTGCCAACCAGGATTGTCATTGCGATGTGTGGAATTGTGGGTCTGTTCGCCAAGGATGCGGCGCTGGAGGCTGAGCTTGGCGCGCATCTGGCGAGGATGCTCACCAGTCTCAGTGACCGCGGCCCCGACAGCGCCGGCTTCGCCATCTATGCGCCACCGGTCGCCGATTGCGTGAAGCTGACGCTGCGCGGGCCGGCGGGCTACGATTTCGCCGCGCTGGCGGATGCGCTGCGCAAGCGCCTGCCAGGAACGATCGCCATTCAGCCGCGAGGGACACACGCCGTGCTGGTGGTGCCGGACGCCGATGCGGCAGCGACGCGGGACGCACTTGCCGCGCTGGCGCCGGAACTGGTGGTGGTCGGCGTCGGCCACCGTATGGAGCTGTACAAGGAGGTCGGCCTGCCCGCCGATGTCGCACGGCAGTTCCATCTTGCGGACATGCAGGGATCGCACGGCATCGGGCACACGCGCATGGCGACCGAGTCCGCGGTGACCACCGACGGCGCGCATCCCTACTCGACCGGCCCGGACCAGTGCCTGGTGCACAACGGTTCGTTGTCCAACCACAACGCCGTCCGGCGGGACTTGCGGCGCCTGGGATATCGCTTCGCAACCGAGAACGACACCGAGGTAGCCGCCGCCTATCTAACGGCGAAGCTGCACGAGGGTCTGTCGCTGCCGGCGGCTTTGCAGGGATCGCTGAACGACCTTGACGGGTTCTACACCTTTGTCGTCGGCACCGAGACCGGCTTCGCCGTGCTGCGCGACCCGATCGCCTGCAAACCCGCGGTGATGGCGGAGACGGATCGTTTCGTGGCATTCGGCACCGAATATCGCGCGCTGGCGGACCTGCCCGGCATCGAGCAGGCGCGCGTGTGGGAACCCGAGCCGGCGACGGTCTATCAGTGGGATCGCCAGCAGGACCGCCAGTGAGGTCGCCAGCGGGACCACCAGTGGGACCGCCAGTGAGATCGACGGCGGGATCCCAGCGGGACCAACTGCCGTGACGCAGCGTGCATTCGCGCGCGTGATCGACCTGGAACACGTCACCGTGCGTGACCTTAATCAGGCGCTGCACGACCTTGCCCCCGACACCAACGCAACGAACTGGCAGGTGCTGAACCCGCGCGGCCGGCATGCGCTGGCGGTGGGTGTGGATGCCGAGGTCACCATCGAGATCGCCGGCCACGCCGGTTATTACTGTGCCGGTATGAATAAGCGCGCCACGGTGCTGGTAGACGGCAATGTCGGCGTCGGTGCCGCGGAGAACATGATGTCGGGCCTCGTGCACGTGCGCGGCGATGCCAGCCAGGCGGCGGGGGCCACCGCGCAAGGCGGCATGCTGGTCATCGACGGCAACGCCGCGGCACGCTGCGGGATTTCGCTAAAGGGTGCCGACATCGTTGTGAAGGGCTCGGTCGGGCACATGTCGGCCTTCATGGCGCAGGCCGGCACGCTGGTGGTGCTGGGCGATGCCGGCGACAGCCTCGGCGATTCGATCTACGAGGCGCATCTCTATGTCCGCGGCACAGTCGCCGGGCTAGGCGCGGATTGCATCGAGAAGCCGCTGGCCGATCGCCACCGGGCCGAGCTGCATGCGAAGCTGCAACAAGCCGGCCTGGCCGGGCAGGTCGAGGTCGCCGCGTTCCGCCGCTACGGATCGGCACGGAAGCTCTATCATTTCCATGTCGATCACGCGGACGCTTACTGATGGCGCGCAATGTGATGACACGCAATGTAATGACCACGAATTGATGGAAACCCATTGATGGAATCGGGGCCACGCACGCCACCGCGCTTCTCCGCCACCTTCGATGCCCACGTGCTGGCGGAGATCCGCCGCGCCGCCGCCACCGGCATCTATGACATCCGCGGCGCCGGGGCGAAGCGCAAGCTGCCGCATTTCGATGATCTGCTGTTCCTCGGCGCCTCGATCAGCCGCTACCCGCTCGAGGGCTACCGCGAACGTTGCAGCACCGACGTGTTGCTCGGCACCCGGTTCGCGAAACGACCAATCGCCCTGAAAATCCCCATCACCATCGCCGGCATGAGCTTCGGGTCGCTATCGGCGCAGGCGAAGGAGGCGTTGGGCCGCGGCGCCAGCATCGCCGGGACCTCCACCACGACCGGCGACGGCGGCATGACGAACGAGGAACGCACGCACAGCCAAACGCTGGTCTACCAGGTCCTGCCGTCGCGCTACGGCATGAACCCCGACGATTTGCGCCGCGCCGATGCGATCGAGGTGGTGATCGGCCAGGGCGCCAAACCCGGCGGCGGCGGCATGCTGTTGGGACAGAAAGTATCGGAACGCGTGGCGGCAATGCGAAAATTGCCGGCCGGGATCGATCAGCGCTCCGCCAGCCGCCATCCCGACTGGACCGGGCCGGACGATTTGCAGATCAAGATCGAGGAGCTGCGCGAAATCACCGACTGGCAGAAGCCGGTCTACGTGAAGGTCGGCGCGTCGCGGCCGTACTACGACACCGCGCTGGCGGTGAAGGCGGGTGCCGACGTGGTGGTGATCGACGGCATGCAGGGCGGCACCGCGGCGACGCAAGACGTGTTCATCGAGAATGTCGGCATCCCCACGCTGGCCGCGATCCGCCCGGCGGTGCGCGCGCTGGAGGAGCTCGGCATGCACCGCAAGGTGCAGTTGATCATTTCGGGTGGCGTGCGCAGTGGCGCGGACGTGGCGAAGGCGCTGGCGCTGGGGGCCGACGCCGTTTCGATCGGCACCGCCGCGCTGGTGGCGCTGGGTGACAACGACCCGGCGTTAGAGGCTGACTACCAGGCGCTCGGCACCACGGCCGGCGCGTATGACGACTGGCACGAGGGGCGCGATCCCGCCGGCATCACCACGCAGGACCCGGCGCTGGCGGCGCGGCTCGATCCGGTGCTGGCCGGACGGCGTTTGGCCAACTACCTCGCGGTGATGACACTGGAGGCGCAGACGATCGCACGCGCCTGCGGCAAGAGCCACCTGCACACGCTGGAGCCCGAGGATCTCGTTGCGCTGACAATCGAGGCGGCGGCGATGGCTGGCGTAAAGCTTGCAGGTACCGACTGGATCCCCGGCCGAGGCGCAATATGACGCAGCCCCATAATCATGGGAGGCAGCGCCTTCGTCATGGCCGGGCTTGACCCGGCCATCCGTCGCGGCACTCTGCCGGCGGGGATGGCCGGGTCAAGCCCGGCCATGACGGTGAGAGCGACACAGCTTGACCAAACAAACGAGTTGCTGACGGGGGCGTTGATGGCGATCGATCTGGCGGCCGAGGCGAAATCCCGCGGCATCAGGTATTTTCTCATTTCGTTCCTGGATCTGTTCGGCACCATGCGGGCCAAGCTGGTGCCGGCGGCGGCGATCGCGCAGATGACACGCGACGGTGCCGGGTTCGCCGGGTTCGCGACCTGGCTGGATATGACGCCGGCCGATCCGGACATGCTGGTGATGCTCGATCCAACCAGCCTGATCCAGTTGCCGTGGAAGCCGGAGGTCGGTTGGCTGGCGGGCGATCCCTGGATGTCCGGCAAGCCGGTGGCGCAGGCGCCGCGCGTGGTGTTGCAGCGCCTGGTGGCGGAGGCAGCCTCTCGCGGCTACGTCATGCAGACCGGCGTGGAGTGCGAATTTTTCCTGATCACGCCTGACGGCACGGCAATCGCCGATGGCGCCGACCGGCAGGCCAAGCCGTGCTACGACCAGTCCGCGCTGATGCGTCGTTACGAGGTCATCGCGTCGATCAGCGACGCAATGCTGGCATTGGGATGGAACCCGTACCAGAGCGACCACGAGGACGCCAACGGCCAGTTCGAGATGAACTGGGGATACGCGCCGGCGCTGATCACCGCCGACCGCCACGCCTTTTTCAAATACATGGTCAAGGCGATCGCCGAGCAGCACGGCCTGCGCGCGACCTTCATGCCGAAACCGTTCGTTGATCTGACCGGTTCGGGCTGCCATGCGCACGTTTCACTTTGGCAAGGGGAACAGAACCTGTTCGCCGACGCATCGGGCGAGCTCGGCCTGTCGGTGCTCGCCTACCAGTTCATCGGCGGGGTGGTGGCGCACGCCGAGGCGCTGTGCGCGCTCACCAATCCGACGGTGAATTCCTACAAGCGCATCAACGCGCCGGTGACCACTTCGGGCGCCACCTGGTCGCCGAACACGGTCACCTATGGTGGCAACAACCGCACCCACATGATCCGCATTCCCGATGCCGGGCGCTTCGAACTACGCCTCGCCGACGGTGCCACCAATCCCTACCTGCTGCAGGCCGGGCTGCTGGCGGCCGGTCTCGATGGCATCGCGGAACGTCGCGATCCGGGACGGCGGCTCGATTTGAATATGTATACCGACGGGCACACCGTGGCCGACGCGCGGCATCTGCCGAAGAACCTGCTGGATGCGCTGCGTGCGTTCGGGGCCTCGTCCGTCCTGCGCGATGCGCTTGGCGATGCGTTCGCCGATGCCTACGTGAAGCTCCGGCACCAGGAGTGGGATGCCTATGCGCGCCATCTGACCCAGTGGGAGCGCGACACCACGCTGGATGTCTGAGGGACCGCGATCGGGTCGCCAGGCCGGGTCGGCGGCTTGCCTGTAATCCGCCCGGAAATAGCGCAGCCTGGTGATGGCTCCTCGATGCCCGACCCCCCGCAACTATGGTTGCCGAGGTATTTGGAATGCTGGTAACGCGGATACCTGTCTCGGCGCGGTGTGCGGCTTTGCGCGTGAGCGCGATGCGTTTTCATCCACCCCTTGTCGCAAACTCGGAACGCCGGCCGGCATTGTCCTGAGTAGTTTCCGAGCCTACCGATTCGACGATGCCTCCCAATATCGTTGTGGCTGTCAACCGATCCGATGTTATCGGACGCTACTTGTTGAATGTGCGCAGGAAGGAGCAGGTACGTGGGCCCCCCCCAAGAGCGTGCCTGCTCCCCTCCTATGTTCTCAAACCACGCGTCAGTCCAGAAGGAATTGTCCATGCGCTACTCCCTATTGCTCCCTGTGGTCTTGTTGGGTCTGACAGGATGCGTGGTTGCCGGACCTGCACCGGGTCCGGTCTATGTTGCGCAGCCCAGCCCTGTGGTCGTTGAACGCCCTACGGTCGTCGAACGCCCCGTGGTTGTCGAACGCCCGGTGATCGTTGAACGCCCTGTCGTCGTACGCCCCTGATCCCGATCGTTGCGCCGTAATAAGAAAAGCCGCCATCTCCTGCGGGGACTGGCCATCGCTGCATTCGGCGCATGCAAGGTATATGTCCGCCTCGGAGCAGACGAGGTCCCCGACAGTTCGCCCCCTGCTGCGATTGAACATCCAAGCGGCACTCGCTTCCGCGCTACTTACCCGCGCCGATTCGGCTGACGCATCACCTCAAGCACAGCAACGACCGCGACCGACAACACGCCAAGAATCGTCGATATCGCCGCGATGGTCGGCTCGATCTGATCGCGCAGCGCACTGAACATCCGCCGCGGCAAGGTGGACATCTCGCCGCCGGAGATGAAAAACGCCACGATCACCTCGTCGAACGATGAAATGAATGCCAGCAGCGCGCCCGACAGCACCGGCAGCCGGATCTGCGGCAAGGTGATCGAGCGAAAGGCGCGAAACCAGGTCGCCCCGAGGCTGCGCGCCACCCGTTCCTGTGCCATATCGTAGCTGCGCAATCCGGCCGCCACACTCAGCACCACAAACGGCAGCGCCAACATCGTGTGCGCCAGCACCAGCCCGACCAGCGTGTTGTTCAGCCCGAGCAGCGCGTAGAGGTAGAAAATCCCGATCGCCGTCAGGATCACCGGTACCAGCAGCGGTGCCAGCACGAGCAGGCGTAGCACCCCGGCCAACCGAAAGCCGCCGACATGCAGCCCATACGCCGCCGCGGTACCAACCGGCGTGGCCACCAGCATCGTCAGCATCGCCACTTTCACGCTCATCCACGCCGCATCGCGCCATTCGGCCGAGCCGAGCAACACCTTGTACCAGCGCAACGAATAGGCGCGCGGCGGAAATTCCAGCAGCGTCGAATTGGAGAACGAAATTGGAATGACAATCAGCACGGGGACGACAAGAAACGCGATAACCAGCCCGCCAAGCACAAACAGCCACAGTCGCGCGCGCGCCGGCACATGATCTTCGCTCACGACCCGCCGACCTCGGTCAGCCGCCGCAGCGACGCCAGGCGCGACACCGCCCACAGCACCGCCATGGTGATCGCGAACAGCACGACGCCGAGCGAGCTCGCGGCGCCCCAGTCGAAATAGGTCGCCACGTTCTGCTGGATTTTCATCGAGATCGTCGTTATCCGTCCGCCGCCGAGGAACTGCGGCGTGATGTAGAATCCCAGGCAGATCACGAACACCATCACCGTCCCTGCGGTCAGGCCCGGCATCGACAGCGGCAGATACACCCGCCAGAACGCCGCTGCCGGACTGGCCCCTAGGCTCGCCGCGGCGCGCACATAGTCGCGGTCGATCGCCCGCATGTTGGCGTAGAGCGGCAGCACCAGGAACGGGATCATGATGTGCAACATGCCGATCACCGTGCCGGTGAAATTGTATACCAGCGGCAATGGCGCATCGATCACGCCCCAGCCCATCAGCAGTGAATTCACCACCCCATGCCGCTGCAACAGCACAAGCCACGCATAAGTGCGCACCAGCAACGCCGTCCAGAACGGAATCAGCACCAACGTCAGGCATATCGAGGCAGCGCGCGGCGGCAGCAGTGCGATCATGTAGCTGAGCGGGTAGCCCAGCAGCACCGCCAGAATCGTCACCAGCAGGCTCAGTTCGAACGTCGTCAGGAAGACCAAGGCATAGGCCGGCTCGACCACCATGCGCGTGTAGTTCTCGAGAGTGAACCCGTTGTCACCGAACGCCGAAAGCCAGAACAACCAGCCCACCGGAATGAACAGCAGCGTCCCAAGGATCAGGAACGACGGTGCCGTAAGCCCCGCCAGCGCCAGTCGTTCGCGCCGCGCATCGGCGCGAATCCCCGCCGCGTTCAACCCGTCGCTCGTGGTCAGGCCTTCGCTCATGGTACTGGCACCGTGGGCGCCGGCACCAGCAGCGTATCGGCTGGATCGAGCGCCAGACGCACGCGATCGCCAGGCGACGGCCACCGGGCAGCATGCCCGGCGCGGGCAAGTTCTCGTAGCGTCACCACATCCCCGCCCGCCAGCCTTGCATCGATCCGCACCGAATCACCCTGGTAGACAATTTCGATCACATCGGCATCGATCGTGTTCAGGCCGGGCGTGTCGATCGTGTTCAGGCCAGGCGCGTTACCACCAACCATCAGTTTCTCGGACCGCAGCACCAGCAGATAGGCCCCGTCGGCCACTGGCCTTGCCGGCGTAATCGTCTGGTCACGCCAGCGCGCGACACCGTCTGCGACCGTCACGTCCAGGAACGCGCTGTCGCCGATAAAGTCGGCAACGAAATGGTTGGCCGGCGCCTCGTACAGGCGCTGCGGCGTATCGATCTGCTGCACCCGCCCACGATCGATCACCGCGATCCGGTCCGACAGTGTCAACGCCTCGCGTTGATCGTGCGTGACATAGATGACCGTCGTGCCCAGCCGCCGGTGCAGATGGCGCAGCTCGATCTGCATCTGCTCGCGCAGCTTCTTGTCGAGCGCCGACAGCGGTTCGTCCATCAGCAGAATGCCAGGCTCAAACACGATCGCCCGCGCCAGTGCCACGCGCTGCCGCTGCCCACCCGACAACTGATCGACGCGCCGCCCGCCCAAGTCGGCAAGCTGCACAAGCTCCAGCGCCGCCTGCACCCGCCGCACCCTCTCGGCGTCAGCCACGCCGCGCAAGGCCAGCGGAAACGCGACATTCGCCGCGACATCCATGTGCGGGAACAATGCATAGGACTGGAACACCACGCCGAGATTGCGCTTGTGCGGCGGTGTGCGCACCATCTCCACGCCACCGAAACGAATGCTGCCCGCATCCGGCCGGGTGAACCCCGCCAGAATCATCAGCAGCGTCGTCTTGCCGGAGCCGGACGGGCCAAGCAGCGTCAGGAACTCGCCCTGCGCTACATCAAGATCCACCCCGTCCAACGCCGCCAGCCGCCCGTAGCGTCGCACCAACCCACGAACCGCGATTGGCAGCGCGCCCGCGGTCATGCGGATACGCCACGAGGGTCACGCGGCGGGCCAGGGCTCTCTGCGTACACCGTTCTGGCCGCTCCCGGACTCTGTCCTGGCGTTGTCCCGGCCATCCGTACCAACACCGGTGCCGCAATGGATTGCCGGAACCACCCACGGAACGAATCCGCGGGTGGCCGTGACCGGTTGAAGGATCGGCCTTCCATCACTGTTGCAGGAATGCGTCCATCCGTTCGGTCAGTTTGGCGAGGTTGTCGCGCCAGTAGTCGAAGTTCATGTGGGTCTGCTTCGCCGCGTTGGCCGGCGAGGAATTGATCTTGGCCGCCTCCTCGGGCGAAATCTTGCCGGTATCGAACGCCTTGGCATTGGTCGGGCCGTACTCGATATACTTCGGAATATTCGCCTGCAAATCGGGCGAGACCATCAACGCGATCGCCTTTTGCGCCAGCGCGACATTCTTGGCGCCCTTCGGGATCACCAGGCAGTCGGTATTGAAGATGCCCTGGTTGTAGGTGATCGCCGCCTTGGCGCCGTCCTTGATCACCGCGCCGGCGCGACCGTTCCAAATGGCGACCATGTCCGCCTCGCCGTCCTTCAGCAGTTGCGCCGACTGCGCCCCCGATGCCCACCACGCAACCACGTTCGACTTGATCTTCGCGAGGCTCATCAGCGCGCGATCGACATCCAGCGGATAGAGCTTGTCCGGGTCGACGCCGTCGGCCATCAGCGCCACCTCGAACGTTTCGCTGGCGCCACGCGACAGCGAGCGGGTGCCTGGGAATTTCTTGGTGTCCCAGAAATCGGCCCAGGTCTGTGGCCCGTTCTGGCCGTATTTCTGCGTGTTCCAGGCGATCACCGTGGAGTAGTAGATCACCCCGATCCAGTGCGGGTGGATCATCGACTTGTCGATGCCGTCCGTCTTGATCACGGAATAGTCCAGCGGCTCGAACAGCCCTTCCGCCTCGCCGCGCGCGCAGCTTGCGCCGCCCAGGTCGGCCACGTCCCATTTCACCGCATTGGCCCGCACCTGCGCGCGCACGTCGGCGATGCCGGTGAGCGTGTCCTCCTTGAACGTGATTTTCATCAGCGTCTCGATCGGGTCGAGCAGCGCCTTGCGCTGCGCCGCCTGATAGGCGCCGCCGTACGACGCGAAGGTGAGCGTCGTCTGCGCCAAGGCCGGCAGCGCCGCGGCGACGCTCAGCACGACTGCGGCGCGGAGTGTGGTGAAAATGCGCATCGATGGCCCCCGGTTATTGTTTCGCGTTTCCTCACGCCATCATTGGCCGGGAATGGCCGGCCCGCCAAGAGGGGAACGACACGGGAAACGAAGCGCGAAACGAAGCGCGAAACTGGGCGGGAAAAGGCGCGGGAAACGACGCACGGAACCGGGCTGCCATTTGCCGCCCGTGCGCGACACACGCTACGCTTTGCGAACCAACGCCGTTCCAACAGGAGACTCGCGTGCCCCCCTACGTCCGCGCCGAGCTGCCGCCGAGCCTCTACGCCGATACCGCGCGGCCGGCGCCGCAGACGCCGCCGCTGGCCGGCGATCGCCGCGCGTCGGTCTGCATCATCGGGGCCGGGTTCACCGGTTTGTCCGCGGCGCTGTACCTGACCGAGCAGGGCACCGAGGTCGTCGTTCTCGAACAGCACGAACCGGGCTGGGGCGCATCGGGACGCAATGGCGGCCAGGTCAATCCCGGGCTGAAGCACGATCCCGACACGGTAGAGAAAGATTTCGGTCCCGACCTTGGCCGCCGCATGATCGAGATGTCGTGGAACGCAACGGAATTCGTGTTCGACCTGATCGCCCGCCATCAGATCCAATGCGAGGCGTCGCAGTCGGGCACGATGCGCGCGGCATTCCAGCGCAACAATGTCGCCGACATCGGCGCCGCCTTTGCGCAGGGCGCGCGGCGCGGCATGCCGGTCGAACTACTCGGCCGCGAGGCGATGCGCGCCAAGACCGGCACCGATCGCTATCTGTGCGCGCTGCTCGACAACCGCGGCGGCCACGTCAACCCGCTCGGCTATGCACGCGGCATGGCGCAGGCGGCGATCCAGGCCGGTGCCGCGGTGCATGGCGGCACACCGGCGACCAAGGTCTGGCGCGACGGTACGGTGTGGCACGTGGCGACGCCAAGCGGCACGGTGACGGCGGATCGTCTCATTATCGGCACCAACGGCTACACCGACGATCTCTGGCCGAAGTTGCGCCGCAGCGTGGTGCCGGTGTTCAGTGGCATCGCGGCCAGTGAGCCTGTGCCCGACGCGATGGCTCAGGCGATCATGCCGCACCGCGCCTCGGTCTATGAGCTCGGCAGCGTTACGACCTACTACCGGATCGATCGGGCGAACCGCGTGCTGATGGGTGGCCGCTGCCCGCAGACCGATGTGGCCGGCGTAGACGGGCTGCAATTTTTCATCCGATACGCCAGGCGGCTATGGCCACAGATCGCGCAGGTTAAATGGACGCATGGCTGGAGCGGCCAGCTCGCCGTCACGTGGGACCACTATCCGCATATCCACGAACCGGCCCCCGGCGTGCTGGTCTGCCTGGGCTACAATGGCCGCGGCGTCGCGATGTCGACGGCGATGGGGCCGCAGCTTGCCAAACGCACGCTCGGCGGCACCGCGGCGGAGATCGATATGCCGATCACCGGTTTGAGGGAAATTCCGTTTCATGGTCTGTGGAAATCCGCGGTCGCCGCGCGCGTGCTGTACGGCCGCATCCGCGACTATCTGCACGTCTGATGCCAACAGAATCTTGCCGTCTTGCCAGCCGACGTGCTGACCGCGCTCTACCGCGTATACAGCCAGCGGCTCACCAGCATTTCCAGCGTGTCGGTGAACGCGCTGCGCGGCCCCTCCTCCAGCAGCGTCCCCGTGCGCATCACATACACATGGTCGGAAATTCCGATCGCACCCTTGATATTCTGATCCACCAACAAAATCGCCTTGCCCTGTCGCGCCAGCCCTGCGATCAGCTCATAGATCTGCGCTGCCACGCGCGGCTCCACGCTGGCGGTCGGCTCGTCGATCAACATCACCGTCGGATCGGTCAGCAGCGCGCGGGCAATCTCCAACTGGCGCTGCTGCCCGCCCGATAGCGTGCCGGCAGGCTGGCCTCGCCGTTCCCGCAGGATCGGGAATCGCGCGAAGGCTTGCTCGATCCGTTCCGCGGCCAGCTTTCGGTTCTTGCGAAACGACCAGGTGCCCAGCCGCAGATTCGCATCCACCGACAGGAACGGAAACACGCTCGGTCGCTGAGGCAGATAGGTGACGCCGTGCCGCGCCATCTGATGCGACCCCACCCCGCGCAACGAGGTCTCCCCCAGCCGGATTTCCCCTTCACTCGCCGGCAGGAAGCCGAACACCACCTTCAACAGTGTCGACTTCCCCGTCCCGTTCGGCCCTAGCACGCAACGAACTTCCCCGCTCACCACATCGAGCGACATGCCGTTCAGGATGTTGATCCCCGGCAGATAGCTCGCCACGACGCCGCGGACGGTCAACGCCGGCGTGGGCTCAGACCCCGGCGTACGCACGCAGCACCTCCTGGTTTGCCCGCACCTCGTCCACCGTGCCGTCGGCGATTTTTTGCCCGCGCGCCATCACCACCAGTCGTTGCACGAGCCGCTGGATCGCCTCGATGTCGTGATCGACCACGACGAAGCTGCGGCCCTCGGCGTGCAACGTTTGGATCAGCACGATGATCTCGTCGCGCAGGAACGGGTTCACCCCGGCGAACGGCTCGTCGAGGAACAGCACCTCCGGGTCCAGCATCAGCGCGCGGCCGAGCTCCAGCAGCTTCTGCTGCCCGCCGGACAGGTTCTTTGCCTGCAACGTTTCCAGATGCGACAGCCCGAGGAATTCCAAGTGCCGCCGCGCCGTGCGCCGCGCCTGCGTCCAGGTGGAGTGCGCCCGCGCGAGACCCGGCACCAGCATGTTCTCCAGCACCGACATGCGGCTGAACAACTGGGTGATCTGGAACGTGCGCCCCACCTTGCGCGCCGCGAAGGCACTCGCCGACAGCCCGTCGGCCGGCGCGTCGTGCACCAGGATATGTCCCGAGGCCGGCGCCAGATGGCCGGTGAGCAGGTTGATGGTCGTTGTCTTGCCGGATCCGTTCGGACCGATCAGTCCGACCAGCTCGCCCTGCCGCACGGCAAGGTCGAGGCCGTTTACCGCGATGATGCCGCCGAAGTTCTTGCTGAGGCCGCGCGCCTCTATCAGCATGGGGGCTTCGGTCAGCATGGAATCGAGCGACTGACCGCAGGGACGGCGGTTGCGGGGATGGCCGGGTCAAGCCCGGCCATGACGGGGGGATAGAGTCCCGCGGTGACGGCGAGATCGAGTCCCGCCGTTACGGGAAGATCACGTCCCGCCGTGACGGGGATATCAAGCATGCCCCCGGGCGCTTGACCCCGGGGTTCGGCCATGACGTGGAAAAGAACGTCTGACGAATTGACCATCACGGCGCCGCCCGGCGTGCGACCAGCCCGCGCAGGCCGCGCTGCTTCAACGCCTGGTACGCCAGCGCCAGCAGCCCGTTGCGGGCGAAACGAATGGTCAGCAGCAGCAGCCCGCCGAACAACACCAGGCGCCACTGGTCGTAGCTGCGTAGCGCCTCCACCAGCGCCTCGCAGAGCAGCGCGCCGAGCGTGGCAGCGAACAGGTTCTCCGCGCCGCCGATCACCGCCATCGCCACCACCAGCCCCATCTGGTCCACCGAGCCGATATCGGGCGTCAGGATGCCGATGTAGTGGCCGAAGAATCCGCCCGCCANNGCGCGGAAGAACAGGCCCCAGCGCGAGCGCACCAGCCACACCATCAGGCCGAGCGAGCCCCCCAGCAGCACCAGGCCGAGATAGTAGTACGGCGCATCGGACCGGGTGTGGAACAGTGGCGTCACCTCCAGCCCGCCCGATCCGCCGGTCACCTCGTTCTCGGACACGATGACGATGCGCAGCACCTCGGAGAACGCGACGGTGAACAGCGCAAGGTATGGTCCGCGCATGCGCAGGCAGACATAGCCGATGCCGGCGCCGATCACCGCGCACATCACCACGCCGGCCGCAATGCCAAGCGGGATCGGCAGGCCGAACGACATCACCAGCAGCCCCGAGGTGTAGGCACCCAGCGAAACGAACGCCATGTGCCCGAACGAGAACTGCCCGGCGTAGCCCGCCAGCAGCGCCCAACTCGCGGTGACGATGGCGTAGAACAGCGCCAGGATCGCCACCGTCAGCCAGTAGGCGTTCACCAACGTCGGGAACGCCAGCACCAGCACGCCCAGTGGGACGCCAAGCGCGACGCCCAATCCGATCCGCCCCCGGTCGATCCGCGCTGCAAATACCGGCCTCGATCCGCGCACGGATTATTCCATGGCCGTGTGCACCCGGCCGAACAGGCCGGTGGGGCGGACCAGCAGCACGACCATCAGCACCAGCAGGCTGAACGCCTGGGCGTAGGTCAGGCTGCGGCTGGGGTCGGGAAACACCGCGACGAACATGCTCTCGCACAGGCCGATCATCAGCCCGGCGATGATGCTGCCGCCGACCGAGCCCATGCCGCCCAGGATGACGATTGCGAACGCCTGAGTGTCGGGCAGCAACCCCATCGAGGGCGACAGCGAATAGATCGGCCCGACCAACGCCCCTGCCCCGCCGGCCAGCGCGCCGCCCAGCCCGAAGGCCAGCATGTAGAATCGCTGGTCGTTGATGCCGACGATCGCCGCGGACTCGCGCGACTGGCTGACCGCGTTCAGCGCCTCGCCCCAGATGGTGCGGTTCATGAACCACAGCAGCCCGACCAGCATGGCGATGCCCGCACCGGCGGCGAACACGCGGTCCCAGGTCATGATCAGCCCGCCGATCACCAGCACGCCGGGCCAGAACGACGGCGGGCGCAGCGGATAGGGGCCGTAGATGATCAGGGCGATGTTGCGCAGAAAGATCGAAATGCCGAACGTGATCAGGATGCCGTAGTCGCCCTTGCGCTCCGTCGTCGGGCTATACAGCGGCGTCAGCAGCGCGCGTTCGACGACCACCGACAGCAGGAAGGCGGTCGCCATCGCCACCAGCACGGCCGCCAATGGCGGGATGCCGGCCAGTGCGATGGCGAAATAGGCGAAGTAGCCGCCCATCATGTAGACCTCGCCGTGGGCGAAGTTGACGATCTTCAGGATGGAGAAGATCACCGTCAGCCCCGCGGCGATGACCGCGTAGATCACCCCGATCACCAGGCCGTTCAGGGCCTGGATCAGCAGATAGTTAGACACGCCTAAACTAACACTGAGGCAGCGCGAGTCGGGCGCCGGGTACTAAGTACCCGGCTTCTTGTAGGTGTATGGTACCGTCGCGTAGCTGCGCGGCCAGACGATCGGCGCGTCCGCCTGCGACTGCTTGGTCTCGGCATATTGCAGGATGGTCAGCGGCGCGCCGAGGAACTGATGATAGTGCCAGGCCGGATCCTTCTCGGTAGAGAACGAGTACGGCCCCCGCGCGCCGACATACTTGGTGGTCTCCAGCGCGTGGATGATCGCCTTCGGATCGGTGCTGCCGGCGGTCTTGATCGCGTCGAACAGCAGGTAAGCGCCGTCATAGCTCTCCATCACCGCGCCCGACGGATCGGCGTCCTTGTTGCGCGCCTTGTAGGCCTTGACGAATGCCTTGGTCTTGTCGTTCCACGACGCCTGCGGCAGACCGACGTTCTCGGTGCACAGATACTTGCCGGCATCGCCGACATTCTCCCAGAAGGTTGGGTCGACCGCCTCGCCGCCGGAGTTGTAGATGCCGCAATCGGCCGTCGGCGCGAATCCCAGGTCGTGCGCCTGGCGAACCATCGGATAGGCGCCGGCCTCGGCGTAGACACTCAGGAAGAAGTCGTAGGCCGGCTTCTCGCTCTTGAAGCGCAGGATCTGGGCGGTGAAGTCGGTCAGGTTCGGATCGGCATCGACCGCGGTGAACTTCACGCCCGCCTTGGTCAGCTCCTGCTGCACCAGAGTGCGCGCCGACAGGCCGACGTCGTCCTTCTCGGCGATGATGGCGACGTTCTTGAACCCGGCCGCGGCGATCCACTGGCCGATCGTCACATCGATCAGCGACACCGCGGGGGCGTTGCGGAACACCTCAGGGTAGCCCTTCGCGGTGATCTGGTCGGACCATACGTCGCAGGCCATGAAGGGGATGCCGTATTTGTGGTAGACCTCCATCTCGGCCAGCGCGACCGGGCTGTGGAACTCGCCGAACACCGCAACGACCTTGTTCTGCGTGATCAGCCGCTCGGCGCCGGTGCGGCCCTCGGCCGGCATGCCGCGGGTGTCGGCGTAGACGATCTCGACCGGGCGCCCGAGCAGGCCGCCGGCGGCGTTGATTTCCTCGGCGGCCAGCACCGCGGCATTCTTCATGTTGGTGCCCTCGGCGTAGCCGCCGGGCGGCGACAGCGGGCCGACCCAGCCGATCATGACCGGATCCGCCGCGCGCGCCCGCCGCCCGAGCAGCGGCAGTGTGGCGGCGGCCCCCGCGCCGGCCAACGCGGTTCGGCGGCCGACCAACGGGACGCTGCTTGTCGTGGGGCTGCTTGTCGGCGGGATCAATGGGCGATGCGGCATCGGGAGCTCCTCATGCGGGGTGACGGATAGCCGAGACGAGACCGACATGACCATCACGCGGGTGCATTCTCAGGTCAACACGCCAGCGGTGATATTCATCAATGAGCCACCGAGAGTGCCGTTCAGCGGCGTGGTGCCACAAAACGGTCATCCGGCCGACCCAGGGCGGTTCGCATCAACGACGGTGCAAGCGCTTCGATCGACACCCTGCTCGCTCGCGCCCGGGCAAAGCCACGACCCTCATCTGCCGACTAGACTCCGATGGCGGCTGTGCCAAATGGCAGTGACCGCAACCGCTTGCCGGTGGCCGCGAAGATCGCGCCAGTCCGCGGCACAGCGCTGCCCGGTTGGCGTGGGGCTGCTGCGTGGGTCGAGACGGCGGCGAGCAAGCCGGCGATCGGTACGGTCCGCTATGGCACTGAGTAGATTCCGACCCTTAAGGGGCGAGCCGCCTCCGTCTACCAATAGGCGGGCACGAGAGGAAACGCCGATGACCAATAGCCGATGGGAACTGGCGATTGTGCTGCTCGTGGCATCCACGGGCTTTTGGTTGGTCTGGCACTTAGTGGCGCAGCTTCTCGGCTAGAGCGCGAAGGCGCTTGCAAGGAGACGCAAGACATGACCGATGAAGATTATGCCCGGAAGCTCCATCAGATACACCGCGTCCTGAACGATCCAGACGTGCCGATGCAGCCCGCGTTGGTCTGGCGCCTGCTCGCCGAGATATCGCAGCACGATTTGCAGGTCGGCACGGTGCACTCGCGACATGTTCCCCCGCTATGAGTATGCCCAGTGGAGCACACGGAGCGCGCAGCGGATGACTGATGGCTTCGCGCGAAGTGTGTTCGCCGACTTGCCTTCTCCGCGCGCGCTCCGCTTGCGCCGCGGCGGGTCTTGCCTCCTCGCGAGCGTTCCCGCCCCCAGACTGTTGCCCAATTGCCACGTTGGCGGATTTCGTACCACAAACCTGTCACCGCCATGTGTCAGAGAAACCACCTGATGTAAGGTTTAGCTGCGTTCGTCGCCTTTTTTCCCGGGGCATCCCCTGACTGGCCCATTTGTGTCCGCGCACTGATGCCGAGACCGTTTAACCAACAGGGCGGCCGCCGCGATGAGCGTCGTCCCCGGGACCCAAGCCAGCTTCCCGAGGTCGCGGTCGTACAAGTGACCGGCACCGACCCGCAGGGCGACGCGATCGCCCGTCCGGTGACCTGGGAGGGCAGCGGTCCCCCGCCGATGATCCTCATGGTCCCGGAGCCGCAGGGAAGGCCGGCCCTCGCGCCGGGCCAACGCGTGCTCGCCCGGCTGCGGCCGATCCCAGGCAATCCCGGGCGAAGCGCAGACGCCTCCGGGCCGGGCCGCTACGAGGGCCGCAGCATCCGCCGCATCGACGACACACCCGGCCGCATTCTCGGCGTGTTCCGCCCGGGGGAAAAGGGCGCTGGGGAAACCGGGCCAGCGGGACGCGGACCAGCGGGATGGGGCTCAGCGGGACGCGGGCCAGCGGGAAAATGGCTTGGGCGACAAGGGAACGGGCCGCGGGAAGACCGTATCATTCCCACCGACCGGCGTGCCAAGGCCGAATGGCTGGTGCCCCCCGGCGAGGATGGCGGTGCCGAGGCGAACGAGCTCGTACTGGCGGAGCCGCTACCGCATCATCGCCTGGGCCTGAAGCCGGCGCGGGTGATCGAGCGGCTGGGCAGCATGGGCGACGCCCGCTCGATCAGCCTGATCGCCATCCACACGCATGACATCCCACAGGCGTTCCCGGACGCGGCGCTGGCCGAGGCAGCGCTCGCCCGCCCTGCCCCGCTCGGCCGCCGCACCGATCTGCGCAACCTGAAGCTGGTCACCATCGATGGCGAGGACGCGCGCGATTTCGACGACGCCGTGTTCGCCGAGCCGGTCAGTACCGCCTCCTCCGGGGCCGGGGGCTTCCGACTGGTCGTCGCCATCGCCGACGTCGCGCATTACGTGAGCCCGGGGTCGGCGCTGGACCACGCCGCACGCACCCGCGGCAACTCGGTCTATTTCCCGGACCGCGTCGTGCCGATGCTGCCGGAGGCGCTGTCCAACGACTTGTGCAGCCTGCGCCCCGGCGAGGATCGGCCGTGCCTGTTCGCCGAGCTGACGATCGATGCCGGCGGGCGGAAGACGGCGCACCGGTTCGGCCGCGGCCTGATGCGCAGCGCCGCGCGGCTGACCTACGAGCAGGTGCAGCGCGCGCACGACGCGGATGGTGAAAGCGCCGGTGGCCAAGACGCAGGCGGTCCAGACGCAGGTGGTCAAGCCGCAGGCGGTCCAGACGCAGGTGGTCAAGCCGCAGGCGATCAAAACGCCGGTGCTCAAGGCGCCAGTGCTCAAGACGCGGATGCGCAAGGCGCCGGCGCCTCATCGCACCTGCCGTTGGCGCCGCTCTACGCCGCGTTCCGTGCCCTTCTGGCGGCCCGCGAGGCGCGCGGCACACTCGATCTCGATCTGCCCGAGCGTCAGGTGAAACTCGACGAAGCCGGCCACGTTGCCGCCGTGCTGCCCCGCCCGCGCCTGGACAGCCATCGGTTGATCGAGGAGTTCATGGTGCTGGCGAACGTCGCCGCGGCCGAGGAGCTCGAGCTGCGCCGCCAGCCCACGATGTACCGCGTGCATGCGCCGCCGACGGACGAAAAGGTTGCGGCCCTGCGCGGCTTCCTCAACGGCCTCGGCGTCAACCTGCCGCCCGGGAACCAGTTGCATCCGCGCGACCTTGACCGCGTGCTGCGCCGCGTCGCCGGCACCGCGGAAGCGCCGCTGGTCAACGAGGTGATGCTGCGCAGCCAGTCGCAGGCCGCCTACAGCGCCGACAACATCGGTCATTTCGGCCTCGCGCTGTCGCGCTACGCGCATTTCACCAGTCCGATCCGCCGCTACGCCGACCTGCTGGTGCATCGTGCGCTGATCAGCGGGCTTGGTCTTGGCGACGGCGGGCTCGGTGCCGGCGAAGCCGCACGCTTCGCCGACACCGCCGAGCACATCACCGCCACCGAACGACGCGCCCAGCTCGCCGAGCGCGAGGCGATCGATCGTTATCTCGCGGCCTTCATGATGGACAAAGCCGGCGCGCATTTCGCCGCGCGGATTTCCGGCGTGACGCGATTCGGGATTTTCGTTACGATCTTGGAGAACAGCGCGAGCGGACTGCTGCCGCTGTCGACCCTGCCGGACGACTATTGGCAGCACGACGAAACGGCGCAGACGCTGACCGGCCGGCACACGCGCCAGACCTTTCGCCTGGCGCAACAGATCGAGGTGCGACTGGCCGAAGCCAGCCCGGTCACCGGCGGCCTGGTATTCCAGTTCGTGCCCGACCGTGCCGCGACGCCAGATCGCGCCCCCGGTCATGTCCCGGGCCAAGTCCCCTTGGGGGGCCGGGGCGGGAGGCGGTCACGCGACCGGTGATCAGGTTCGCCACCCTGCTGTCGGTGCTGCTGGCCGCCTCGGCCTATGCCGAGCCCGCCTGGGCCGAGCAAGGCGCCCCGGCGGCCTTCAACGCACCGCTCGCCACCTCGGTCTACAGCACCGCGCTGGCCTTCATGGAACCGCGCACGCTCGATCCGGTGCCGCTCGCCCAGCTCACCCTCTGGGGGCTGCACGGGCTGACCGCGCTCGACCCCGACCTGGCGGTCGAGGTGCGCGACGGGGCGCTGCGGCTCAGCCTGCCCAATCGCCCATTGGCCAGCACGCCGGCGCCGCAGACCGAGGACCCGGCCGCGTGGGCCACCGCCGCCACGCAGCTCTCGACCGCCGCCTGGACGGCCTCGGAGCGGATCAGGCGCGCCGGCACCACCGGGGTGATCACCAATTTCTTCGACGAGATCTTCAATCACCTCGATCCGTATTCGCGCTACGTGCCGCCGCTCGAAGCGGCCGAGGACCGCGCCCGCCGGTCCGGCAGCGCCGGTGCAGGCCTGACGCTGACCGCGGAGGGCCGCGCGGTCCTAGTCCAGCGGGCCGTGGCGGACGGCCCAGGTGCCGCGGCCGGCATCCGCGCCGGCGATGCGATCCTGGCGGTGAACGGACAGCCGACGCGCGGCATCGGCCTTGCCACGGTCGCCGGTTGGATCGCCGGGCCCGAGCAGACCCGCGTCGCCGTTACCGTGCGTGGCCGCGACGGCCGCGCACGGACCCTCGACGTCATGCGCGCCATGGTCCCGCCGGAGACGGTCTTCACCGAGCGCCTGCGCGACGCGCTGCTGATCCGCGTCACCGAGTTCGATCGCGAAACCGCCGCTCGGCTGACGCGCGCACTGAGTGGCGCACTGAGCGGGCCGGCGACCACCGCACATCCCGTCGCCGGCATCATCTTGGACCTGCGCGGCGATCCGGGCGGTCTGGTGCGCGAGGCGGCGGGCGTCGCCGATCAGCTGCTGCCTCGGGGTATCATCGCCAGCGCGGTCGGTCGCGATCCGGATGCAACCCGGGTCTGGCACTCGACCGACGGGCAGTTGGCCGAGCATCTGCCTGTCGTGGTGGTGGTCGACGGCCGCACCGCCAGTGCCGCGGAAATCCTGACCGCCGCGCTGGCCGATCGCGGTCGCGCCGTGGTCGTCGGCAGCGCGACCCTCGGCAAGGGTCTGGTGCAGACCATCGCTCCGCTGCCCGACGGGGGCGAGCTGCTCGTCACCTGGAGCCGCTTGCTGGCACCGCGCGGCTGGCCACTGCAGGGCCTCGGTGTGCTGCCGCAGGTGTGCACCAGCCTGGGGCAGAACGTCTTGCAGAGCGAGCTCGACAGCCTGGACCAGGGCACCCAGCCGATGACCGAGGCGATCGCGCGCCATCGCGCCGCCCGCACGCCGTTGCCGCCGGCCCAGGCGGTAGCGATCCGCGCCGCGTGCCCGGCGGCCGAGGGGAGTGACGCGGACCTTACCGCTGCCACATTCCTGATCCGGCACCCGGTCGCCTACGTGACCGCGCTGCTGCCGCCACTGCGCGATGCGGGAGATGCAAGTCTGGGCGTGCAGTAGCGGTGGATGCGCGATCCAGGGCTGCTATCGTGGTCTCGCCAACCCGCTATGCATGGATCGTCGCAATCCCTGCGCGCGCGCCGGTGCATCGTCCGAACGCCGGCGGTGGATGCCTTGCCGGTTCGCGCCGATCATTCAAAACATACGACTGTATTCAAATGGCCGACGCGGAACGCTTTGCGGATTGCCTCCGCCGTTCCTTACCAAATTCTTCGTACTCTCGGCCCGAAAATGAAAACACCGGCCGGGGCGGGCCCGACCGGCGCTTCAGTGGAGGAAGTGATGAAGCAACATCGCGACCTCTTGCCCAAGATAATGCTGATCCTACGCATCCGCGTCAAGATCATCATTATCCGACGGTAGGAGCCGGGCCGGTCCGTTCGCGGGCCGGCCCACTCCCTGCATCACGGCCGCGCGACCCGGCACCTTCGCCGATGCGCCTCACCGCCCCGCGAAATACGCCAGCACTTCATGCCGCAAGCGCAATCGCCAGCCGCCGCGATGCGCGCGATCATGCCGAGCCAGATACCAGCGCATCGCCGGCGGCATCCGCCGGGCAACGACCGGCATCCGCCCCGCCGCCGCCACCGCGCGCAGCGTCTGCCACAGCACCCCGTTGCGCATCCCCTTCACCACATATGCCGCAATGCGTGGCAGCAGCTCCACCCAGCCGGCGTTCCATTTGCGCGAGATATAAATCCGGTTGCGCACGAAATAGAACCAGCGCTCGCCGGACCACGCCACCCGCTGCTCCACGCTGACCTTGTGGCGCACGACAAGATCGCCGCGATACATCACCCGCCATCGCGCGGCGACGATACGCAGGCAGAAATCCAGTTCTTCCCAGCAGAAGAACAGCAGCGGATCGTAGCCGCCCACCGCATCCCACGCGGTGCGCCGGATCGCGTGCCCAGCGCCCACGAATGTTGTGGCATCGAATACCTCCGCCGCGCGCGGCAGCAGCGGCAACGGATAGCCCCAGGACGTCAGGTCGTCTGATCCGTTCGAATACGTTACGATACGGAACCCGATCGCGCCTACGTCCGGCACCGTATCCAACGCGGCAACCGCGCGCGACAGCGTGGTTGCGTCGGCGAACTCCGCGTCGTTATCCAGCGCAACCAGCACCCGCCCATGGCCGAGCGAGGCCGCCAGATTACGCCCGGCCGCCACGCCCAAATTCGCCTTGGCCGACACCAGCGTGACGTCCACCCGCCCCGCCACGGCCGCGACAATCCGCGCCAGCGCCGCCGGTTTCGACCCCTGATCGAGCACGACCAGATGCCGCGACACCCCGGTCTGCGTCAGCGCCGAGGCGATGGCGGCCACCGTTTCCTCCGCCCGGTCCAGCGCCAGGATCAGCACGTCGGCGTCATAGTCGCCAGGTGGCGGTCCCGCAGCGCCGGCGGCCCAAACTTCAGCACTACCAGCTCCAGTGCCCCCAGCTCCGGCACCCCCAGCTCCAGCGACAGCAGCGCCGACCCCAAAAGCGCCCGTCACAAAAGCGCCGGTCCGAGCGGCGCCCGTCACAAGAGCGCCGGTCACAGCAGCGCGGCGACGCCCGGAATGGCGAGATACGCCAGTCGTCGCATCTCCCGCCTGCCATGCGTCACGGTATCCAGCACGAGGCCGCAGACGAACGCCAGAAACGATAACAGAACGACCCCGGTTGCCAGTACCGCGGTCGGCAGGCGCAGCACCAGGCCGGTGCGCAAGAACTCCACCACGACAGGCAGACCGACGCCGAATCCAGCCAGCAGCAGCACCCCACCGATCAGCGCGAAGAACTGCAACGGCCGCTCTTCCTTCACCAGCAGAACGATGCTGCGCAGGATGCGAATCCCGTCGGCATACGTGCGCAGCTTGGAGGTCGAACCAGGCGGCCGGCCGCGATAGGCGGTGACCACCTCGCCGATCGGCATCTTCAGCTCCAGCGCGTGGACGGTGAATTCCGTTTCGGTCTCGAAGCCGTCGGCGAGCGCGGGAAAGCTCTTCACGAAGCGCCGGCTGAACACCCGATAGCCGGACAGCATATCGCTGACGCGGTTGCCGAAGATCCGCCGCACCAGCCCGGTCAGCACCATATTGCCCAGCCGATGGCCGCGCCGATAGGCGGCCGCCGCCTCGGACACGCGTGCGCCGGTCACCATGTCGAGCTGCCGGTCCAGCATCAGCCGCAGCATCTCGGGCGCCACCGCGGCGTCATAGGTGTCATCACCGTCGACCAGCACGAACAGGTCCGCCTCGACGTCGGCGAACATCCGCCGCACCACATGGCCCTTGCCCTGCAGCGTCTCCGTTCGCACCACGGCGCCGGCGTCGTGCGCCGCCGCCACCGTGCCGTCGCTCGAGTTGTTGTCGTAAACATAGATCCGTGCCCGCGGCAGCGCGGCACGGAAATCGGCGACCACCTTCGCAATCGCCGTAGCCTCGTTGTAGCAGGGGATCAACACGGCGACCGCAAGGTCGTCCGGCAGGCCCGAAGTCGAGCTGGTTGAAGTCTGCACGCCGCCGCCGATTCGTCTGTGTAAACTCGAGTAACGTCCCACAGCATGCCCGCCCCGCGCCCCGCGCGAAAGGCCATCGTGCGCGCCAAAGCAAGGCCAGGGGCTTCGCCCCCTCGGGCCGCTCTTCACGGCCCAAGGGCGCGGCGCCCCTGGCCTTGCTTTCGTTCGCGCGCCCTGGCCTTGCTTTCGTTCGCACGATGGCCTTCTTGCACGGTCAGTACGCGTTGCTCATGCACAGCACCACGGCGAAGGTGCGTGCCAGGATTTCCAGATCCAGCCGGAGCGACCAGGTTTCGATATATTCCAGGTCGCTATCGACGCGGCGCAGCAGCTTATCCTCGGTTTCGGTCTCGCCGCGCCAGCCGCGGACCTGGGCGAGGCCGGTCATGCCCGGACGCACGCGGTGGCGCGCCGCGTAGCGTGGGCTGATCTGTTCGAACGGCCGGCCGCAGACGCAGGTGCCGGGCGCGTGCGGGCGCGGCCCGACCAGCGACATCTCCCCACGCAGCACATTCACCAGTTGCGGCATCTCGTCGAGCGACAGGCAGCGCAACCAATGGCCGATCCGGGTGACGCGCGGGTCGCCGGGCCGCGCCTGGCACAGCTCGTCGCCCGGCACGCGCTGTTCGCGCATCGTGCGGAGCTTCCAGATCATGAAGCTGGCGCCGTCCTGTCCGACGCGACTCTGACGGAACAAAGCGGGACCGGAACTTTCCAGCCGGATCAGCAGCGCCGCGATCAGCATCGGCACGCCGAACATCAGCAACAGCAACGCGGCGGCGACGATGTCCTCCACTCGCTTGATCGCCCGTGGCAGGCCGGCGAAGCGTGGCGCTGCCGGTCTCGCGAACGACAGCGGCGGCAACACCAGCCCGTCGCCGGGAAGTATCATCGGCCCGATAGTATCGCTGCCAGAATAAGACATCGGAGTGCCGCAATCCTTGCACCGTGGCGTCGCGCCCAATCGCGGCGTGGGGCAGATTGTGCGACCGAAGTATCACTTTTCCGTTAACACGGACGCTGATGCAGACAGGGCTTTTTGCAGATGCTAGCCGCCTGCGGAACAAAACATGAAAGCGATTGCGCGGGTATGTCGTTGCGGCGCGGAACCGGCCGGGCGAGGCCGACGCGACGGTGCCGGCAGCGCCCGCGCCTCGGCCGCGGCTCAGCGGAACACCACCGAGCGCGCCATGCCGAAATTCACGAACATGCCGGCGACCGCACCGGCCGCGACGGCATACACCGGCTGCGCCGCGCATTGCGCCACGAAAGTCACCAGCAGCGCGTAGGTGCCGCGGTTCAGCGCGAAGCCCAGCAGGTTGGTGGTCAGGAACAGCGCCCATTGGTGATGCATCTTGCCGCTGCCCTGGCCGCGGAAGGTCCACACCCGGTTCAGCATCCAGTTGCCGGTGGCGGCGACGACATATGACACCGCACCCGCCCCGTACAGCCCCAGCGACGCACGCAGTCCGTAGACCACCGCGGTGTCGATCAGGAAGCCGAACACGCCGACCACGGCGAATTTCATGAACTGCACCAGCGTGGCGATCCGCGCCGGCGTGGCGTGGGCGCGCAGCGGCAGCGGCAGTCGCGGGGTCAGACGGAGCAACAGGGTGTGCATTGGCGCGGCGTGGCATGGCGGGCAGCCGGAGGCAAGCCACCGTCAGGCGGGCCCCAGCGGCCGATCGCGGCACTGGCCGAAGGTGCAGACCCGGCACCGGGGGCGACGGGTTGGGCCTCGAGGTGGGCGTAACCCGTCGGGGCTTAACACGTCGGGGCGTAGCGCGTTGCGGCGTACCGCGTCGGGCGTAGCCGTCGGGGCGCAGCCGGCGGCCCGCTGCAGCGCCAATTGCTGCGAAATTAGACAACCAACCCAAGCGGTAAGCCCAAATGGCAACCAAATGCATCTTCGCGCGTCCCGCAGCGCGGCCCGGTTTGCCCGGGCGGTCTCGGGCAACGGCACGCTCGACACCGGATCCGGCAGGTGCCAGACAAATTCCGGCAACGACCTCCGCCGTGGCACGGAGGTTGCTCGCCCTCCCCGGTATCTCGCGTCAATCGCCGGTATCTCGCGTCAATCGCCGGTATCTCGCGTCAATCGATCGACCGACCGGCTTCGCCAGCCTGCGGTTCGGCGCGCGGACCGCTGGCTGGGGCGCCGATGTCCCGTAGCAGAAGGATCTCACCATGACCGTTACGCCGTTCCATCTCGCCTGGTTCCTGCAGGGTTCCTCGGTCCAGGCCTGGGGCGAGCCGTGGACCGGCAACATCAGCGAGGACTGGATGTCGTGCGACATGTTCCTCGACCTGGCGCGCGGCTGCGAACGTGCCTGCTTCGACTACATGCTGCTGGAGGATTCCATCTACGTCGGCGAGACCTGGCAGAATTCGCGCGACATCTTCCTGAAGAACGGCATGTCGATCCCGCGCCAGGAACCCTCGGTGGTGGCGACCCTGATGGCGGCAGCGACCACGCGGCTGGGGATCGTGCCGACGCTGTCGACGTTCGCCTATGCGCCCTATCTGACGGCACGCATCGTCGGCACCCTGGATCAGGTCTCCGGTGGGCGCGCCGGCTGGAACATGGTGACCGGCAGTTCAGACCTGTCGGCGAAGAACTTCGGCATGGAACGGCTGCCGCCGCACGACCAGCGCTACGACATGGCGGACGAATACATCGACATCTGCAAGCGGCTCTGGGGCTCGTGGGAGCCGGGGGCGATCGTTGCGGATCGCGAGAGCGGCGTGCTGATCGATCCGGCGAAGGTGCATACGATCGACTATGAAGGACGCTACTACAGCAGCCGCGGACCGTTGAACTCCGGCCCTTGCCCGCAAGGCCAGCCGGTGATCGCCCAGGCCGGTGGGTCGGATCGCGGCCGGCGCTTCGCGGCAGCGCATGCGGACACGATCGTCGCGCACGTCAAAGGCGTTCAGCAGATGAAGGAGTATCGCGACGACGTGCGCGCCAAGCTCGCCGGGTTCGGACGCGATCCGGACAGTTGCAAGGTGCTGTTCCTGATCTCGCCGCTCCTGGCCGAGACGACCGAGGAAGCGCAGACAAAGGCAGCGCAGCGCGCGGTGAATGCAGAGAACAGCATCGACCGGCGGCTGGCGCAGATGGGTTGGAGCACCAACATCGATTTCTCGACGTTCGATCTCGATCAGCCGGTGGGCGAGCTGACCACCAACGGGCACCAGCAGAGCCTGGCGCAGTTCCTGCGCAAGGCGGGCTCGAGGACGTTACGCGAGGCGATCATCAGCTACACCAGCGGCGGCGCGTCGATCGATCTGGTGGGCTCGCCCGATGCGGCCGCCGCGCAGATGGCCGAGGCGATGCAGGAGATCGGTGGTGACGGCTTCCTGTTCTCGATGCCGAACGTCACCCGGCGCACCACGGCGGAGATCGCCGACGGGCTGGCGGCGGTGCTGCAGCAGCGCGGGCTGACGCGGAAGGCCTACGCGCACAAGCAACTGCGAGACAATTTGTTGGAGTTCTGATCCGCGTCGTCTTCATCGCCACGTTGGAAGCGAAAGGCACTCCCCCTCCCCTTGAGGGAGGGGGTTGGGGGGAGGGGGTTGGTGCCAGGGTCGCACCGAAGATTCCCGCGCGCCGACCCCTCCCCCAATCCCCTCCCTCAAGGGGAGGGAGAGTGCCTTCTCCGGCGATCACGGGTTCGGTCCATGCGTGCCCGGATCAACCCAACCTGCCTGCAAGTCAGGTCGCGTGCGCGACGCTGTCCAGATACCGCAGCCAGTCCACCGGAAGCCCGTGGGCGCGCGCCCTCGCGCAGCAGCGTGATGTAGCGCAGCGACGGAACCCCGTCGGACGGTTTTCCCACCGCGCTATAGGCAACGACCGGCACGTGATTGCCGCCGATGTCCTCCGCCACCAGGCAGGCCGGCCGGTATCCGCGGCCCGGCACGCCTTCGGTGGAGTCCAGTCGCAGCAGATCCCGCCGGGTGATGCGATACATCACGCCCCAGACCTCGGCGGTCGGGTCTGGGCAGATATTGGCCGGTGCCGCCTTGCCCTTGGGCCGGCCCTCAAGATTGAATCGCAAGCGGTACCCAATGATCCGTCCCGCGCGCCATTCGATCGCCCGCATCCGGCGGCGTTCGCGAAACGCGCTGTCGTGCATGTTCGACCCATAGGCGAAGTACCACACATGATCCGACGGACGTCCGTCCAACCGCAGGCCATGCGCGCGATAATGCACCCGGGACAGCAACCAGGACTTTGCCGCCAGGCGTCGCCAGCGGCGCCGCACGTCGCGCAGCGCATCGTCGATCGTCAATCGCCGAAAGATGCTCGGTCTAGCCACGCCACGCCACGCCCGGTCCGAAGTCGATGACGTCCATCGATAGCGCGGCGCCGAGACCGCGGCAACGCACCGCCGCTCAGAACTCCCGCAGCACCTCGCGCAATGTCGTGCCGGTATAGGCGGTGCGCGCCAGGCCGCGGCGCTGCAATGCGGGCACCAGGCCCTCGCTCACCTCGATGATGAAACGACGGCTGGTGCGCTGGAACGGCGTGCTGATCAGGAAGCCGTCGCCGCCCACCGCCTCCATCACCCGGCCCATGCGCTCGGCGACGGTGTCGGGCGAGCCGATGAACGACAGCTCAGGTTCCACCGCCTCGAACCGTTCCATCGCAAGCTGACGGAGCGTCTTGCCGGTGCCCCATTGCGCGAACTTGTCGAGCGAGCCCTGCTCGCCGTTGGTGGTAAGGTGGGGCAGCGGTTCATCCAGCGGAAACTTCGAAAAATCGATATCGGTGATGCTGGAGATGCCGACGAGCGAGCGCTCGATGAAGGCCGGCGAGGTGATCATCCGTTGGTATTTCGCCTGCGCCTCGGCGTCGGTCTCCGCCAGGATCGGGTAGACCAGGAACAACACCTTGGCGTGGTCGGGGTTGCGCCCGAATTTTTCCGCGTGGTCGCGCACGTCGTCGCGGTATTGCTTCATGCCGTCGATGCCGTTGGCCACCGCGATGATCGAGTCCGCGTGCTTCGCCGCGAAGGCACGCCCGCGCGGCGAGCCGCCGGCCTGCACGAACACCGGCTGGCCCTGCGGTGAGCGCACGGTGTTCAGCGGTCCGCGCACCTTGAAGAACTTGCCCTCGAAGTTGATCGGGCGGACCTTGCGATAGTCGGCGTAGGTGCCGGTCTCGCGATCCATCACGACCGCGTCCGGGTCCCAGGAGTTGAACAACTGGCAGACCAGATCGACGTATTCGTCCGCCATGTCGTAGCGCTGGGCGCGCGGCGGCAGACGGTCCATGCCGAAATTCTGTGCCGCGGCGTCCTCACCTGACGTGACGATGTTCCAGCCGAAACGCCCGCCGGCGATATGGTCCAGGGTCGAACAGAGTCGCGCCAGCATGAACGGCGGATAGGCGAGGGTAGAAAAGGTCGCCACCACGCCCAGCCTGCGCGTGGCGGCACTGATGATCGCGGCCAGTGGCGACGGATCGTGCTTCGGCACCATCTGCGCGTGCTTCAACCCGGCTTCGGAACTGTTGCCATAGGATTCGGACACCATCAGCGTGTCCTCGATCATGATGTAGTCGAAGCAGGCGCGTTCCAGCGCCTTCGCCATGTCGACGTAGAACTCGCCGCTCCATGGCGATCCGCCGGCGCCTAGCGGGTGGTCCCACTCGCCCGGGGTAAAATTCATGAACCACCCGAGATGGAAGGGTTTCGCCGACATCGATGACCTTGCTCCGGTTGTTCGTTCGATGCGTCACACGGATGACGCTACGCCGTCGTTCGCCGGTTCCTCCTTCACTTTGCCGCACGTGCCCGATCGTTCGGGGGCCGGCCATCTACGGGCCGTGCGTTGGCGTAGCATGATCAAATGGCCGCACAGTCGGCAACAGGAATCGCTAACCGCACATCTTTTGCTCGATCTGCCTATGCAGCACGTCTTCAATGCCCGTTTTTCGGACGTTCCCGCTTCGCGATGAGCCACAGCAGCGGCAATCCCACTCGCCTTCCCGCCCATCCAAGCGATAGCGCTTGCGGTGCTGGCGTGCCCGACTAGGATGCGCGCTTCACGCTGGCGGGATGGCGCCGTCCGGCTTGCGGCCCAACGCAAGGCGCCATGGGAAATGCTACTCGCCGGCGAGTCTGCCGCACCGTGAGCCCGCAGCGTGGGCCACGGCCATCACATTTCAACAGGGCAGAACAAGCGATGCATCGTCGGGACTTTCTGAAGACTGCCACCGCGGGCTCCCTCGCGACAGTGGGTGGCCTTGCCGTGCCCAGGCTGGCGCGGGCGGCGGGCAGCCAAGGGGGCAACCCAGGGGACAGCAAGGTGCTGCGCTTCGTGCCGCAGGCCAACCTGGCCAATCTCGACCCCATCTGGACGACGCAGTACGTCGTGCGCAATGGCTCCCTGCTGATATGGGACACGCTGTACGGCGTAAACGACAAGCTGGACCCGCAGCCGCAGATGGTCGAGGGCCACGAGGTCAGCCCCGACTTCAAGACCTGGACCTTCAAGCTGCGCGACGGCCTCAAGTTCCACGACGGCACGCCCGTTCTGTCGCGCGATGTCATCGCCAGTATCGGCCGCTGGATGGTCCGCGACGCTCCGATGGGATTGCCGATCAAGAAGCGGCTGGACGCGCTGGAGGCGGTGGACGATCGCACGTTCCGCTTCCGGCTGAATCAGCCCTATCCGAAAATGCTGTTCGCCCTCGGCAAGAGCAGCACGCCCTGCCTGTTCATCATGCCAGAGCGCATCGCGCAAACCGATCCGTTCAAGCAGATCAGCGAGTATGTCGGCTCCGGTCCGATGCGGTTCAAGCGCGACGAATGGGTGCCCGGCTCGGCGGCGGCGTTCGAGAAATTCGCCGACTATGTCCCGCGGTCCGAGCCGGCGAACTGGCTGTCCGGCGGCAAGCGCATGTACTTCGACCGTATCGAGTGGCATATCCTGCCTGACGCGGGAACCGCTTCGGCCGCGCTGCAGAATGGCGAGGTAGACTGGTGGGAGACGCCGCTGCCGGATCTCGCGCCGCTGCTGAAGCAGACCCCCGGCCTGATGGTCGACATCGCCGATCCGCTAGGCAATATCGGGTCGTTCCGTATCAATCACCTGCATCCGCCGTTCAACGACGTGCGGGCCCGCCGCGCGGTGCAGATCGCGCTCAGCCAGGCCGACTACATGGGCGCGGTGGTGGGCGAGGATCCCGCGCTGTGGAAGCCCATTCCCGGCTTCTTCACCCCCGACACGCCGCTGTATACCGAGGTCGGCGGCGAACCGCTCAAGGGCAAGCGCGACTATGACAGGGCGAAGCAGTTGCTGGCGGAGGCGGGCTACAAGGACGAGCCGATCATTCTGCTGGTGGCGACCGATGTCGCCATCACCAAGGCGCAGGGCGACGTTACCGCCGATCTGCTGAAGCGGATCGGGATGAACGTGCAATACACCGCGCTCGACTGGGGCACCGTGGGCCAGCGGCGCGCGAAGAAAGATCCGCCGGCGCAGGGCGGCTGGCACATCTTCCACACCTGGCACGCCGGTGCGGACTGCGTGAACCCGGCGCCGTATACCGCGCTGGATGCCAGCGGCGACACGGCATGGTTCGGCTGGCCGAAATCCGACATGGTGCAGCAGCAGATCGCCACCTGGTTCGCGGCTCCCGACTTCGCCGCGGAGAAGGCCGCAGTGGAAAAACTCAACAAGGCGGCGATGGACGACGTGGTCTATATTCCGACCGGGTTCTTCAAGGGCTACCAGGCCTGGCGCAACAACCTGACCGGGATCGTCAAGGCGCCGTTCCCGGTGTTCTGGGATGTGAAGAAGGTTTGAGATGTGGTCTGGGATATGCAGAAGGCCCGAGATGCGGTCCGGCACATGAAGAAGGCCTGAGATGTTCGCTTATGCCGTGCGGCGGGTGCTGGCCACCATTCCGGTGATGCTGGTGGTCGCGTTGTTCGTGTTCAGCCTGCTGTATATCGCGCCGGGCGATCCCGCCGCGATCATCGCCGGTGACCAGGCGACGCCGGCGGACGTGGAACGAATCCGTGAATCGCTGGGGCTGGATCGGCCCTATCTGGTCCGCTTCGGCGACTGGCTGTGGCAGATCCTGCACGGCGATCTGGGCACCTCGATCTTCACCAACCTGCCGGTCACCCACATGATCGCGCAACGGATCGAGCCGACCCTGTCGCTGATGCTGCTGACGATCGTGTTCTCCATTGTCATCGCCATCCCGCTCGGCGTGCTCGCGGCCTGGAAGCATGGCACCTGGATCGACCGCGTGGTGATGGTGATCTCGGTGCTGGGCTTTTCGGTCCCGGTCTTCGTCTTCGGCTATCTGCTGGCCTATGTGTTCGCGCTGACCTTGGACTGGCTGCCGGTGCAAGGCTTTACCTCGATCAGCGACGGGGTCTGGCCGTTCCTGCGCGGACTGGTCCTGCCGACCGTCGCGCTCGGGCTGATCTATGTGGCGCTGCTGGCGCGCATCACCCGCGCAACGATGCTGGACGTGCTCAGCCAGGACTATGTGCGCACGGCGAAGGCCAAGGGCCTCGGCCAGCGCGCCGTGCTGTTCGTGCACGCGCTGAAGAATGCCGCGGTGCCGATCGTGACCGTGATCGGCAACGGCGTCGCGCTGCTGATTGGCGGCGCTGTGGTGACGGAGAGCGTCTTCGCCATCCCCGGGCTTGGCCGCCTGACGGTCGATGCGATCCTGCGCCGCGACTATCCGATCATCCAGGGCGTCGTGCTGCTGTTCAGCGTCACCTATGTGCTGGTGAACCTGGTCGTCGACCTGCTCTACACCGTGTTCGATCCGAGGATCCGCTATTGAGCGCCACGTCGCTGCCAACCGGTCTACCCGGGGGGCTCCCATCGGGTGTCCCGGGGCGCCTTCCGTTGGGTTTCCCAGGAGGGGGGCCGCCATCGGGGCTGCCGCCCGGCGCCGAGACGCCCCTGCCGGACGTCCTGCCCCCGGTGCGCCAGCGCGGCCGCGCGATGAATTTCATCGTCCGCCATCCCACCATCGTCGCCGGCGGCACACTGGTCGGCATCATGCTGTTCATCGCGATGTTCGCCCCCTGGCTGGGCACCACCGATCCGACCGCGCTCGCCCCGGCCAAACGGCTGCGCCCGCCGTCCGAGATCTATTGGTTCGGCACCGACATGCTCGGGCGCGACATCTACTCGCGCGTGATCTACGGCACGCGGGTGTCGCTGCTTGTCGGGTTCTCGGTCGCCCTGTGTACCGCAGTGGTGGGCGCCTTCATCGGTTGCGTCTCCGGTTTCATCCGCGCGCTGGATGCGGTGCTGATGCGGGTGATGGACGGGCTGATGTCGATCCCGCCGCTGCTGCTGGCGATCGCGCTGATGGCGCTGACCCGCGCCTCCGTGCAAAACGTTATCGTCGCCATCACAGTGGCAGAATTCCCGCGCGTCTCCCGCCTGGTGCGCGGCATCGTGCTGAGCCTGCGCGAGCAGCCCTATGTGGAAGCGGCGATCGCGTCCGGCACACGGCTGCCGATGGTCATCTGGCGCCACATCCTGCCGAACACGCTGGCGCCGCTGATGGTAAACGCCACCTTCATCTGCGCCTCGGCAATGATTACCGAAGCGATCCTGTCCTTCATCGGCGCCGGCACGCCGCCGATCATCCCAAGCTGGGGCAACATCATGGCCGAGGGGCGGGCCCTCTGGCAGGTGAAATTCTACATCGTGCTGTTCCCGGCGATCTTCCTGTCGCTCACCGTTCTGGCGGTGAATATGCTGGGCGACGGGTTGCGCGACGCGCTCGACCCGCGCCTGGCCAAGCGGCTGTAGTCGCGCATGGCGCTGCTGGAGGTCGAACGGCTGCAAACCCATTTCGGCACACCGGACGGCGTGGTGCGCGCGGTCGAGGGCGTATCGTTCCGGATCAACGCCGGCGAAACGCTCGGCATCGTTGGCGAGTCCGGCTGCGGCAAATCGGTCACCGCGATGTCGATCCTGCGGCTGATCCAGGAGCCGCCGGGCAAGATCGCCGGGTCCATCCGGTTCGACGGGCGCGAGCTGCTGGCGCTGTCAGAGCCGGAGATGCAGGCGATCCGCGGCAACGCGATCTCGATGATATTCCAGGAGCCGATGACCAGCCTCAATCCGGTGCTGACCGTCGGCCACCAGATCGGCGAGACGCTGCGGCTGCACCAGGGCATGGACGCGCGCCAGGCGGAGCAGCGGGCGATCGAGATGCTGATCCTGGTCGGTATTCCGGCGCCGGTTCGGCGGGTGCGCGAGTATCCGCACCAACTTTCCGGCGGCATGCGCCAGCGGGTGATGATCGCCATGGCGCTGGCCTGCAACCCCAAGCTGCTGATCGCCGACGAACCGACCACCGCGCTCGACGTGACCATCCAGGCGCAGATCCTCGACCTGATGCGCGACTTGAAGCAGCGGCTGGGTTCGGCGATCATGCTGATCACGCACGATCTTGGTGTCGTTGCCGAAATGGCCGAGCGCGTGGTGGTGATGTACGCCGGACGCAAGGTCGAGGAGGCGACCGTCAATGAGATCTTCGCCCGTCCGCTGCATCCCTACACGCGGGGTCTGCTGGGCGCGGTGCCGAAGCTGGGGTCGTCGCTGCACGCAGGCGGCCGCAGCCGACTGGCGGAAATCCCCGGCCTGGTGCCGTCGTTGCGCAAGCCGATCATCGGCTGCGCGTTCGCCGGGCGCTGCCCGATGGCCACCGACCTCTGCCGCCAGGTCGCGCCGGCGATCGAAATGAAGGCCGACGCCCATCTGGTGGCCTGCCACCATGTCGACCGACGTCTGGCGGCATGAGCGGCGAACGCCCCCTGCTGGAGGTCAACGGCCTCAAGAAGCACTTCCCGATCCATGGCGGCGTGCTGGGGCAGGCGATCGCCAAGGTCTATGCGGTGGACGGCGTCAGTTTCAGCATCGCGCGCGGCGAGACGCTGTCCCTGGTGGGCGAGTCCGGCTGCGGCAAGTCAACCGTCGGCAAGACGATCCTGCGGCTGCTCACGCCGACCGCGGGAGAAGTCTATCTGGCCGGCGAACGCATCGACAACCTGCCCGCCGCGCGGCTGCGTCCGTTGCGCCAGCGGATGCAGGTGGTGTTCCAGGACCCGTTCTCCAGTTTGGATCCGCGCATGAAGGTGCGCGACATCCTGGCCGAGCCGATCCGCAATTTCGGTCTCGCGCACGGACGCGCGGAGCTGGATCAGCGCCTGGCCGAGTTGATGGATAAGGTGCAACTGCCGCGCGACGCGATCGGCCGCTATCCGCACGAATTCTCGGGCGGGCAGCGCCAGCGCATCGGCATTGCGCGCGCGCTGGCGCCCGGCCCGGATCTGATCATCTGCGACGAGGCGGTGTCCGCGCTGGATGTTTCGGTGAAAGCACAGATCATCAATCTGCTGGCCGATCTGCAGGCCGAGCTGGGACTGACCTTGCTGTTCATCAGCCACGACCTGGCGATCGTCGAGCATCTGACGCACCGCGTGGCGGTGATGTATCTCGGCAAGATCGTCGAGCTGACGGACCGGCGCACGCTGTTCGCCGACTCGCACCATCCCTATACGCGCGCGCTGCTGTCGGCGGTGCCGGTGCCCGATCCAACCGCGAAACGCCAGCGGATCATTCTGACCGGCGATGTGCCGAGCCCGATCAACCCGCCGAACGGCTGTCGGTTCCACACCAGGTGTCCGTTCGCGTTCGATCGGTGCCGGGTGGAAGAGCCGCTGCTGCGCCCGGTCGGCGATGGGCATTTGTCGGCGTGCCATCTGGAACATGCGCCGGGTGGGCAGGTGGTTCCGATGGCGGCTTGAGCGGCCGACGCCGCACACGATGTATGAACACGGGGTTGGCGTGGATCGCGATCGACTGACGCTTCGTCTGACGAATCGGCTCTCCGAGATTCGTCGCAGTGCCGAACAGGTGGAAGCGTTCTGCGCGCGCCAGGGCATGGCATCCTCGGCGATTTTTGCCATAAATGTGTCATTGGAGGAACTGCTCGCCAATACGATGACGTATGGCTACGCCGATGACCGCGACCACGAGATCGTCGTGCAGATCTGGCGCGAGGACGCGGACCTCGTGATCGACATCGCCGATGACGCGCGTGCGTTCGATCCCACCCGGGTCGCGCCGCCGGATCTCGATGCGCCATTGGATGAGCGTCCGATCGGCGGCCTCGGCATTCATCTCGTCCGCAACATGATGGACGGCATGGAATACCGGCACGACGGGCAGCGTAATCGCGTTCGGCTGCGCAAGCGGATCACGCCGTCGCCGGCGCCGGGCTGAACCCGCGTTTCTCTCCGTTGTTCCGACCGCCGCCAGCGGGGCGCGGCCAGCGGGGCGCCGCACGTCGGCGATCGTTGCCAGTGTGCCGAGCGGCCCGCGCCGCGCTTCCCGAGGGGTCGCGCCGGCGCGTTATCAGCTCGTCGTCGGCACCGACCCGCTCGGCCGCGGCGGTGCGCCGGGCGAGGCAATCGAACTTCCCTTCACGATTTGCAGCGCCGTTCCCACCATCGCACCGATATTGCCGAGATCGGTCGGGATGATCATGGTGGTGCCCTGCTTGGCAAGATTGCCCCATTGGTCGATGTAGCTCTTGGCAAGCTGCATCTGCAGCGCCTCGATGCCGCCTTCGACGACCGCCGCCGTGGCGATGGCGCGGATGGCATCGGCGGTGGCCGAGGCAACGAGTTCAATCGCCCTGGCTTCACCCTCCGCCCGCAGGATCTCGGCCTGCTTGCGCCCGTCAGCGATGTTGATCTCTTGCTGACGCTGGCCCTCGGACGTGTTGATCTGCTGCTGTCGTTGTCCTTCCGATCTGAAGATCAACGCGCGTTTTTCGCGTTCCGCGGTGATCTGCAGCTCCATGGCGTGCAAGATTTCCTGCGGCGGCGTGATGTCCTTGATCTCGTAGCGAAGCACCTTGATCCCCCAGTTGACCGCGGCCTCCTCCACCGCCGCGGCGACGGCGGCGTTCAGCAACTGCCGCGAGGACAGTGCCTGGTCGAGATGCAGCTTGCCGATCTCCGAGCGCATGCTGGTCTGCGCCAACTGCATCGCGGCGACCATCGGACTGCTCGACCCATAGGCGGCCTTCACCGCATCGGTGATCTGCAGATAGAGGAAGCCATCGACGGTGAGGGTGGTGTTGTCGAGCGAGATGCAGACCTGCGGCGGCACCTCCGATGGCACCTCGCGCAGGTCGAAGCGGTAGGCAACGCGATCCGTGAAGGGCACGAGGACATTCAATCCCGGCGCCAGCGCGCGGTGGAATCGGCCGAGGCGTTCGACGATCCATGATTGCTGCTGCGGCACGATGCGCAGCGTCGAGCGCAGAATGGCAAATCCGAACATCAGCAGCAGAACGATCGGTATGATCGAGACGAGGAACGCCGGTGCCACGTTGTTTCTCTATACGAAACGGTGTCGGCTTATGTCGATGTCCGCGCCGCTTCAGGCGGCAAGTGTCTATGTCCGCGCCGCTTCAGGCGGCGACGCGAGATGCAGCAGCTTGTCGGTCTTGCGCTTGATGACAGCGATATCGCCGGGCGCGAGAGCGGAACCGTCGTCCATCACCGCCTCCCAGTTCACGCCACGATAACTCACCACAAGCCGGTTTCCCTGCTGCGAAACACTGCGTATCGTCACGCGCTGGCCGACGTCGAAATCCGCCAGAGTCTTGCTTTGCGTCCCGGTCCGTCGCCACACGACGACCGCGCCCGTCAGTATCGCACACAGCAGCAGGAACACAAGAATCAGCAGGTCGTCGCGAATCCAGAAGCCGATGGCGGTGGTCAGCAGCGCGGCGGCGGCGACCGCGGCAAGATAGAACGTGCCGGTGTGCAGCTCGATCAGCGCGGCCACCACGGCAAGCACGAGGAAAGCCCATTGCATCACGGCAAGCACGAGGAAAATCCATTGCATCGGCGACGTCCTTATCCGGCGTTTCCCGTCCGCGGCTTGTCGGATCCGGGTTTGGTCATTTTGCCGCGCTCTCGTAACGTTTTGCCCGGCAGGCAGTTTTCCCGGGACACGTTGGGGGGGGCATTTCAGCTTGTGCCAGCTACCGTGACGCGGGACGAGTGGTTTCGGTGGCGCCGCGTTCATTGGCCCCGGTTTCACTTGTGATCGCCACGTCTCCCACGCATTCGGCCGGATTGCTCCGCCTCAGCCTAATGCACGTCCCGGCGCGCCGCCACCGCTGCCGGCGGCGCTGCGGAGCAATCGGGTAGCCCGACGCGCGACGGCTCTGCTCTTGCCCGCCACCGACCGCGGGATACAATCGCACAAACGCCAGCGTCCAAGGATTTGTCCGCATGTCTTCCCAAGACGTCGCCGATCGCGCGCCGCAAAACGTCCGGCGATGCGGTATGTGGGAGCCCCTCCGCATGCTGCGCAGCAGCGGCGCAAAGCCGGGATAGGGAAAACGGACATGTCGAACGGCGGTCCGCGCGTCCGGTCAGGCCGGCGCGATGTCATCAAGGCGGGACTGGCGACCGGCCTGGCCACCATCGCCCACAGCGGCCTCAGCGCCGCGCAGCCACAATCAACGAACGTCACCGGCCAAGGATCTGCCCGCATGTCCCCACAAATCGTCGCTGAACTCGCGCCGCACGGCACCCTGCGCGCCGGCATCAACATGTCGAATTTCCTGCTGGTCACCGGCCGCAGCGCAGCGGGCGACCCGCAGGGCGTCTCGCCCAGCATGGCAAGCGCAATCGCCGAGCGTTTGGGCGTGCCGGTCAAATACGTGCCGTTCCCGAAACCAGGCGAACTGGCGGACGCGGTGGACAACGACATGTGGGATATCGGCCTGATCGGCGCCGAACCGGCGCGGGCGGAGAAGATCGCCTTTACCGCCGCCTATGTGGAGATCGAGGCCACCTACCTGGTGCCCGCCGGCTCCGCCATCACCTCGATCGCCGAGGTCGATCGCCCCGGCGTGCGCATCGCGGTGTCGGCCCGCAGCGCTTACGATCTGTGGCTGGACCGCAACATCAAGCACGCCACGCTGGTCCGCTCGGATGGCCTGGCCGGTGCAGTCGAGAAGTTCCAGCGCGACGGGCTGGAGGCACTGGCCGGCCTGCGCCCGGCGCTGCTGTCCGATGTGCAGAAGATGCCGGGCGCTCGGATCCTCGACGGGCAGTTCACCGCCGTGCAGCAGGCGATCGGCACGCCGCGGAAGAATGTTGAGGGTGCAAAGTTTTTGCGGGAGTTCGTGGAGGAGGCGAAAGCGTCGGGCCTGGTGGCGGGGTTTATCGCGCAACACAAGGTGCAGGGCCTGTCCGTCGCACCGCCTGGCTAGGCCTGCCGATCTAACGCTTGGTGCCCGGCCCCGCTATCCTTCGATCGCACGCTCCGCCCTCCATGGGGGCGACACCAAGAAGGCGACCCACCCATGCATGTCACAGTGAATGGTGCCCGGCTGTACTTCGATGTGGAGGGCCTGGGTCTCGTGCCCGATGACAAAGTGATGCGGGCGAAGCCAACGTTGCTGCTGCTGCATGGCGGCCCGGGCTTTGACCACACTCACTTCAAACCGGCCTTTTCCGCGTTCGCGGACATCGCACAGGTGATCTATTTCGACCATCGCGGCAACGGTCGCAGCGACTATGGCGATCCTGCCACCTGGAACGTCGCCCAATGGGCCGACGACGTCCGCGGATTTTGCGACGCGCTCGGCCTCGAGAATCCGATCGTCTACGGCGTCTCGTTCGGCGGGTTCGTAGCGCAATCCTACGCCACGCGGCATCCCGGGCATCCCGGCAAGCTCGTGCTTGTCAGCACAGCCGCGAAAATGGAATGGGAGGCAATTTTCGCAGCATTCGAACGCATCGGAGGGGCCGAGGCACGGCGAATGGCAGAAGCGTTCTGGTTGAGCCCGACCCCGGAAAATCGGAAGATCTATCGCGAGAAATGCCACCCGCTCTATTATACGACGACCGCGCCTGACCCGGATGCAGCCGCGCGCGCAATCGTGCACGATGCCGTGTCGCTGCATTTCAACGGCCCTGGCCACGAGAGCATGCGCATGGATTTCCGTGCGGCCCTGTCCCGCGTCGCCTGCCCCACGCTTGTGATGGCGGGGGAGAACGATCCGATTACGCCGATCGCCTTCAGCGAGACGATCGTCGCCAATCTGCCTCCGCACGTCGTGCAGTTCGAGCGCTTCGCCAAGTGCGGACACGGTGTGGTACGCGACTCGCCGGAGAAACACTCTGCCCATCTAAGAGCATTCATAAAGGGCTAAGGGAGTTCGCTTCGACCGATTCACCACGTCGGTTCACGCGTCGGCGCTGACCTCCACCATTCGGACCGGACGTTGGCGTCCGATTTTACCACCAGGCCGCTGCGACCCCTCGCCCGCCCGCCGCGCACCAGCCTCTTGCCTTTCCCCCCCGTCTCCGCCATATCCCGCCGCGCCGGCGGCCCGCGATCCCCATTGCGCGCCGCCGGTAATTCACACGCGGGGCGCCTTTCCCGGGAATCCGGGTCCGGTGCCTGCATGGCGCGAGCCCCGCGGAGGCCCAACCGGACGATAGGAAAGGACACGCCGATGGCGATGCCTGAATTCACCCTGCGCCAGCTTCTGGAAGCCGGCGTCCACTTCGGCCACCACACGCGCCGCTGGAACCCCAGGATGGGGCCCTACCTCTATGGCGTGCGCAACCAGGTCCACATCATCGACCTGCAGCAGACCGTGCCGATGCTGGATCGCGCGCTGCGCGCAGTGCGCGACGTCACTGCGGCCGGCGGGCGCGTGCTGTTCGTCGGCACCAAGCGCGCCGCCGCAGAATATGTCGCCGACGCCGCCAAGCGCTGCGGCCAGTACTACATCAACCACCGCTGGCTCGGCGGCACGCTGACGAACTGGAAGACCATCACCGGCTCGATCAAGCGGCTGCGCCAGATCGAGGATCTGGTGTCCGGCGACACCCAGGGCCTGACCAAGAAAGAGGTGCTGGAGATCACCCGCGACCGCGACAAGCTGGACCGCGCGCTGGGCGGCATCAAGGAGATGGGCGGCCTGCCGGATATCCTGTTCATCATCGACACGAACAAGGAGAAGCTGGCGGTCGAGGAAGCCAACAAGCTCGGTATCCCGGTGGTGGCGGTGCTCGACAGCAACTCGGACCCGCAGGGCGTGACCTACCCGATCCCGGGCAATGACGACGCGATCCGCGCCATTACGCTGTACTGCGACCTGATCGCCGGCGCGGTGCTGGATGGCATCAGCGCCGAGATGGCGGCGTCCGGCCAGGATATCGGCGCCGCGGAGACGCTGCCGGCCGGCGCGTTGGCCGAGGTTGAGGCGGCGACCGAGGCGGCCCACGCCTGACCCGCGCGCCTGCGTGCCAGCCCGCCTGGTAACGAGCCGCCTGGCAACGACCGGCCTGGCCAACGACCGGCCTGGTAACGAGCCGCCTGGTAACCGCCAGCCGGGTAACGACCGGCATGGTAACGATGATGTGGAGACGGTGTGATGGCTGAGATCACGGCGGCATTGGTCAAGCAGTTGCGCGACAAGACCGGTGCCGGAATGATGGACTGCAAGCGCGCGCTGATCGAGACGGCCGGCGTGCTGGAAGACGCGGTCGACTGGCTGCGCACGAAGGGCCTCGCCGCGGCGGCGAAGAAGTCCGGTCGCGTGGCCGCCGAGGGGCTGGTCGGCATCGCCTCGACCCCGGGCAAGGCCGCGATGGTAGAGGTGAACGCCGAGACGGACTTCGTCGCGCGCAACGAGACCTTCCAGGGTTTCGTCACCGCAACGGCCAAGGTTGCGCTGGCGGTCGGCGAGGACCTTGCAGCGATCGGCGCCGCGCCGTTCCCCGGCACCGAGCGGACGGTGGCTGAGGAACTGACCCATCTGATCGCCACAATCGGCGAGCACATGACCATCCGCCGCGCCCGCGTGCTGAGCGTGCAGCACGGCGCGGTGGCGAGCTACGTGCATCAGGCGGTCGCGCCGGGCCTGGGCAAGATCGGCGTGCTGGTGGCGATCGACGGCAGCAGCGAGATGGCGGTACTGGAGACACTCGGCCGCCAGGTCGGCATGCACGTGGCGGCGTCGCGGCCGGAGGCGCTGGACATCGACGCCGTCGATCCCGCCGCGCTGGAGCGCGAGAAAGCGGTGCTCCGCGAGCAGGCCGCCGGCTCCGGCAAGCCCGAGGCGATCATTGAACGGATGGTCGAGGGCCGCATCAAGAAATACTACGAAGAGACCGTTCTGCTGGAGCAGGTCTGGGTGCACGACGGCGAAAGCCGCGTCGCGGCAGTGCTGGAGAAGGCCGGCGCCAAACTGCACGGCTTCGCCCGCTTCCAGCTCGGCGAGGGCATCGAGAAGAAGGCCGACGACTTTGCCGCCGAGGTTGCCGCCGCCTCCGGCGTGAAGCCCCCTGAACCTCCGCCGCCCTGACCTAACTCTTCTCCCCCTCCCCTTGAGAGCTTGGGCCGCGAAGCGGACCAAGGTTGGGGGGAGGGGTGCGTGCAACCGCCGGATTCGAATGTACGCACCTCTCCCCTTCCGGTCTTGCGCCGCGAAGCGGACCAAGGTTCGGGGACGGGTTCACGCGGCTAAAACGTCGCCAAATACCCGCTCCGCCGAAGCAGCAAGTCCATGACCACCCCTGCCCTCTTCGAGCGGTCTCCGTTTCGCGCGGCCACCGTCCGCGATCGTATCGCCGTGTCCCCGATGTGCCAGTACAATAAGATCGCGGTAGGGACGCCCATTAC
>PLXO01000221.1 GCA_003151425.1 Acetobacteraceae bacterium
TCCGCACTTCTGGGACTCCCGTAGGACAAGCGCCCGGTGGCAGGCTCGGCATGTCGCCGTGTTCGCGCTCGGCGGACCGTGCCCCTTGGCCGAGGCTCCCGCTCCAGGCACCAACCCCAAGCCGGCACCCACCCCGTCCGACCCCGCCTTCGCCCAAAGCGGGTCAACCCCCGGGTCAAACGCCCCACCGGGACAAGCCCGGTGGCAGGCTCTAGTGTGGCAACGCCTACCGCGGGCAGGCTCCCCGGGCGCCAGGTTCGGGTTGTCGCGCGGATTGCCGTTCCGCAGCGGACGGTTCCGACCTTCAGGTCGCGCCATCGGCGCGCCCGAAGGTCCTGCCCCGGCGGACGCTGGGAGTCCTGCCCCGGCGGAGGCCGGGGGCAGGCTCTGCACGGGGCCTTTCCCTGGCAGCGCGATAACCGCGTCGGGAGGGGCGAAGGGGGCGGGGGCTGAGATGGGGGCCATCTGCGATCCTGGCTTGCTGAAGGTTAGTTATTATAGCTTACACCAAGATGCCCCACCGACGCCACACAAACCTCCAGGGGGAGGGCCAACGCCGGCAACCGGGAGGCCACTTCGCGCCCCGCGCACGCAAGCGAGCACGGCTCGGCGCGGCGTCCACCAGCGCCGGGGTCAGCTTCCTGATCGAAGTAGGAACGGAACCACGGATGAACACGACAACGTGCCAGGAGTGGCGATCAGCAGGATGCCGAAGCCCCAAGCGGCATACATCGCTGGGTTGACGAACCGCTTGATGATGCCGCGTTCGAGTTCGACGAAGCCAGCTTCACGCGCCACTTCCGGGGTCGTCGCCACATGCCTGGCATAGATTGCTGGCAGCATGATCAGGCCCGCCATCCAGACGATCACCGAGATCACATGCAGCGCCAGCAGTTCGCGGTACGCGGGCAGCAAGGCACCAATCGTCACGGCGTTCCGGGCTCCGGCGCGAGCAGGCCGGCCTTGCCCGGCTTGTCCTTCCAGTCATCCGCATCGTCAGGTGGCGTGCCCTTGCGGGTGATGTTGGGCCAGACGGTGGCGAACGCGCGGTTTCTTTCAAGCCAGCCTTCTGCTCGGACATCGGAATCCGGCACGATCGCCTCGGCCGGACATTCCGGTTCGCACACGCCGCAATCGATGCATTCATCCGGATGGATCACCAGCATGTTCTCGCCCACATAGAAGCAGTCCACCGGACACACCTCCACGCAGTCCATGTATTTGCACTTGATGCAGTTTTCGGTGACCACATAGGTCATCGGCAATCTCCGTCGCGTCGTGCGCATTGATGGTTAGCGGGAAGCGCGCCGCCGCCCGGCCACCTGCAGGACACTGTTGTCGAGCACATCGCGGGATGCCCGGACGGTGCTCGCATGACCTTGCCTTGCCGGGTTGGCGGGGCGCCTGACGTCAGGCCGTCGCGTCGGCCGCACTTGTGTTGGCAAATCGCGGAAACAGGATGTTGTTCTCCAGATGCACATGCATCACGAGGTCGTTATGAAACTTGGTCAGCCCAGTGCAGAGTGCCCGCCAGGTGGCACAGGCATCATCGGGTGCCGTGCGACCATGGGTAAGCCGGTCGATCGCCGAGAGGGCCGCTCCGTGATCTTCGTGCTCGGCACGCATCGTGGCGATCGCCGCCGCGATCATCGGCCCACCGCCCGCCAGCATCATCGGGAACAGCACAACCTCCTCGCGCTTCTGATGGAGGGTCATCTCCGCGCGCAGGCGCGCGAGCACATCGACAAGCCCCGCCGGCACGACGGCGCTGTGTCGGTGCGCGGCTTCGACCTTGCCCGCGAGGCGGATAAGCCACGTCAGTTCCCGCAGATGGACGGCGTGGTAACGCGTCTTGATATGCTCGATCAGTTGCGCCGAGGGCACATCATCAGCGAACCCGGTCGCTTCTCCGGCCGGGTTGGCCGCTGCGAGTTCGCTGATCAGCGTATCAACATCGAGCGCCCGTTTGGCCGCGGCATCGGCGAGGGTCTGATCACCGCCGCAGCAGAAATCGACCCCGTGATCCTGGAAGATGCCCGCCGCCCCTGGCAGGGTTGCGGCAATTCTTCCGACCGTCTGGCCGGCGAACACGGCAACATCGGCTAACTGACTCATGAGTTCCTCCGTCTGACGTAGGGCGTCATCACGGAGATCACTCTATCCCTTATATCGGTATTGTCAATACATATATTGAATTAAAGAGGCCCGGTGGTCCGCTCTACGCGGCGCGGCCGGAAGCGAGCAGTCTGGCAAGGCCCGGGATACGGCATTCAGCGAGGCTGAATCTGTCCAACTCCGCAAGGAAAGCCTGCTCCGCACCGAGCAACATCGCACGAAACCGACAGGCTGGGGTCAGCACGCAGGCGCCGCCATCGGCGCGACAGCATTCGACCAGCGGCTGATCCGCCTCCAACACGCGGACCACGGTGCCGATTCGGATCGCTGCTGGCGATAGTGCGAGCGCAACCCCGCCCTGTTTGCCTCGGTGGCTGCGGACCAACCCGGCGGCGCCCAGTGCTTGGAGCACTTTCGCCATGTGATGAACCGACACGCCGAGCGACCCTGCGATGGCGGCGGCGCTCAATACGCCGCCATCGCGATCGGCCAAGAGGATCAGGGCACGGATCCCGAAATCGGTGAACTGGGTCAGGCGCATGGTGGATCCTGATTCAGTATTGTGTTTGCCGAACGTCAGGATTAGATCGTATAGGAAATACTGGTTTAAAGGAAGCCTGATGCGTGTAGCTGTCTCGCCGTCGTCCGACCCGGACGGCGAACCGGTCGGGGACGGCATCGGAGCGGTCGTTTCCCACGAGGCGACCCGCCGGCCCAGGTCCAGGGCAATCGTGGTAACCCGTGATAGCGTGGAAGCAAGAGCTGAGATGAGCGACAAAATGTGTCCTCCGACGACCCGACAATCGGCCGAGCGCCGGCGGGCACTGGCGCCGGCGCAGCAGGCGGCGTTTGATGCGTTCGGCAAGGCAGTGTTTGCCGACGGCGCGCTGCCGGCGAAGTTCAAGCAGATTATTGCCGTGGCGGTGGCGCATGTGACGCAGTGCCCCTATTGCATCAAGGGCCACACCAAGGCGGCATTGCGCGCCGGCGCGACCGAGCAGGAGCTGATGGAGGCGATCTGGGTCGCCGAGATGCGCGCCGGCGGGGCCTATGTGCATGCGGCGTTGATGCTCGATGCGGCGGAGCCGCAGCCGTCGACCGGCGGAGCCTAAGCGCGGCGGCCGCGTGCGCGGGTCACGCCCGCCAGATCCAGGCCGGCGGGTCGCTCGCGGGAAACGACTGCTCGGAGGCGGTATCGACGGAATCGTCCGCCGCCGCGCGCACCAGCCTTGCAACCTCTGCTATCAGGCCCTCATGCACCGGGGAGGTACGGCCGATACTGGCATCCGCCGGTAGCGTCACGCAGAAGCAGAAGGCCACGTCCACGGCCTCTCTTGCAAATTCGTCGAGCGGAACGGCGCGCCTTTGCGCATGCAGCCGAAGCGCCATACTCACTGCCGTGTCAATTGCCAATGCGGTGATCGGATCGTCGTATTCGTGCGACATGGGCGTGGCGCTCCTATGAGCCGGCCGGGACGGCGACTTGCCGGACAACACTCCTTTATATAGGTATTGTTTATACCTATATCAAGCTGAGGATGATCCGTTCGGAGGACCAGGGGTGTACGCCAGCGGGCAGCACTGACCGGACGGGGAACAGAGACGACATTGATGAAAAGATCGTGGCATCGGCAACAGAGTGCGGCGCCTGATCCGACTTGCGAAAGGAGTGGCGATGATGGTCGCGTTCAGACTCCCGGCCAATTCGAGGGTGCATCGTGGTAAAACCTGGCCGGCGCCGGCCGCCTGCTCGCACCTCAAGCAGTTCCGCGTCTATCGCTGGAACCCGGACGCGGGCGACAACCCGGTGCAGGACGTGTTTTCGGTCGACCTCGATCAGTGCGGACCAATGGTGCTTGACGCCCTCATCAAGATCAAAAACGAGATCGACTCGACGCTGACTTTCCGCCGCTCCTGTCGCGAGGGCGTCTGCGGATCCTGTGCCATGAACATCGACGGCTATAACCATCTCGCCTGCACAACGCCGATTGCAGCCATCAAGGATGACGTCCGCATCTATCCGCTGAATCACGTGCCGGTGATCAAGGATCTGGTCGTCGATCTGAGCCATCTCTATGCCCAGCACCGGCTGATCAAACCGTGGTTGCAGACGGACACGCCTCCGCCGCCCGATCGCGAGAGACCGCAGTCGATTGCGGAGCGTGCGCAGATCGATGGCTACTGGGAATGTATCCTGTGCTTCTGCTGTACCAGCGCATGCCCGAGTTGGTGGTGGAACGGTGACCGCTATCTCGGCCCGGCGGTGCTGCTGCAGGCCTATCGCTGGATCGTGGACAGTCGCGACGAAGCCACCGAGCAGAGGCTCGACGATTTGCATGACCCGTTCCGTCTGTATCGCTGCCATACAATCATGAACTGCACCGCGACCTGCCCCAAGGGCCTGAATCCAGGCAAGGCGATCGGTCTCAATTAAGCAGGCGATCGTCCGGCGCGCCGTTCTCTGATCCCGGCTGCCTCGCGCCACGCACAGTGGAGACGTCGTCCTTTCGGTGCTCTGCGAGATCGTCAGGGCTGCTCGGCGCCGTTTCGTCGCTTCAGTCGACGGTGACGAAATCGTAGCGGCCGACCCCTTGCACCAGTAGATAGCGGCTGACGCCAGCGGCCGCGTTGCCGGAACGATGCACGATCCCCGGCGACACCACGCAGGTCTCGCCGGGGTGCAGAAGCATTTGTTGCGCCGGCGCGCGAAGTTCAACGTCAATCAGCCCTTCGAGGCAGTAGAAGCGGTCAGTGACCTCGGTATGATGGTGCCACGGCAGCGCGTCGCCGGATTGCAGCACATACTCCACCACGCGCAGACCCGGCGTCTGCGCGACGATTCGCGTCTTCCCGTCTGCCGCCGGAGGTTCTGTCGATTCGTGTTGTTGCGGATCCATATCTCCGTCCTCTCATGGTTGCTCTGGCGGTATCGGGCCGCTGCGCTGTTCTTATTGCCTCGGCCTGCGACGGCGCGGCGTGGTGGAAAAGCAGCCAAGCGATAACTGGCGGAGGACGGCGGCGATTGTTCCGCCGCGGCTGGCCAGAAATACCCTGGCTGCGTGGTTGAGTGCTCCGGGGGGCAGCGCGAGGAATACGAGTACCCGCGGACTGTGGTCCATATGCGGGGCCGAGCGCATTACTCAACCGAACCACAGAAAGACCCCGACGATTACGACCACATTCCAGACCAGGATGTTCACGAGCATGCGAAGCATCATCCGACCTTCCGGATCCGTCACGCCAAGGGCCGAGCAGGCCGCGTTTCCCGGGAGGAGAAAGGCCTGCAGGAGAAGGTTTCCCATGACGGCACACCCACAATAAGGATTTCAGATACTTATTATAGAGCCTGCGAGGTAGAAAGCAATATCCAAAATACCGATTTAAGGCGGCATCCGCACGACCAGCGGAAGGCGGTCACCCGGTCTGCCGGCTGACCAGCCAATCGATTAGCGGCGCCGTGCTGGGACCGGCTCGCGTCGTCGGTATGGCAAGCTGGCTCACGAACAAAATCCCGCGCAGATCGCCGCGACCCACCATCCGATCGCGATCAGCAGCGCGCACTCACCACCCGCCCCTCCCTCCCCCACCCCTGCTATCCCCCACCCCGGAACCGGCTTGAATACCGCGCATGGCGCCACGCGACCCCACCCCGGCCACCGCCGCCCCGCCGCGCGCCACCCTCCCCGCCCTGTTCCGCGGCTTTCTCTCGATCGGCCTGATGAGCTTTGGCGGCGGCCTCGCCGCCTGGATCCGGCGCGAGGTGGTCGACCGGCGCGGCTGGTTGGACGACAAGCAGTTCCTCACCGGCTATGCGCTCAGCCAGATCGTCCCCGGCGCCAGCAACGTGAATCTCGCCGTGTTCATCGGCGCGCAACTGCGCGGCGTGCCCGGCACGCTGGTGGCGCTGGCCGGCCTGATGCTGGTGCCGGTCGTGCTGATCCTCGCCGCCGGCACGCTCTATCTGCGCGCGCAGGGGGCGCCCGGCTGGACCTGGATCGGCACGGCGCTGGCGGGCATGGGCGCGGTGGCGATCGGCCTCAACCTGGCGACCGGGATCAGGCTTGCCCACCGCAACCTGCGCGGCGTCCCGGCGGCGCTGGTGATGCTGGCGACCACCGTCGGCATCGGCGTGCTGCGCATTCCGCTGGTCGAGGTGCTGGTTGTGATCTTCCCCATCAGCCTGGCGCTGAGCCTGTGGCAAGGCGCGCGCCGCGGTGCCCGCCGATGACCACCCCGCAATGATCGCACCCCGATGATGACACCCCCATGATTGCGCCCCGATGATGACGCCCCCATGATCGCGCCGCTGGTCCAGCTCGCGCTGCTGTTCGGTGGCCTGTCGCTGCTGGCATTCGGCGGCGGGACGGCCGTGCTGCCGGACATGCAGCGCGCCGCGGTCGACACCTACCACTGGCTGACGGCGCCGGAATTCCTGGCTTTCTTCGCGATCTCGCGCGCGGCCCCCGGGCCGGGCTCACTGATCGTGGTGCTGATCGGCCAGAAGGTTGCCGGGTTCCCGGGCGCGGTGGTCGCCCTGCTGGCCATGTTCGGCCCGTCCTGCGTGCTGGCCTACGCCACCGCGCGCCTGTGGCACCGCACCGGCGGCGCGGCGTGGCGCCAGCACGTGGAGCGCGCGTTGGCGCCGGTCGCGATCGGCCTGACCTTCGCCAGCGGCATCGCCCTGATGCGCGGCACCGAGCACGACTGGCGCGCCTACGCCGTCACCGCCGCCGCCACGCTGTTGCTGTCCCTCACCGAGGTCAGTCCGCTGCTCGTGCTCGCCGGCGGCGCGGCGGCCCTGCTGCTAGCCGGGCCATGACCACCTTCTTCTCCCTCCCCCCTTGAGGGTGAGGGCTGGGGAGAGGGGTTGGTGCCAAACGCGCACAACATTGCCGACGCCTGGGACGCGGTGATCGCCCAACTCTGCGATGCCCTGCGCGTTCCGCCATCGCCTGCCCGATCGCCATCGCTTGCCCGATCCGCGCGCGGCGGCTCAAATCCAAACCGCACAACCGAGATGCCCGAGCCACCATGACCGCCGCCATGACCGCCATCACGGCCGAACCCACGACGCCCGCGCCGAACACGCCGCTCGCCGGCATCATCGTGCTCGACTTCGGCCAGATCTATCAGGGCCCTTACGCCACTGAGCTGATGGCGCGCGCCGGCGCCGACGTGATCAAGATCGAGCCCCCCTCGGGCGAGCCGCTGCGGCGCAATCCCGCTGGCCCCGGCACGCGGCTGGCGTTCGCCATGCTGAACTCCAACAAGCGGGCGATCACGCTCAATCTGAAATCGGAACGAGGACGGGCCCTGCTGATCGAGATGGCGGGCCGCGCGGACGTGCTGCTGGAGAATTTTTCTCCCGGCACGATGGATGACCTCGGCGTCGGCTACGAGGTGCTGCGCGCGAAGAATCCGCGGCTGGTCTATGCGACCGGCACCGGCTTCGGCATCAGCGGGCCGGATCGCGATACGTTGGCGATGGACCTGACGATCCAGGCCGCGTCGGGGATCATGAGCGTGACCGGCGATCCGGATGGGCCGCCGATGAAGGCGGGGCCGACCGTGGTCGACTACATGGGCGGCATCCATCTTTACGGTGCCGTGATGACGGCGCTGTTCCAGCGCGAGCGCACCGGACGCGGCCAACTGGTGGAGGTGGCGATGCAGGAGGCGATGTATTCCACGCTCGCCTCCAGCTTCGAGTATCATTTACGGACCGGAAAGATACCGCCGCGCACCGGCAACCGCCAGGCCGGCCTGACCACCGCGCCCTACAACGTGTTCGCCACCGCCGACGGGTATGTGGCAATCCACGTGGTGACCGAAGGCCACTGGCAGAAGCTGCTGGCCGCGATGGGCCGCGAGGACCTGAAGGACGACCCGCGCTTCGCCACGAACACCGCGCGCGCGCAGAACATGGCAGCGACCGAGGCGGTGGTGACCGCCTGGACCAGCAAGCTCCCGAAAATGGAAGTATTCGCTGCGACAAGGCGCCACCGCATCCCATGCGCTCCGGTGCGCACCGCGCCCGAGGTGATGAACGACCCGCACATGCACGCCCGCGGCATGCTGGAGCGGTTCGTCCATCCCGAGCTCGGCGAGATCGTTCTGCCCACCACGCCGCTGCGCCTGCACGGCGCCGACAAGGTGGCAACAATCGCCAGCCCGTCGATCGGCCAGCACAACGATAAGGTCTATGGCGGCTGGCTCGGACTGAGTGCGAGCGAGATCGCCGACCTGCGGCAGGACGGCGTGATCTGAGCCGTCGCGGGGGTCCCCGCCCCGTCAACGCCCGGATTGGCGATTTAAGCTGTTGTGAATGACCATTTCCGCCATAGTACGCATGCAATGCGTTTCCAGAGGCGGCCATGGATCGAGACCATGTGATCGAGACCCTTCGCGCCCATGAAGCCGATCTTCATCGGGCCGGTGTCGCTCGGCTTTACCTGTTCGGCTCGGTCTCCCGCGGGGAAGCCCGGCCGGACAGCGATGTCGATCTTTTCTTCGACACCGACAACCCGCGCTTCAGTCTGATTGAGCTGGTCGATGTCCAGGAGCAGGTAAGCGACATCCTTGGCACGGAAACCGATGTGATGACGCGGGCCAGCCTGCATCCAATGCTTCGGCCGCAGATCGAAGCGGAAGCGCTGCGCGTTTTCTGACGTGCCGCGAAGCGTCCTTCTTCGCCTGGTCGATATTCGCGACGCGATCCGCGGCATTCACGACGTGACCGCCGGCGCCACCTTCGACGGCTTCGCCAATAGCTGGGGCATGCAACGTGCCGTCGAGCGCGGACTGGAAATCATCTCCGAGGCCAGCCGCCATGTCCCTGCCGACTTGAAGGCACTTGCTCCGGACATCCCCTGGCGTCAGATCGCTGCGATCGGCAATCTGCTCCGGCACGAGTATCAGCGCACCGACATCATGGCGACATGGAACATCATCGAAGAGCACTTGCCGCCTCTCGGCATAGCGATCGAGCAACTGATCGTGGCGGCGGAACAGCGAGAGAGCGGGTGAGCCACCACGAGAACATTTGATTCATGAGCCGTGCAGCCAGCGCCTTGTCATGGCCGGTGCGCACGCAGACGGCCGGCCGCGTCACAGAAACGATACCGGATCGACATCCACATCCACTCGCGCCCCGTGGGGCACCCTCACCCGCGCCAGCCACGCGCGCAGGATCGGCTGCACCGCAATCTCGCGCCGCGTCTTCAGCAGCAGGCCAGCGCCGGTGCCGCCCGCGCAGGATGCCCAGCGGCGCCGGCGCCGGGCCCAGCACCGTCACCCAATTGCCCGAGGGCGCCACGCGGCCCAGTTCGCGCGCCAGCCCATCCGCCACCGCCGCGAGGTCTGCGCTCACGATCAGCGCCGCCAGCCAGCACAACGATAAGGTCTATGGCGGCTGGCTTGGGCTAACCGCGGACGAGATAGCCGGCCTGCGCCAGGACGGTGTGATCTGATGGTAATCGCCGAAAGAAACGACTTTTCGGCAGCGCGGCCGTGCCCCGAGGTCATGGGACGGCGATATCGATCACGCTCTCGAATCGACGAAAATCCGCCTCGTTGAAGGTCAGCAGGCGGGTGATGTCGTGCGCCAGCATGGTGGACACGATGTTGACGTCGTGGACCTGCCGACCGCCGGACGGGAACTGCGCCAGGCATTGCAGCAGGGTCCTGGTTACGTCCGGACCGTCCTCCGCGACGTTGAGATCGGCAAGAAAGCGCTCGACGGCGGCACTCGCCTCTGCAATCGACAAGGCTGGCTCGGTGGGCTGAGGGCGCGTCACGACGGCGAGATATTCCCGGATGATCTGGCGGCTGATCCAGATCGGGGCGCCGTCGTCGCTTGCGCGCTGCAGGCTGGCGGTCGCGCGCGGATGGAATGGCGATTTCATCCGGCTGGCATAGACCGGAACATTGGTATCGACGAACGCGGGCTCAGCTTCCGTCGTCACCGTAGATATCCTCGCGGCGCAGCGACAGGCTGTCATCCCAGCCCAGGTCGTGGACGGGGAAGTGCGCCATGGTGAACGGCTTTCCGGCCGGCGTCGTGGCGACGGTAATGGCGACAGGGTGCTCGCCGGGAGGCACCTCGCGGGGTGCTCGCCCGAAGATCGTGCCGTCGGGGGCAACGGTGATACGCGTGGTGATGACCGTCATGGCGACCTCTGCGAGGGTCGGGGCGAACCCAATCCCGACGCTTGTTTCATGCCAGCCGGGCGTCGGTCCAGCATCATGTGCACGCCACAGCGCATAGCGGCGGCGCATCCTGTCGAACAGCGTGAAGGGCCAAGAGGCCCCGCTGCCGCGGCGCCTTCAATTCGCATACACGATCGTGCGCAGCATGATGCGACGTTCCTCGGGGCGCGAGTCGCCGGCGCCGCGGTGCATCGTCGCCCGCTCGTCCCACATCAGCACGTCGCCGACCCGCCAGTGGTGGTAATAGACAAACCGCTCCTGCGTCGCGTGCGCGGCCAGTTCCTCGATCAGTGGCCAGGACTCCTCCCGCGCCATGCCGACGAAGCCATGCGTGTGCATCGGGTTGACGAACAGGATCTGCCGGTCCGTCGCCGGGTGCCGAACGACCGCCGGCCACGGCATCTCGTGATACTGCTTTTCGGTCACCCCTTTGAGATCGCCATACAGCTTCTCGCCGGCGGGACCGGTGTGGCGGCCGTGCAAGCCGGTCAGGCCAGCGAGTTTGTCCCGCGTTGCCGCCGGCAGCGCCGCATAGGCGGCAGCCATGTCGGCAAACATCGTGCCGCCCTTTTCCGACGGCACCTCCTTCGCGTGCAGGATGGCGAGCAGCGGCAGATCGTCCTCATAGGTCGAGTCGGTATGCCAATCGGTGGCGCGCTTGACGCCGTACCAGTCCACCTTGCCCGCCTCGTCAACGTTGGTGAGCCAGGAGACATCCGGATGTTCGGCATGGCGATACTTGACCAGCGCGTGCCTGCGCGGCGTGCCGAAACGACGGCCGAACGCGGCGAGTTCGCCGGCGCCGAGGTTCTGGTCGCGGAACACCAGCACGGGATGCTCGGCGAAGGCGTGGGCAATCCAGGCGAAGTCTGCCGCGTCGAGCGGTTGCGACAGATCGATGCCGAGTGCCTCGGTCCCCAGCGTCTCGCCCAACGGGCGGAGTTGCGGCGTGTTTGTCATGGGCGATCCTCCCGGTTCGTCGCCACCAGGGGATTATGATGCCGCTACGGCCATAGCCGCAATCATCCCGCCCTTTCCCGAGCTTGCCGACAAGATTGGGCGATGGCACCCTCGGCGGAATTTGACGCGGAATCGTGAAAAACGTCAATATAATAGCATTCGAATAGATTCCCCTATCCCGACTGCACACATCGTCGACGGAGAATCGACGATACCTCAAGGTTCTTGACCAAAGCCAAGCTGGAGCAGCGATGACCCTCGCCAATATGATCTGGAAGCGAGTCTCCGTACATGAAGTGGTTGCGGATTTCCTCCGAGGAGATCAGTTTACCAATACGCTCCCTCAAACACACCAGCAACGTGTGGCTCAGTTGTGCAAGTCGCCCAACTTCGGAAACCCACAAGAGAACCATGAGCGGTTGAGGTACTTGCTACTGATTCGGGGACGGTTGATCGGCGAGATCCCCCCTGACACGAAATGGTACGAGGTACAACGCCTGACCGATAATGAACTGAATGAGTTGCAGGTCATCGCACGGTGCAATGCATACGATCCAAATGAGAAAGGTGATCTGCTCGCAGTGGCCGGTCGGTCACCTCAACCTCTGAGAAATCCACCTTCGAAATGGGATCGGCCGATCCTGTGGGGGCATGATAAGACCGGGCCGTTCACGATCATCGAGGGGAACAACCGCTTGATCTCTTATGCGTCTTCAAATCCGCGCTCCGGACTCGCCATCCCTGTTCTCGTCGGCTTGTCACCTACTCCGTGCTTCTGGCACATCTTCGACCAGTGCGGCTGGCTTGCAAATGATTTATGGAAGTAGCTGCGTCCACCTGCGCGGCCGGTTTTCGACTTGAGTTGTCGAGGCGCGCATCAGTTCCGAGATGACGTTGGTGTCGAGGACGATCATGGGACGAACGCAGGTGGCTCGTGCATCGGCACCGAGGGATGCGGCTCGAGGTCGACTCCGCCCAAAGGCGCGAAGCGGCGGCGGATCGCCTCCGCTAGGTTCTCCCGATCGCGCTCGAATTCTTCGATCATCATCGATTCGTCGATGCCGCGGCCCTTGAGAAAGCCGTCGAGTTCCGCGCGCGTACCGAAGCCGAGCAGCCGGCGCAGCTCCGGTCGCGTCAATCGGCCGGCGCGGTACTCCTCGACCGCGAGGGCTTCCAGTGCCCGGCGCGAAATATCATCGCCGCCGACGCTGAGCCGCTGCACAAGGTCGTCCGGGATGCGCAGAGTGAGGTTCATGGATACAGGCTGACCCTTCGGCACCTTCCGCGTCAAGCGTCCCACATGACAGAAGATTAGGGCCCGTTGGGGAACAAGCGCACCGGGCCGCGTCGCAGAGGTGTTCCTATTGTCATTGCCCGTCCTCCGGTCCGGCCGCAGGCCGACCCAAGGACCAGCGGAGCCTGCCACCGGGCTTGACCCGGTGGGCGGGCCATCCATGACTTTGCTTTGTGCCACGAAGGCAAGTCGTGATAGGGGTAGGGAGGGC
>PLXO01000332.1 GCA_003151425.1 Acetobacteraceae bacterium
CGGCTCGCCGGCCAAGCCGGTCCGCCCAGCGCCGGTCTCGCGTGCGGGCGAGCCGACGCCGGCGCTCGCCCCCGGTGCATGGCCGCGCGACGCATCGCTCGCCGGCAGGCCGTTGCATGGCAGCGTTGCGGCCTGCCGCGCGAACGCCTCCTGCGACGGATGCAGCGGCGCCTTCAGCTCCGACGGACCCTGCCCCAGCCGCGCCGCCATCTCGGGCGGCAAATACGCCCGTAGCCGCACCGCCGCGCACGTCAGCCGGATCCGCGCGGCCAGCGTCCGCACGTACCGCTGCTGCGCTCGCTGCGCCGCGCCGGCAATCCCGCACATCCCATGCGTGGTGTTCGCCGCGATCATCCGCGCCATGCCCTCCGGCGTGCGAGGCCCGGTGCTGCGCCCGCCATGCATCCTGCACCGCCCGTTCGCCATAGCTGGCCCGCGGCACGGCGCGCCCGAGCGCGCCTTCGCCCCGCAGCGTGGCGGTGGATGCGGGGGCATCCGCGGATCCGGAGGCACCCGCGGATCGCCATGCCGCACCGGCCCGCGTGCCTCCGCGGGACGTGGCGCCGGCGCGCCCGGGGGCAGGCTCGGCCCGGGGCCCGCCGCGGCGGAGGCCGGGGAGTCTGCCCGGGTGGAGGCCGGGGAGCCTGCCCCGGCGGAGGCCGGGGTCTCCATGTCGCACATGGTCATGCCGCCTGCGCTTCCATCCGGCCATCGTGCATCGGAGCGGCTGAGCCACCCGGCAGGCCCGCCATCGTGCGGAGGGTCGGGTCCGACACCGGCGTCGCTTGTGGTGCGCGCTCGCTCCCGGGCCGTAGCCCCGCCGGGTCACGCCCTGCGGGGTCGAGCTCCACCGGCACCAACTCCACCGGCTCAAACCCCACCGGCGTCAACCCCACCGGCACCCGCCCGGTCGCCGCAATCCGCGCCATCGCAAGCCCCACCGGCTCAAGGCCGGCCAGGGCAATCCCGGCAGCAGGCTGAGGCGGCCCAGTCTCCGCAGCGGCACGCGCTGCAGCGGCAGGTTCGGATGCGGCAGTGTCCGGAGCGGCAGGCTGCGGCACGGCAGCCGCCCCCACGGCAGCCGTGCCCACCGAAGCCGCCCCGGGCCGATCGGCCCGTGCGCCCGTGCACCAAACCGCATCCAGCGCCGCGATATCGACCTGGTCGCTCAGCACGGTCCCGAAGAACGCCGCCGGCTGCTCCTGCCGCCGCGACAACGCGCGCTCCAGCGTCGCCGACGTCCGCGTCAGGTCGGCCGCGGCCCGGCGCACTCGGCAGACCTGCTCCACCGTCAACCCGGGCACGTTGGCCCGATCCAACGTGTCGTCCGCCGTCTCGCGGAAGACGACGATCTGCGCCGCCAGCTTCGCCTGGGCCGCGTCGGCCGGCATCAGCACGCTGATCTCACGCACCAGCCGCGTGAGGCGGGCGTGCCGCCAGGACGCCGAGGCGTCGGGCGGCGGCGACGGCAGGATGGTCACCGCACCCGCCAGCAGATCGGCGTCGAGGCTGTAGGGCGGCATCATCTCCTGGATGACGGTCTGGGTGATTCCGGCGGCGAGAAGCGTCATGATGTGGACTCCAGCTAAAATTGGGATCGCTTGCGAGGTAAGATATACTAACTGTAAGATAAAAGCCAGATAACATTTTCGGGGCCGCCGCTCGCGGCGCCGCGAGCCGTTGCCGCCGCAACCGCGGCGAGGGACGGCGTGAACCGGCCGCCACGCTCCTGCCGTGACCGGGCTGGGCCCAAGGCCCGGCCATGCGTCGCGTCGAGGCATTCATGAGACCCGCCGCGAGACTGTCGTGCAAGTTGGGGTCACCACACGATGTGTCCAAAATCGTACGCCAACAGAGCGTGCTGGTCAGCAAGGCCCTTCGGCGCGAAGTCGAGGGCGGTCTGGGCCAAGGAATTCCGGGAATTTGCCGCCGGAAGCCGGATCAGGGAGCGACTGGCCGGTCTTGTAACTCACTGACTTTCAGCACTTTTTGGCTTAGAGTACGATTTTGGACAAATCGTGTGATGACCCAATGAAGGTGGTTCAATGCCGACGATAGCTATCGTGGACGGGGTCAAAATCCAGATGTTCTACAACGTCCACACCCCGGCCCACTTTCATGCTATACTTGGCGGCGATGAGGTTCTGGTGGCGATCCGCAGCCTTGACGTGATCCGGGGGTCGCTCCCACCTGCCAAGCTCCGGCGCGTGCTGGCGTGGGCGAACGATCATCAGGCCGAGCTGGCGCTGAACTGGATCAAGTGTCAGGACGACCAGCAGCCGGAGAGGATTTGAAAATGCCGAAGGTGCTCGACAACATCATCACCGGCGCGGTCGCCGATCCGAAGACCTACACCGTCAGCGTGACGTGGGCGAACGGCGAGACGACCGTCAACCGCTTCGACCACCTGGTCGGCAAGGGCGTCTTTGCTGCCGTCACCGATCCGTCAGTCTTCACGCAGGTGCGTGTCGGCGAGCGCGGGCGCAGCCTCGAATGGCCGGGCGAGATCGACTTCTGCGCCGATGCTCTTTGGTTCGAGACACACCCGTCGGATGCGCCGCAGCAGCCGCAGCGGGCGACTGATCAGTCACCACAACACGCGGCACCGACCTGACTCGCAGCGAGAGGAGATTATGATGACACCGACTTGGGTGATACAAAACGCACAACGTGGTCTGCTTATGATCAGGTCGTATGCAGAATGTATGCGCGCGCGCGGCATCCTATCCGCCGCGCAGTGGGCTGATGGAGTTGCCCGCGATATCGAAGACCGACTTGAGGGCCGCAAGCCTTTTCCGAATTATCGCCCCGAACTCAGTTGCCTTTAGCTCGTCTTGTGAGCGATGAGGCTCGGCCTTCTCTGTGCTATTGCCTTGCTGCTGACGGCTCCAGCTTCCCGAGCCGATGACACCTTGCAATTCAATTTCAAGAGCCAGCAGCAGAAGCAAATGCTTTTCGAGCTTGAGGCAAGAACTGCGGAGTGCATCGACGAAGCGACTCTTGCTGCTTTAGAGAACGGTGTGCGCAGCCGGGCTGAAATTACCAGGAGAATGCCCCAGGTCTGTGGTGTGACATTCTGGCGTGCTCTGATCGCGGCGGGGGCCACCAAGGACCAGGCGTCCAACTATCTAGTCAACATGATCAACGCGGCGATCCAACGTCACACTGGTCAGTAAAGGCACAGCGTTTCCACGAAACCACACGCATGCGCGGGGTCCGAAGATGGGTCGCTGCCGGGGCGGGATACGCCCGATCGGGGCCATTCCGCGCAAACGATGAACTGGTGCCCCTGCACAGTGATCGTGGCCGATTGAGCATGTCCCGGCCGTGGCTCGGAGAGGTTGCGATCGCGTACGGTCTCGGCCCGCGTTGCGACCTTGGTGGCATTGCAGAAGCAAGCAAGATTTTAACGCAGATGAGGACAGACGATGCACGCGGAACACGCAGATGGTTCGGTGTGGCTTGCCGTCCACGAGACACGCGCCGGCCACCGCGTCTTTGTTACGCGCCCTGACGCCACAGCGTTGCGCAACCGATAGGCCCCCAGCCTTCGCCGAGGCAGGCTCCGGCGCAATTCATGCACCAACGCGTTCTCATGGACCTTTTCCACGAATCCGATGCCCAGCGTATTGAGCACGGTGAACGCGTCGCCAGCACATGTCCCGACAGATCATTCAGCCTGTTGCTATCTGCGTGTTCCGCGTGCATCTGCCCTCATCTGCGCTAAAACCTTCCTTTACGATGCTGCCGGTCGTATTGGCGGGGCCCGGTGGCCCGAGAGATTGGAGCGCGCCAGCCTTGTCCTGGTTGGCGGGATAGTGAGCGCGCCGGTTGGTCAGCTTCTGCGCCGACATGGCGAGCCAAATTAGAACACTGCCACCACCCGACCCCCTTGAATTGTCCGGGGGAACGCCGTACACTAATGAGGAAGGTGGAGTTATGGCATGCTGTCAGACACAACGCGTACTGCACGCATCGAGGCGCGGATTGCGCCTGACGCGCTCGCCATCGTGAAACGGGCGGCCGAACTGCAAGGCCGCAGTGTCAGCGATTTCGTGGTCGCTGCCGCGCAGGACGCCGCGCGGAGGACCATCGAGGAAACCCAGATCATCCGGCTGTCGGTCGAAGACCAGCGGGCATTTGTCGCGGCCATTCTCAATCCACCGGCACCTTTGCCGCCACTGATCAGGGCTGCCGAGGCCCACCGTCGCCTCGTCCGGGACCGGTAGTGCCGGACAGTTTCACCGTCGAACCTCTCGGTGCAGCCCATAATCGGCAGGCATTCGCCAGCGCCGTCGCGACGCTCGACCGCTATCTCCACGAGCTGGCGACACAGGACATCCGGCGACGGATCAGCAATTGTTTCGTCGCCCGCGACACCTCTGGGACGGTCGCCGCCTATTACACATTCGCGGCGACCAGCCTTCCGCTGTCGGACCTTGCGCCGGAAGAAGCGAAGCGCCTGCCGCGGTATGGGGTGGTGCCCGCCGGTCTGATCGGCCGGTTGGCCGTCGATCAACGCTTTCGTGGCCGACGACTTGGCAGCGCGCTCATCATCGATGCCGTACGCCGCGCGGCCGGCGCAGATCCGGCCATCTTCGCTCTTGTCGTCGATGCGAAGGATGTGGCCGCCATTGCATTCTACGAACATCTCGGGTTTCGGCGGTTCGTCAGTCGGCCTATGTCGTTGTACCTACCCATTGCGACAGCCCTGAAGGCCGTGCAGGCGGCGACGCTCAAAGCCCCCTGATGCTCGTAAAACTGCGCACGAGTTCCACTCGCGCAGTATCGAATGTGATTGCTGCAAATCCAAGGAGCCGCCATGCGTCCTCAAGCTCATTGGATAGACCTGCCGATAGCCGGACAGTTGGCGATAATGGGCCGCCCACGCACCGGCGACTGGCTCGACGACGAGATATCGGTTTGGCGAGAGGAGGGTATCGGCGTTTCCATGAAACCACACGTAGGCGCGGGGTCCGAACATGGGTCGCTCCGGGGGCGGGATACGCCCGATCCGAGTCATTCCGCGCAAGCGATGAACTCGTGCCCCTGCACAGTGATCCTGACCGATTGAGCATGTTCCGGCCGTGGCTCGGAGAGGTTGCGATCGCGTATGGTCTCGGCCCGCGTTGCGAACTTTGTGGCATTGCAAAAGCAAGAAAGGTTTTAACGCAGATGAGGGCAGATGTACGCGGAACACGCAGATGGTTCGGCGTGGCTTGCCGTCCACGAGACACGCGCCGACCACCAGGTCTTTGTAACGCACCCTGACGCCACAGCGTTACGCAACTGATAGGCCCCCGGCCTTCGCCGAGGCAGGCTCCGGCGCGCAGTTCATGCGCCACCGCGTTCTCATGGACCTTTTCCACGAATTCGATCCCCAACGCATCGAGCACGGTGAACGCGTGGCCAGCACATGTCCCGAAAGAGATCATTCAGCCCGTTGCTATCTGCGTGTTCCGCGTGCATCTGCCCTCATCTGCGTTAAACCCTTCCTTTACGATGCCGCCGACAGGTCGTTACGGAAACGTTGACGGACCGGGATGCGCCAGATCCACATAATATGACTATTACGTAATTAAATTTGAAGCGGGCGGAACGTCTGCGCAGCGGTACTAGACAGCAGGCAAGCAAGGCGTAACACGGGGCCACCGAAAAGGTGCGGCGGAAACGGAAAGCCACAGGGCAATCGCTGTTGGTCCGGCGCGTGGGGATTGCTTTGGCGCCGGCGTGTAGCCATTCCAGGGGCGGCTCCGAGGGAAGGAAGAGTAACACGGAGTACACGGAGAAGCAGATAAAGCCACGGAGTACACGGAAAGTAAGCCATGGCGCTTCGCGCAAGCTTCCTGGATAACCTTGCGCGAAGCGCCATCACTTTTCCTTTCCGTGGACTCCGTGGCTTTATCTGCTTCTCCGTGTACTCCGTGTTAATCTTCCTTGCTTGATTGTTGGATCCGCCTCCGCACTGGCGGCGCCCAAGCCGACGCACTGCCCCAGAGCCTCAGCGGATAGAGCACGCATTCCCGACAGGGCACGCGTGCCTGAAACGCGCCGCTGATCGACGCCACGCGGCTGGGCGTCGGCCCCGTCGGGTCCTATGCTACGCGCGATGTCAGAACCCTCTTCCGCCCCCTTGCCGGCCCATCCCGAGCTGCCGGCCCACCCCGACATGACGATCGAGTCCGACCAGCGCGTCTGGGACGGCCGGTTTCCGCTCGACGTCGTTCGCTTTCGGCATCGCCGGTTCGACGGCTCGACCTCGGGACTGCGGACCTGGGAGCTATGGCGACGCGGCCGGGCCGCGGCGCTGCTGCCCTATGATCCGACGGCCGACGCGATGGTGCTGATCGAGCAGTTTCGCCTGCCCGCGCTGGCCGCCGGCCTGGACCCGGTGCTGGTGGAAATCCCCGCCGGCCTCGCCGACCGCCCTGAATCCGCCGAGGCCACGGCGCGCCGCGAGACGCGGGAAGAGACCGGCCTCGTCGTGGACCGGGTGGAGTCCATCGGCGAGATCCTGCTGGTGCCGGGCGGCAGCGACGAGCTGTGCTCGCTGTTCATGGGCCGGGTGCGGGTTCCCGCGACCGACGCCGCCGGGATTGCCGGGACGGCCGGCCTCGCGGTGGAGAACGAGGACATCCGCGTCCGCGTGTGGCCCGCCGCCGAGGCGATCGAGGCGGCAATCGCGGGGCGATTCCCCAATGTGATAACGATGGTGGCGCTGCTGTGGTTCGCGGCGCGGCGGGACTGGCTGCGACGGGAGTGGGCAAGGACATGACAGAGCGGCTTTACGAGGACGACGCACAGCTTCCGACGATGCAGGCGCGTGTGGTCGCGAGCGGGCCGGACGGGATCGTGCTCGACCGCACCGTCTTTTACGCACGCGGCGGCGGTCAGCCGGGCGATGTCGGGACGCTGCGCTGGGACGGCGGCGAGACGGAAATCACCGAGACGATCAAGGGCGAGGGCCTCTCGATCCTGCACGTACCAGCTTCGGGCGCCGCGCTGCCGCCGGTGGGCGCGGCGGTCTCCGGCACGCTCGACTGGGACCGGCGGCATCGGCTGATGCGCATGCACACCGCGATGCACCTGCTGTGCAGCCTGATCAAGGGCGCGGCGGTGACCGGCGGCTCGGTCGGCGCCGATCGATCGCGGCTGGATTTCGACCTGCCGAACCCACCGCCGAAGGAGGTGGTCGAGGCCGGCCTGAATGCCCTGATCGCGGCGGATCATCCGGTGAGCCTGGAATGGGTGGATGAGTCGGTGCTGGACACCAACCCGACACTGGTGCGGACCCTGTCGGTGCAACCGCCGCGTGGTATGGGGCGCCTGCGGCTGGTGCGGATCGGCGACGGCGATGTCCCCGTCGATCTCCAGCCTTGCGGCGGCACGCATGTCGCGCGGACCGGCGAGATCGGGCGCATTTCGGTGGTAAAGATCGAGAACAAGGGCAAGCAGAACCGGCGGATCGTCATCGCGCCGGCGGAGGCGGGTTAAGGGGAACCTTCTCCCCCTCCCCTTGAGGGAGGGGGTTGGGGGGAGGGGTCGGCGTGCGGGGCACTTCGGTGCGACCCTGGCACGAACCCCTCCCCCCACCCCCCTCCCTCAAGGGGAGGGGGAGAATATTGAGGGGAAAATCATGCAAGCACTGGTCACAACCGACTGGCTCGCCGGAGCACTCGGCAAGCCGGACCTGGCGATATTCGACGCCACCAAGTATCTGCCGAACGAGCCGAAAGACGGCCGCACCGAGTTCCTGGCCGCGCGCATCCCGGGCGCGCGCTACTTCGACATCGACGACGTGGCCGACCCTGACACCGACCTCCCGCACATGGTTCCGTCCCCGGGACGATTCGCCAAGCTGATGAGCGCGTTCGGCGTGGGCAACACCGCGCGCGTGGTGTTCTACGACCAGAAGGGCCTGGCCTCGGCGGCACGCGGCTGGTGGCTGATGGGGCTGTTCGGACATGACAACGCGGCGGTGCTCGACGGCGGGCTGCCGAAATGGCTGCGCGAGGGGCGCGCAACCGAACGTGGCGACCCGCCCCCCTCCCCTGCCGCATCCGGCCCCCCCTCCGACACAGCGTTCCGCCCCGACTTCCGGGCCGCCCGCCTGCGCGGCATTGGCGACGTGCTGGGCAACGTGACGACGCGAGCCGAGCTGGTGCTGGACGCGCGCGCCGCCGGCCGGTTCACGGGCGCCACGCCGGAGCCGCGCGCCGGCATGCGCAGCGGTCACATTCCCGGCTCGGCGTGCCTGCCCTACACCGACCTGCTGAACGCCGACGGAACGTTCCGGCCGCCCGAGGCGTTGCGGGCCCGCTTCGCCGCGGCCGGCGCCGACGGCACACGCACGCCGGTGACAAGCTGCGGCTCGGGCGTCACCGCCTGCATCCTGACGCTCGGGCTGCGCCTCGCCGGCCTGCCGGAGGGCGCGGTGTATGACGGATCGTGGACGGAATGGGGCGGGCGCGCGGATACACCAGTGGAGACAAATTGATATGGAAAAGGATCATTCGAAGCTCGGCTTCCACACCCGCCTGTCGCACACCGGGCGAAACGACAAGACCGTCCACGGGTTCGTCAACCCGCCGCTGCTGCGCGGCTCCACCGTGCTGTATCCGACGGTCGCCGAGCGCAAGCGGCTGGGCGGGATGCGCGGCCAGCGCGTGCTGACCTACGGCCTCGGCGGCAGCGCGACGCACTGGGCGCTGGAGGACGTCATCGCCGAGGTCGAGGGCGGCACGCGCTGTGCCATCGTTTGTTCCGGCCTCGCCGCGGTGACCACGCCGCTGCTGGCGTTCCTCAAGTCCGGCGATCACATGCTGATGCCGGACAGCGTCTACGGCCCGGCGCGCAACTTCGCCGAGGGCATGCTGAAACGGTTCGGCGTCGAGACGACATTCTACGATCCGGTGATCGACGGCGCCGGCATCACCGCGCTGATGCGGCCGAACACGACGGTGGTGTATACCGAAAGCCCCGGCAGCCACACGTTCGAGGTGCAGGACATCCCGGCGATCGCGCAGGCGGCGCACGCCGGGGGCGCACCAGGGGGAATTAAAGTGATGATGGACAACACCTGGGGCATCCATCACTTCCAGCCGTTCAAGCACGGCGTCGACGTCTCGATCCAGGCGGCGACCAAGTATCCGGCCGGGCACTCCGACATCCTGATCGGCAGCGTCACGGTGAACAGCGAGGAGGACTGGCAGACGCTGCACGCCGGCTCGCGCGCGCTCGGCCAGTATGCCAGCCCGGACGATTGCTGGCTGACCTTGCGCGGGCTGCGCACCATGGGCGTGCGGCTGGCCCACCAGGAGCAGGCCGGGCTGGAGGTGGCGCGCTGGCTGGCTGCCCGGCCCGAGGTGGCGCGCGTGCTGCATCCCGCGCTGCCCGGCGCGCCCGGGCACGACCTTTGGAAGCGCGACTTTACCGGCGCCTGCTCGCTGTTCGGCGTGGAGTTCAAGCCGGAATATTCAGTCGAGAGCAGCCATGCGTTCGCCGAGGCGCTGGCGCTGTTCGGCATCGGCGCGTCCTGGGGCGGGTTCGAGAGCCTGGCGCTGCCGACCACCGGTTTCGTCAACCGCACGGCGGCCGGCAGCCATTTCGACGGTCCGCTGGTGCGACTGCATATCGGGCTGGAGGACGTGCCCGACTTGATCGCCGACCTGGAGCAGGGACTAGCCGTGCTGCGCAGTTTCGGGCGATAGCGCGCGTTCGTCGGCCGCAAGATCTGCGTACACCTCTCCCGCTTCCACCTCTCCCGCTTCTGGGCTTGAGCCGCGAAGCGGATCAAGGCGCGGCGCGCCAGCGACGCGGGTGAGGGTCGTGGCGCGGGTGACCGTCGTGGCGCGCATGAGGGTCGTGGCACGCATGAGGGTCGTGGCTCGGGCGACACCCTCACCCGGCACGCTGCGCGCGCCGCCTTGATCCGCTTCGCGGCTCAAGCCCACAAGCGGGAGAGGCGTACTGGGCGTAGCATCCGGCACGCCCATCGCGCGGCACAGCGACGATCGCAGCGTGGCCTCGGAGAAATGCGCGCTGGCGTAGCCGATGCCGGCCGCGCTGCGCTCGGTCCATAGACCATCATCGCCGAGCAGCGCCACGACCGCGGCGGCAATCGTTTCGGCGGTGCCGCAGACCGAAGCCACCGCGGACAGGCCGGGCAGGCCTTGCGCACCGACCGGGGTGGTGACCAGCGGGACACCCTCGCGCAGCGCTTCGACCACCTTGCGTTTTACCCCTGCCCCGTGCCGCAGCGGGACAACCGCCACGCGCGCCATGGCATACCACTCGCGCAATTCGATATCGCCGACATTCGCCACGATCGTGACGCCGAGATCGGTGAGCGATCGCACCCGCGCGGTGGGATTCGATCCGACGATCACCAAGTGTGCCAGAGGCGCCTGCCGGTTGACCAGAAGCATGATGTCGCGCGCCAGCCAGCAGGCCGCATCCTCGTTCGGCGGATGGGCGAAGCCGGCGACGAACAGCAGCAACTGGCGTTTCACCGGGCGGCGCGGTGGGACGAAGTCGGCGAAACCGTAGGGTTGCACCGCGCGCGCAACGACGCCGGGCAGCAGCGCGACGACATGATCGACTTCCGCCTGCGACGGATACAGCACGATGTCGGCGCCGCGCCAGACGCGCCGCTCGCGCCGCAGCATGCGTTGCGCGGCGCGGGCAAGGGCCGGATCTCGCTCCAGCAGCGCCTGCTGGCGCATGCGGTCATGGTGCAGATCGTGGCCGTAGAACGTCACGCGCGCGCGGCTGCGGCGCACCAGCGGCAGATAGCGCTCCGCCACGTCGGGTCGGCTCAGCAGGACATGATCCAGGGCCTGGCCGTTGCTTCTGATCCATTCGCCGAACAGCCACAGTCCGCCGTGATGCACCTCGACGCCCAATGCCTGCAATGCCGCTTCGTCGGCCGGGCACGGCGTCGCGGAGTCGACGGATGCAGGGGAGTCCGCCCAGAATTTGACCACCGCGCCGGCTTGCAGCAGCGCCTCGACGAAGGCCTGCATGGTGCGCGAACCGGCGTCGCGATCAGGCTCCGGCACCCGATGATCGACCACCAGCACGACAGGGCGCGCGCCCATCTTGCCCGCCCCCTCCTGGTGAGCATAGACGCGATCGCGCGCGCGCTGGACCTGGGTGCCCGGCGCGACGTGCTGCGTTGCCAGGATGTCCGCCCATCGCGTGATGAACGTGTCGCGGTTGATCTCCTGGTGCGCTTTCACGCCGAGCCGCGTATCGGTGCCGTGTGAGACACCCTCGTGATGCATGACCACGGCGCGCGGTTCATACAGCACCTTGTAGCCCGCTTCGCGCAGCCGGAATGCCAGGTCGGAGTCCTCGAAATAGGCTGGCACGTAGCGCGGATCGAAGCCGTCCATGGCGGCGAACGCGGCACGCGGCACCAGCAGCGCCGCGCCCGAGCAATAGTCCACCTCGCGAACGTAATTGTATTCGGGCTTGTCGGGGTCGTCGCCGCGGCCGTAGTTCCAACCGGTGGCGTCGTTCCAGATGATCCCGCCAGCTTCCTGCAGCCGCCCGTCGGGGTAAACCAGCTTGGCACCAATCGCGCCCACGTTCGAGCGGGTGTTTGCGAGATCCAACATCGCATCGAGCCAGTTCGCGTGCGGCTCGGTGTCGTTGTTCAGGAATAGCAGATGCGTGCCGGTAGCCAATTTCGCGGCTTCGTTGCAGGTCCGCAGATAGCCCAGGTTGCTGGGTTGACGGATCAGGCGAATGCCCTCGACCTGCTCGAGCTGCGCGACCGCGGAATCGGCCGAGGCGTCATCGACGACGATGACCTCGATCGGCGCGGCTGGCGGATGCGCGGCGATCGCGGCGAGGCAGCGCAGCGTGCACGGGACCTGGCCATAGGTCGGGATGATGACCGACACCGCGGGACGGGCCGCGTTGCGCAGCCGGATGGTGTTGGCCGGTGGCGCAACGGGGTCCGGCTGTGGGTCGTACTGGGACATGGCGGCGGTGCGGCGAGCTCGTCGCGCGCGCACCCAGTAGACGGTGTGAAGCGGCAGCCGCAGTGTCAGGGTCCACCATGCAAGGCGGCATAGGCGATACAGCAGCGGCGGGAGACGCGCGCCGCGGCTGGCGAGACGCTGATCGACGCGCAGCGCCAGATCGGCGATAGCCTCGTTGATACGGTCCCAGGTCCGCACTGGCCAGGGCGACCCGATGACCGGCTCATCGATATATGGGTTGGCTCCGCGGCGCACGGTCCTCACAGTCACAGGTCGGCCGCTTGATGCGGCAGAGGAAGGCGACTGTAGGGATGCAGCGGGTTAAGGAGGTGTTAATGGCGGGCGCCGCAAGCGTTGGGCGTCGGAAGATCGAGGCTTTTCCCGCGCGTCAGGCGGTCGGATACTGCTGCCGGGCTTGTTTCTCCCCCTCCCCTTGAGGGCTTGGGCCGCGAAGCGGACCAAGGTTGGGGGGAGGGGTCGAAGAGCTACGAAGCTTCGCAACTTCGTACCGTACCAACCCCCCCACCCCCTCCCTCAAGGGGAGGGGGAGAAACAAGCCCGGCCATGACGGTGGTGAGCGGCTGCTACTATACCAACCGCACGAATGATTGACGTACGGCACCGGTCGCTCAATCGCGAACACCGGGCCGATTGGCCGCGTGCTTACAGGCCGGACTCGCGGGGGCTTCCGCCGCCCTGTGCGCCAGGCTACGCTCGATACAGGGAATTCACGGCGATGACGGAGATCGACGAAAACAAGCGGATTTGGGTAGCGCGTGTGCTAGGGGTGACCTTGCCCAGCGCTGCGCCGCCGGCCACGGCGGAGGCGGGCGATATCCTGACACGCTGGCGCGCCGCCCGGACCGGCTGGCAGGACGCCACCGATCTGGTGAACGAGCAGCTCAACGCGCTTGCCAAGGCGTTACGCGCAGCCAGCGACAAGGATTTGGCGGCAATCGCCGATTCCGGCCTGATGACTGTCACCGGCGGATTTCGGACCCGCATGATGGCGGCACTGAAGGATCTTGGCGCCGACGATGCCGCCAAGCTGCGCAAGGACGGCGGCAAGGCGGCGGGTTTCGCCGAGAAGCTGAAGGCGCAGATCGAGGGCGATGCGAAGGTGGCGGCGTGCGACGCCAACCCGTTCGGCGTCGCGGTTGCCGTTCGCGCAACACTCGGCACGGCGCTGGCGAACCTCGCCGCCGTGCTGCGCGACGCGGCTCGGGCGTGAAGGACACGCGGATGGATGCGGCAAGAAACGGCAGGCGGGGCAGGCGATGAGCGCGTCGTACTACGAAAACTTCAAGTCGGTGTTCGGCTATCAATCGTCGAACGTGGTCGAGGACAAGAAGCGCAAGGTGGATGGCGTGTTGACGGTGCTTGAGAAGGCGATGGAGGGCCTCCAGGAGACAACCAAGAAAGCGCAAATGACATACCATCCCGGCAAGGTCGACAATGCCGAAGAATACAAATCGATGAGAGAGCGCTTCGCGAAGGTCGAGACGCTAGATCTCGAGCCGAACGACGCCTATGCCGCGTACGATGCCATCGAGAAACAGGCGAACGCGGCGCGTGCCACGGTGTTTGCGCTGCATGAAGCCGACAAACGCATCGTCGACATCAAGAAGATGGCGCCCGAGGCAATCGATGAAATGGTCGAAAATATCGAAATCGATATGATGCTCGGCGCCCCCGGTGGCCTGAATGGCGACGAAGAACGCGGCGCGCTGATTGCCGCGGTCAAGGTGCGCTACGACATCGACGAGCTCGCTGGCGATCTGCCGCACGATGTTCTCTTGCGGTTTTATCATGTGCTGAGTTTGGTGCCGAAAAATCATACCAAGGACAACCCCAAGCTCAAGGTCATCAAGCGATCGTCCATGAGCGACACCTCGCTGTATTACCAGGACGGCAGCGGCACGATCGCCATCAATGGCGGCGAGGTCGGCGGCGGGCCGTTCGGCTCGTCGCGCGAGAAATACAGCGACGGCGCCGGCACGGAGCTGAAACTCGATCGGTTCGACGCGCACACACTGCATGAGGTTGGCCACTCGGTGGACGACGCCTGCGGTTTCATGGCCCTCCACAGCAAGAAGACCGATTTCGGCGGCTGGGCATCAAGCAGCTACGCCGAAGCGGTGGATGTCGGCGTGAAGCGGGTCAAGGGCAAATTCTCCGCCATCGCGCCGGTGGCGCTGACCCGCCTGCTGCAACAGTCGATGTCGCAAAAGACCTTCGATCAGGCGATCGAGGACTGGAAGCGGCAAAGCGCTAACATGGGACGGGTCGATCGCGAGACGTTATTGGCCGATGCCGCGGTGCAGGCGGCAGACGCTATCATCCGGGAAACTAAGGAAAGTAATACGTTGCCGTTGAATACCGTCGCACTGACCATATTTACAGACGCCTTCAGCATCGCAAAGCTCATACCCCTCAGCAGATTGAGGGGACCGCAGTTGGAAGTCATCAAGGCTTTCGTCAGTTTGATGAAGGGCAACTTCCGGCGCTCCGCCGAGCTGGCAGACGAGATGGAGGCTGCCGCAGCCGCGCTGAGAGACGAGACGGCGCTGCGCACCGCCTGGGATGAGCTGAGCGCTTGGGGGAAGGCAATCACGAAGGAGCTTTGGTGGGCAGGTCCCAGCAAGATCGCAGAAATGTCGTTCGGCGGGCGGGTCTATCAGGGAGACGGCAGCAAGTGGTGGTCGTACGACATCGGCGCGCGCGGCGCGATGGTGAAGGATTACCAGTTCCGCTCGCCGAGCGAATGGTTCGCCGAGGTCTACGCGGTCGAAATGCTCGGCAACCTCTCGGACGGGCATCCGTGCAAGCGGTTGATCCGCGGTCTCGATAGCACCAAGAAACTCACCGAGTAGCTGCCGCCTGGAGCGGAGATCCCTCATGTCGTTGTTGCACACCGAGACCCTGCCTTGCCCGTTCTGCGGCGCCGAGGCGGAACGCGAGATCGCCAACAGCGTCGCCGCCGTGCGCCGGCCTGATTTGCGCGCGGCCATCCTGGACGGCAGTTTCCAGAAGATCGTCTGCGATTCCTGCGGCAAGACGTTCCGCATCAACCCGACGCTGACCTATATGGATACCGGGCGCGGCACCTGGATCCTCACGCTGCCCTGCGACAAGCGGCCGTTGTGGGACAGTTTTGAAAGCGGCGCGCTGAGCATCTTCAACGATTCCTTCGGCGCGAACGCCCCGCCGGCAGCGCGCGGTCTCGGCAAGCGGTTGCGCCCGCGCGTGACGTTCGGCTGGACCGGGTTGCGCGAAAAACTGTTGTGCGAGGAATACGCCATCGACGACACGACGCTGGAACTGCTCAAGCTGCTGCTGCTGCGCACCACCGAGGCTGGCAATCTGACCGAGAACGCCGCCCTGCGTCTGATCGCCCGCAACGAGGCCGGCGACCTGGTCATGGCCTGGCTGAGCGATGCCACCGAGGGCGGCACCGAGATCATCGAAGTGCCGGCCAGCCTGCTGGCCGATATTGCGGGCGACAAAGCCTGGGACGCGGCACGGGCCGAACTGAGCAACGGCCCGTTCGTCGATGCCGGTAAACTGCTGGTGTCGCCGGAATTGCCGATACCGGCGTAGCGGGACCGGTCGCCGCATCGCTGCCGCTTCGCCGGCGTCCGGCCCGCTCGCCTCGGCCGTTACGTGAAGGCGCTTGTGATCGCCTCATCAGCCCGGCCGGAGCCATGATCTTCCTTCGTTCAAGCAATTGCCATGGTCAGTGAGCAGCGGCGCATCCCGCCCGGTGTCGCCCTGCGCGTGGTCGGCGACGTGCACGGTGATGCGCGAGGGTTCGCCTATGCGGTGGCGACCGACCGGTTCATCGTGCAACTTGGCGATCTGATCGACCAGGGGCCGGACAGCGCCGCGGTTCTGCGCGGCATGTTCGAGCTGATCGATGCCGGCCGCGGATTGTTTCTTATTGGCAATCACGAATTCAAGCTGGCGCGGGTGTTGGCCGGTCAGGCGACGCGCGCGGATGCGGCGGTGGCGGTGACGTTAGGCCAGCTCGATCCGGCATTGCGGGCCCGGGTGCTGGTTGAGGTTGCGCGTGCGCCGGCGTGGCTGCGATGGGGCGACGTGTTGTTCGTGCATGGCGGGTTGCACACCGCAATGCTCGAGGGGCCGTCCCCGGTCGTCGGGCTGGGCCGGCCGGAGCCGGTTGTGGCGCGCGCACTCTATGGCGAGCCGACGGGGCGAGCGCAGCCGGACGGCTATCCGGAGCGAAGTCTTCGCTGGGTGGATCGAATCCCCGCCGGCCTCACGGTCTATTGCGGCCACGACCGGCGGAGTAACGATGGGCGGCCGTTGGTGCGTCGGGGTGCTGCTGGCGGGACCGCGGTGTTCCTGGACACCGGCGCCGGCAAGGGCGGGCATTTGTCGTGGATCGATCTTGATCCGGCGATTGGTTCGGCACCGATCGGACTATGAGCGGAACGCCCGATGGCCCGCGCGCGGTGGCCAAGTCTGAGGACCGGTCAGGCAGTGCGTTCGTCCTGCAAGACATGCTGGAGAGCGGATGATGGCGGTCTACACCCGCCATGCGCGATGAGCCGGATCGGATGGCTCGGATTTGATCATCCAACAAGGCCCGCGCCGTCGATCGTCGAAGACTCCGCTTGCAACAGCGGATAGGCTTGCGACAAATGGGAGGTTGCAATGATCCAATCTGCTCTACGGCGGGATGTGATGCTGGCCGCGCTCGTCTCGGCGCTGCCGGTCGGCTTTGTGGACGGCGCGGCGGCCAGCCCGCTGAACCCCGATCAGACCATCATTCGTCCGCCCGGCCAGTTGGAATGGAAGGCAAATCCCGCCTTCCCGGAGCCCTGTGTCGATAATTGCCTGCTGACAGGCGATCCGACCAAGCCTGGCCTCTACTACACGTTGGTGCGTTGGTGGCCGGGCTTCATGAGCGCACCACACCATTACGATACCGATCGGTTCTGCATCGTCGTATCGGGCACCTGGTGGTGCAACAGCGGCGCCGATTTCGATCCCGCCGCCTGCGTTCCGGTGATTGCCGGCAGCTTCGTCCGCCGGGTCGCCGGAACGCCGCATTACGACGGGGTGGTTCGCGGCCATCCCGAACCTGCCATCATCGCGATTTGCGGGGTGGGACCGGTGAACTTCGCGCTCAACGATCCTTCAAAGCCGGGTGTGCGCAGGGTCTGATACGAGGCGCCGAAAGTACCGATTATCCTGCGTGCTACCAGATCGGATTTGACGGCAGGCTGGGAGTTCGACGACTTGATGCGGCGGATGACGCTATCTATCGCCTTCGTTGCCGTTGCCTTGCTCGGGGCCGCAGCCCTGTATGTCCACCGACTCGCACCGCCGACCTGTGGCAGCGAACTGGCACTTGATAGGATTTCCAGGATTCTGCGGGATGACTTCCACCTCGACAGCATCATCGCTAACAACGTCAGGACCGTATCCGGCGGGTTCTTCAGCGATAGCCATGATTGCTCTGCCGAAATTGCGGAGGTTAGAGGTGACGTAGATGCGTCGGTCATGCCTTGGCGGGAAATTCGGTATCGGATCGTGCACCAGGACAAACCGCCATCCTTCGGCATCACGGTTGAATTGGGTGATCGCGTACCCCTCGAACCGCAAAACCCATCTCTTTGGCAACGTCTTCTCGCGCACCTTTGAATGATGGCGACTTGGCTCAACACGAAGAAGCAGGAAGCACGCGATTCATTGCAGTGTTGCGCGTCGCCTAACCCGCGACCAATCGCTTCAGATCGACGAACATCCGCCCAGCGAAATCCGCCCGCAATGCCGCCCACACCTCCGGTTCGCTCGCGATATCGTCATAGACCTCGCGCGGCACCGCGAGGCCGAAGAGCGGCGCTTCGCTCGCCGTGGTGATCCAGGCGAAATTCAGCGTATCGCCCTCGCCGCCAACCAGGCGCAGCTCGGTCTGATCGGCGATCGGCGCCCCCGCGACATTGCGCATGACCGACATCTTGAGCAGCTCGAGGGTGGTATCGTCCACCGCCAGATCGGAGCAGATCAGCTTCTCGCGCAGCGCCGGCCAGCCGAACACCAGCCGCGGCACCAGGTCCGCACCGATCTCGCGCGACGGCTTCGGCGCCGCGGCGCCGAAATTCTGCTCGAAGATCTTGCGCGCCTCGGTTTCCTCTTCCTGCCAGTTCTCCAGTGCCTCGGCCGTTTGCACCAGGATCCATTGCCCCCGCTTCACATCGAGATAGGTCAGGTGCGCGGGCAACCGCATCTGGCCGCCGCACTGCGCACATACCTCCGCCTGGAAGCTGCCATCCAGGATCGCCGTGCGCAGATCGGGGCGCCGGGCGGCATTCACGCTGGCGGCGAGGTCGACCTGCGCCTGGTTACCGCACGTGCCGCAGGTCGCGGTGGCTTCGAGAAAGATCGACATGCATGCGCTCCCTTGTTTTCGCCGCTTGGTCCGCGAAACGGCGTCCTACTTCGCGGGGGTCCACATATATGCCGCGACCTTCTTGTCGACCCCGGGTGCCACCTCCTGCCTCATCCAGGTCCACGCATACAACTCGGCGAACCACTCCCCCGGGGCACGCCACTGGTAGTCGCGCACCTCCTCCATCCCGGAGCGCGACGCAGCCAGATAGCTCACCCACTTGCCCGGGTAGCTCTCATGGTAGGAACGCTCGCCGATCGTGACCGTCTGTTCCTTTTTCCACGGCGTTTTGCCCACTCGGATCTTAAAGCACTGGTCGACCACCGCCAGGATGTTAGTCAAGTCTCCACAACCCTTGAGATCGGTCGGGCTGGGGCTGTTTCCTGTGCTCAAGGCAGTGCCGACACAACGGTCAAGGTTGGCGAATTTCTTGCCCGTGTACGAGTCAACAAAGGCCGCCGTCACCGTCTCCAACGTTTCTTCCTGCCAGCCGCCACAACTGGGACTCGCGTTCTTCGTCATGAGGCGGTACTTGTCATCCACGGAATGACCGACCTCGTGCAGCGTCGAGATGTTGAAGCCGTTCTGTGGTTCCTTGTAACCCCAGGATTGGCTCGCGTCCCCGAAGTTGCCCATGACGATCGTGGCGTGGCCATACGAGGCCTCGTTGGGTTTTTGAGTGTAGGTCAGATTCTTCATCTTCTCCGTGCGAGTGTGTTCGACCGGCAGCTTCCCGAACATGTCGTAGACGCGGTCGAAATGCGTGTTCGTCATGCCAGACGACACGTCGATCGCGATGCCGTAGCTTTTCTCCAGTGCAACCTGGTACGCCGCCTGCTTCCTGACGGCCACATCGCCACCGCCGGCGGTCAGCGCATCATCCAGCAGCTTGCGGGCATCATCGTCCAGCTTCACCAGCGCGGCCAACCGCTTGGTGAGGTCCTGCTGCGCGTCCGCCGTATTTTTTGCATCGTCCCACTCGGCGAGCCGTTCCTGAAGTGCCTGCCACGTAGCGCCCTCGGGCAGCTTCTTGATCTCCGCTTGGGCTTTATCGCGCAACTCGCTGCCGCCGGACGCGACGCGTAGATAGGCCATGGTCTTAATCGCGTCGCCGGCAAGCCTGACCATCTCGTCGACTTCCTGCTTGACTGCCAGCAGCTCCTTAAGGCGCGTCGCGGGATCGGTCTTGTTCGTGGCCTCATCGTAACGCTTCCACAGCTTCTTCGGGGCTTCCCCCAACTTCATGGAAGCGTGCCCCGCCGCCTTGCTGCGATTGACCTGCGCGGTCAGCTCAACCAGTGCCTCGGCCACCTCGGCCGCGACATCTGCCGCTACGCGCTCGTCCGAAACGATCTTCGCGGCGGCCTGCGCGGCGGTCAGCCAAATGTCGGCGGCATCGAAGTCGGCCCCCTGCGCGGCCGTCGCCCAAATGTCGGCGGCATCGAAGTCGGCCCCCTGCGCGGCCGTCGCCATCGCGAGAAGCGCACTTTCGAGGGCGGTCTTGGCGGTCGCCGCGCTATCGGTGGCCGGCGGCATCGTGCGCATGGCCTGCAGCCCGTCCCTCGCGGCGGCCAGCCGGCGGTTGAACGCCTCCGACGCCGGCGGCGGCGCATTCGCCGGCTTCGGCGGCGGGGGCGGGGCGGCGTTGCGCGCGAGATCTGCCGCGACGCGCTCGTTCGAAACGGTCTGCGCGGCGGCCTCCGCGGCGGTCAGCGCTGTGTTGGCGGTATCAAAGTCGGCGATCTTGGCGGCCGTCGCCATATCGCCAAGCGCCTTCTTGAGGGCGACAAGGGCGTTCGCCGCCTTGGGGATGTCCTTCCCCAGCGTGAGCATGGTCTGCAGCCCGTCCATCGCGTCGAGCAGCCGGCTCTTGAACACCTGCTCCGGCGGTAACTCGAGAAAGTTCAGGGCCCAATTCTTCTTCTGTGTCGTGTCGGACACCTGTCACCTCCCGGGTGCTTGGACGCCAGCGCGCGCATTCATCATGCATATACTCCGGGCATTCATCCAGCATAGAGTTCCGAGCATTCGTCGCCACCAGCGGGCGTCGAGCGCAAAGCCCGGCGTGGCCCGCCTGCACGCCGTCGAGCGGTTGTTTCGTCGCGGTGTCTAAAGTCGCTCGTAGCTGATCACGGACCCGTCGGCCACGCTGAACCGCATGCTCATCCAGCTCGCGTCCGCGGAGTACCACAGATCGAGATCGAGATCGCCGGACAGGTTGTAATGATGCGCCGCCGTCTCGGCGCCGGAGGCAAGCCGCACGGGCTCGATCGGCCTCTCGGTGACCCTGGGATGCACCAGGCTGCCATCCTGCGTGCCGATCATCGGCACCCGCAGCATTGCGGGCATTCCAGTAGGTCGTCGGCAGAGCGTCCTCGGGGGCGATATACGGGCCGGTGCCACTGCCCTGGACCTGCAGCCCGGCCGCGACGCGATGCGCGGAGACGGACAGGTGCCTGCCATTGCGGTCGGTCTGCGCTTCCAGGCTCGCCAGCCGGCCGCCCTGCCAGACCTCCGTGGTGTGGTGCGTGTAGCGCACCAGGGGGATCGGTCCGAGGGTGAACAGGACATCGACCGCGATCTGGATTGTGAGCGTGTCGCCCTCGACCAGGAAGTCGAGCGTATGGCTGCCGATCGCCTCGCCGTGCCGGATCAGCCGGAAGCCGAGAGCGCGGGATGGGGGAACCGGCAGACCGGCAATGCCGGACGGCGCAGATGCCATACCAAGAGCCCGGCGCGCCTGAACGAGGCCGCAGGCGAGCGTGCCAACCAGCAATCTTCGGCGGTCAATCACCTCCGCGCGGCCTCACATGCGACGCTCCGACCGACACGATTCTTCCCCTCGACGGATTGCGCGCAGCCGCGGGCCGCGACAAGTCCCGCGTGGCGTGGCAGAACGGCTCCGCGTTACACCGTCGCGAGAGAACCGCCGTACCGCCATGCCGATGCGCCAGCTCCTGCTCCTGCGCCATGCCAAGTCCGCCTGGGACAACAAGGCACTGCCGGACCGGGATCGGCCGCTCAGCCCGCGCGGGCGGCGGACGGCATCGCAAATGCGCCAGGCGATGCGCGATCTTGGCCTGGCACCGGATATGGTGATGTTTTCCCCGTCGCGCCGCACCAGCGAGACGCTGGAGGCGCTGGAACCCTGGGATGACGCGCCGCTGATCGAGCCGATGGACAGTCTGTATCTCGCCACGCCGCAACAACTCCTGGGGGTGCTGCACGGGGTACCGGAGACGGTTCGCAGCGTGATGCTGATCGGTCACAATCCCGGGATGCACGAGCTGGCGATGCTGCTGGTGGGCGCGCGCGGGACGGCGGCGCGGCACGAGGGGTCCGGTGACCTGGCCAACCGGGCCGTCGAGCATCTGGCTGCCGGCTACCCAACCGGTGCGCTGGCGGAGTTCGCGATCGCGGGGCCGTGGTGGCAGCTCGGCACCGGAGGGGGCCAGTTGATCCGGTTCCTCCGCCCGCGCGATTTGGCGCATGACGGCGCGGGGGCGGACCCCGATTGACCGCGCTGGAGCTTGTCCTTTCGCCGGACGACGCGGCGCGGCTGCCGCGGGTGAAGCTGGTGGCCGGGCTGAAGGCGGGGCGGCTGCGGCGGCGCGCGGTCGGGATGATCTGGCACGATACCGCGGATGGTGCACTGGCGCAGCAGGGTCTGGCGCTGGGGGAGTGCCGAGGCACCTGGCGGCTCGAGCGGCTGGTGCCGGGGACGGCGTTCTGGCCACCCGGTGCGCCGGCGCCGGTGGAGGAGCAGGCCCCCTCACTCGACCTGATCAACCAGCCGCTGCCGACCGGCATGGTGCAGGTGGCGCGATTCGAGGGGGTGCTGACCGTCCTGCCCCTCGTGCGCGACGGCGCGAGCATGACGCTCGAGCTGCTGCACGGCACGGTCGGATGGGGACGCAAGCGGCGACCCGCCTGCCGCATGACGCTCGTGGGCCAGGGGGTGGACAATGAGGGGGTACGCGAAGCCAGGGCGGGCGAAGCCAAGTCGGGCGACGTGGGGGCGGGCGCAGTGGGGGCGGGCGCAGTGGGAGCGAGCGGCGAGGCGGCGGTGTTCGCCCTGGCGGCGGCGCTGGCGGAGGAGCTCGATCTCGCCATCCCCACCGCAAGCCTGGCGGCGGAGGCGCGCGCGGTTGCGACCGCGACGGCCGCTGCCCCGCGGCATCGCGGTGCGCCCAACTTGCCGGCCGGGCTGACCGTGGCGGATGCGTTTGGCTTTGTGCTCGGTCATCTTGCCGACGTCATCTTGTTCAATGCGCCGCGGGCCGCCGCGGGCCGGGATGGGCCCGAGCCGGTGCACGAGATGCGGGTTGCGGTGCGTCGGCTGCGCTCCGCCACCGCCCTGTTCCGCTCCGCGGTCGGCTGTCCGGCGGTGGACGCGGCGTCGCTCGGTCTGAAGGCGCTGGCCGATCGGCTCGCGCCGGCGCGCGACTGGGATGTGTTCGTCGCCGAGACCGCCGCCGCCGTCGCCAAGGTGCTGCCCGACGACGCCAGTCTGCGGCGGCTATGCGCGGCAGCGGAGCGGCGTCGTCGCCACGCTTATGCCGCGCTGCGGAACTGGCTGGCCAGTCCGGACTTTCGCCGTCTGGGCATCGCGCTGGCCGGGCTCGCCGGCGGCCGGGCGTGGATGGCGGCCCTGGAGCCGAAGCAGTTGGAGACGCTGGCGCTCGGTCTGGACGAGTTCGCCAGCCGCGCCTTGGCGCGCCGGTTGCACCGGCTGGCCGCCGCCGGCGAGGCGATCGAGCATCTCGATCCGGACGCGTTGCACGCGATCCGCCTGCACGCCAAACGCATGCGCTACGTGGCGGAGGTGTTCGCGCCGCTGTATCCGGGCAAGGCGACGCGTCGGTTCATGCGGCGCCTGGCGACGCTGCAGGACCGGCTGGGGCGGCTGAACGATAGCAGTGTCGCGAATGGGTTGCTGGGAGAGCTTGGGGCGAGCGCGGGGACGCGCGCCCACGCAACGGGGTTGGTGCGCGGCTTCCTCGCGGCCCGCAGCGGCGATACGCGCGGACGGATTGCCCGGGCGTGGGAACGGTTTCACCGCCTGGAGCCGTTCTGGAGCTGAGCAATCCCGCCGACGCGCGCGCCGCGCCGCTTATAGGCAACAGAAGGAAGGCCAGGGGCTCCGCCCCTGGACCCCGCCAAGGG
>PLXO01000148.1 GCA_003151425.1 Acetobacteraceae bacterium
TGGGCGTCCCTACCGCGATCTGGTCGCGGCGGTCATGTGGCGCGCGCCCGGCATGCGTCCCCGGCGGCGCGTCACCTGTCGGCGCGTCCCCTGGCCGCCCGCCGCGCAATGCCGCGCAGCCGGACGCCCTCGGCGGTTGCGAAGGCGACCATCGCGACGGCGAGCAGCAGTGTGGAGACAGCGGCGATGGTCGGATTGATCTCGGTCCGCAGGTAGTTGAACATACGCAACGGCAGCGTCGTCCCGGCGCCGCCGCCGATGAAGATCACCATGATGATCTCGTCCCATGACGCGATGAAGGCGAAGATCGCGGCGGCGAAAAAGCTCGGCCGCAGAATCGGAAGCGTGACGTGGCGGAACGTCCAGGCGACTCCTGCGCCCATCGTGTAGGACGCTTCCTCCAGGCGGCGGTCAACCCGCTGGAACCCGGCGACCATGAGGATGATGGTGAAGGGCAGCGCAAGGATGGTGTGGGCGAGCACGATGCCCTGAAAGCTGCCGATCAGGTGAAATTTGACGTAGACGCTGTAGACCGCGATGGCGACCACCACCGAGGGCACGATGAGCGGCGTCATCAGCACCATGCGAACCAGGCCGATGCCGGGGAACGGCATGCGCACGATGACGAGCGCCGCGAGCGAACCGATGCCGACGGCGAGCACGACGACGCAGAGCGCGATCTCGAAGCTGAGCACGGTCGCGTCGATCCATTGCGGATCGTTGAAATAGTCGCGGTACCACTGAAGCGAGACGCCGGGCGGCGGGAATTGCAGATACATTCCCGAACTGAATGATACCGGCACGACGATGAGCAGCGGCACAACCAGGAAGGCGAAGACGGCGATCGCGTAGGCCCAAAGCAGGAAGTTCGGCAGGCCGCGGAGAAGGCGCGTCGCAGTCATCGTGTCCCCACATCGCGGAACAGCCGGTCGAAGCCGAGCAGGCGATCGTAGACGACGAAAAGGCCCACGACGATGGCGACGAGGACCACCGCCATTGCGGTGCCCTCGCCCCAGTTGAGCAACTGGATCTGCTGCTGGATATAGACCGAAATGGTCGTCTCCTGCGGGCTGCCGAGCAGCGCCGGCGTGATGTAGAAGCCCATCGCGAGGATGAAGACCAGAAGGCAGCCAGCGTAGACGCCGGGCAGCGACAGCGGCAGGTAGATGCGCAGGAACGTCTGGCGGAACGACGAGCCCATGCAGCTCGCTGCTTCGATCAGGCTGCGGTCGATGCCGAGCATTGTCGAATACAGCGACAGTACCATGAACGGCAGCAGGAAATGGCTCATGCCGACGATCACGGCAAAGCGGTTGTAAAGCAGCGGATAGGGCCGGGTCGTGAGGCCCATGTCGATCAGCGCCTCGTTGATCACGCCATGGCGGCCGAGCAGCACCATCCAGGCGTACATGCGAACGAGCAGGCTGGTCCAGAACGGTAGCAATACGAACATCATCAGCAGATTGGCGCGCGAGCGCGGCAGCCGGCTCAGCAAATAGCTGACGGGGTAGGCCAGCAACAGCGTAACGACCGTGCACTGCGCGGAAATGATCAGCGTCGTCTCGAGGATCTGCCAAAGCGTCGGATCGGTCACCACCGCGACGTAGTTGTCGAACCCGGGCACGGGGTCGAGAAAGCTCTCGGCGACGAGGCGGAGCAGTGGGTAGAGAAACAGCAGCAGCACGAGGGCCACGCCGGGCGCGACGAGGATGAACGGCAGAAACCGCATCCATCGCCCGTCACCCGGCCGCGCCGCTCGTCTCATCCGCTCCTCCGCCCGCCACCGCTACTTTTTGGTACACCTCTCCCGCAAGCGCGGCAGAGGTGTGGTTCCTGCTGTGCCCCTACTGCGCAATGACCCAGCCGGTAAAACGCTTCTCCGCCGCCGGCCCATTCGTCCCCCACCAGGTGTCGTCACTGACCACTGTGGTCGCGAGATGCGCCGGTGAGGTCGCGAGGTACTGCTGCACATTCTCAGGCAGCAGCGCCGCCGTGCCCTTGTTGCCGCCGGCATAGCCGCTGAGCGTCGCCTGCGCGGCCTGGCGGTGGGCATCCTGCATCCAGGCCAGCAGCTTCATTGCGTTATCGAAGTGCTTTGCGCCCTTCGGGATTGCCCACCAAGAGGTGCGCAGAATGGCGTCGTCCCAGGCGATGCCGAGCGGCGCCTTGTCCTTGACGATGAGCTGATACGGTCGGCCGTTCCACGCCGTGCCCATGACGCAATCCCGGTTGACAATGGCCTGAACCGATTGCGCACCGGTCGTCCACCAGACGCCGACATCCTTCTTGAGCTTGTCGAGCTCCTTGTAGGCGGTGTCCTGGTTGATCGGGTAGACCTTGTCGCGCGGCACGCCGGCATGCATGGCGCCGAGCTCAAGATTGTCGAACGCGTCCTTCCACAGGCAGCGCGGCCCCGGAAAGTCCTTTTGGTTCCACAAATCCATCAGCGTCGTCGGGTGCTTGCCCGAGAGCGGAAACACCGTGGTGTTCCAGGTCAGGATCGTCGTATACGGACCATCCCAGACGCCGTAGTCGGTCACCGCGTCCGTCGGCAGCTCGCTGGTCGGCAGCTTCGAAAGATCGAGCTTTGCCAGCAGCCCGGCCTTGGCGGCGCGCAGGAAGTCGCCGTCGTCGATCTCGGTGATGTCCCACTCGACATTGCCGCTGGTCACCATCGCCTTCAGCTTGGCATCGTCGACCGGCGCGCTGGCGACGACCTTGATGCCGGTCGCCTGGGTGAACGGATCCCAGTGGATTTTCCGGTTGATGTCATCGAGCACGCCGCCCGAGGAATTGATGTAGACGACCTGATCCTGCGCTTTCGCCGGCGTCGCGGCGATCAGCGCCGCCACGCCGATCGCGGCAGCCAGCGCCGCCACGCCCGTCGCGGCCGTGACGGTCGTTTCGGTGATTCGCTTTACCATCGTTCGCTTTACCATCGTGTCCTCCTCATTGATCGTGTTGTCGTGTTCCGCTGTCGGGAAAGATCCCCATGTCGGCGAAGTCCCAGCCGATGCGCACCCGGTCGCCGGCCGCGACGAGGTCCTTGGTGTTGCCGGCGAGCTCGGCGTTGACGATCTCGCCGCTGTCGAGCGCACAGGTGACGTCGATGACATTGCCGACGAAGGTGACCTTGGCAACCGACGCGGCGAAGCTGATTTCGGCCGGCATCGCATCGCCGAGGCGGATGAACTCGGGGCGAACCGTGACGTGACAGGCGTGCGCCGGGGCCGCCCCGCGAAAGCCGGCGACGCGGAATAGGGTGCCCGCGTCGGTTGCCAGCAGCACCGAGGCGTCGGGGGAGACCTCGCGCACGCGACACTCGAACAGATTCGTCGAGCCGACGAAATCAGCAACGAAGCTGCTGACCGGATGGCGGTACACCGTGACCGGGTCGCCGATCTGGTGGATGCGCCCGGCCTGCATGACGGCGATCCGATCGGACATGGTGAGCGCCTCTTCCTGGTCGTGCGTGACGTAGACGCAGGATATCCGCAGATCCTGCTGGAGCTGGCGCAGTTCGATCTGCATGTGCTTGCGTAGTTTGCGGTCGAGCGCGCCGAGCGGCTCGTCCATCAGCAGCACCGCCGGCTCGTAGACCAGCGCGCGCGCGACAGCGACGCGTTGCTGCTGGCCGCCCGAAAGCTGCGCCGCATAGCGATCGCCGAGCTCGTGCAGATTGACCCGTGCAAGTGCCTGGCTGACCCGTTGGCTGATCTCGGGCGCCTTCATCGAGCGGATGCGCAGCGGGTAGGCAATGTTTTCAAACACGGTGAGATGCGGGAAGAGCGCGTAGTTCTGGAAGACGAAGCCGACCCCGCGGCGCTGTGTCGGCACGGAGGAGACATCGGCGCCGTTGATGAAGACTTGCCCCGCGCTCGGCGTTGTCAGCCCGGCGATGATGCGCAGCAGCGTCGACTTGCCCGAGCCGCTCTGGCCTAGCAGCGTTACGAACTCGCCCGGCCAAACGTCGAGCGACACGTCGTCCAGCGCCGTGAATGTACCGAAACGATGGGTGATCCGCGACAGGCGCACCGCCGCGACGCGCGTAGCAGCGCTGGTTCCCCGACCGTCGGGCGCCTGCGATCGGCTCATCGTTGCGCCGCTCTCCCTTGCGAACTCGGCTCCATCGTACCGACGACACTAGAGCACATTCACGCAGACTGGAATCGCCGGCTTCTCCTGTCATTGCGAGGAGCGTAGCGACGAAGCAATCTCGTGCCCCGAGGCAGGGGATTGCTTCGTCGCTACGCTCCTCGCAATGACAGGTGACGTTTCCGGTCAGCGTGAATGTGCTCTAGCCCGGACTTCTCACACTGTCGCCCGATGGTGCCACATTGTCGTGTCCGAGGGGGCATTCGCGCGTCCGGCGCGTCGCTCCCGTGCGGCATCCGCGGAGGCACCTGCGCGCCGCTCTCGTGCGGCATCCGCGGAGCGCCGGCGCGCCGCTCAGCGCCAGCGCCCCTCGACGCGATCGAAACAGCCGGCGCGCGGGTCCGCTTCACCCTGCAGCAGGTGTTTGGCGATCTTCTCCGACGCCGTCTTCGGCAAGTCGTTGCGGTACTCGATGTAGCGCGGCACCTTGAAGCGCGCGAGGTTGGCCTCGCAATGCGCAATGATGCGCGCGGGTGGAAGCGTTTCCCGGGTCAGGCCCGGTTGCAGCACGACGCAGGCCTTGACCTCCTCGCCGCGCGTCTCGTCGGGCACCGGCACCGCCGCCGCCTCGATAATGTCCGGCAGCCCGCGCAGCACGGCTTCGACCTCACGCGCGGAGATGTTCTCGCCGGCGCGGCGGATCATCTCCTTGACGCGGCCGACGATGTAGAAATAGCCGCGCGCGTCCTGCCGGAAGAGGTCGCCGGTGCGGAACCAGTCGCCGTGGAAGGCGGCGGCGGTCGCCTCGGGTTTGTTGTAGTACCCTTGCAAAATTCCGGGTCCGCGCACCAGCAGTTCGCCGACCTCGCCTGTCGGCACGCTGTTGCCCTGGGGATCGGCGATGCGCACCTCGCGGAACGGCGACGGCATGCCGCATGAGCCGGAGCCCACCATGTCGGTCGCCTCGATCGGCATGAAGAGGCCGGAGCCGATCTCGGTCATGCCGAAGGCCTCGCGGGCGATGAAGTCGAAGCGTTCCTCCAGCGCCGCGTGATTCTCCTTGTGGAGACCATAGACGTTGACGCGGACGATCTCGTTGTCGCGGTCGTGCGGCGATGGCGGTTGCTTGAAGACGATCTCCGGCAACAGGCAGAAATTGATCCGCTGCTGGCGCACCCACGACATGAACTGGCTGCCGCTCTGCCGGCGCGCGACGAACAGCGTCGCCCGCTGATAGAACGCCATCAGCATCATCCATTGCGGGTCCATGTAGAAGAACGGCGTCGCCGCCAGGATCCGCCGGTAGACGCGGCCGTCGCGTTGGGCGTTGATCTTCGAGATGGTCAGCCAGTAGCGGTGCGACAGCATACAGCCCTTGGGGAAACCGGTCGTTCCCGAGGTGTACTGGATATTGAGAAGGTCATCAAGGCCGGGGGCGGTGGTCGCCGCGAAATCGTCGCGCTCTCCCGTCAGAAGATCGTCCCAGGCAAGGCCGCCCCGAGGGGAGGTCGCCCCGCCGACGACCTTAAGTGCCGCGCCGCCGACGACGATGACATGACGATCGGTCAGCCGCTCGGGCCGCTTCGACATCTCGGCAAGCTGCGCAAGGCAGGCTTGGTCGATCACCAGCCACTCGACCTTGCCGTCGACGATGACGTAGTCCATCTCGCGCGGTGTATAGGCGATGTTCATCGGTACCATGACGGCGCCGAGCCGAGCCAGGGCAAGCCAGGTGATCGGCAGCGCCGGGACATTCGGCAACATGACCCCGACATGGCTGCCCTCGCCAATGCCGCGCCGCGCCATGCCGTTGCTTAGGCGGTTGACGCGGCGCCGCAGCTCGCCGTAGCTGAGACGTTCGCCGGACTCGAAGAAATCGAGGGCCGTCTGGTCGGGGACCTCAGCGGCGGCGGCATCGAGCAGAGCGGCCACGTTCGGCGGCAACGTCTCGCTTTCGATCCGGCGCAGCCGCTCGGCCAGCGGCGGCACGCTGGCGGCGAGCACATCACGGCGCGGCATGGCGCACTCCCGCAGACCCACCCGGCAGCGTTCGCGTCGTCCCAATCATCGCGTAGTCCGAGTCATTCGGCATTGTCTCCCTTCCCGCCGCGTCGCCTGCGGGCACGCTAAAGCGTTTTCTCCGTCGATCAAACCGTGGAACGCTTGTTACGGTAACCGTCAACGACGCGCCAGATCACTTTGGGCACCGCCACGTCGACGAGTTCGGTCAGTACGGTGCTTGCGCCGGTCACCACTGCGCAAGCGCATGTTGCGGCGGCTTCGCGACTGGGGATAGCCTGGAGTCCGGCGCGGACCGGCGCGTCCAATTATGCACAATGTCCGGCATCTGCGGGAGGGTCGGATCGTTGCGTTCAATGGTGTCGCAAGTGAAATCCATGGTGGCAGCGGACGCCGATGGCGCAGCGTGCGGAAGCCCGACCCAACTTGAGGCGTTGCTGCGTCCGCGCTCGATCGCCATCGTTGGCGCGTCGATCCGAGAGGGTTCCTTCGGTCTGCACCTGCTGAACTCGATTACCAGCGGCCTCTATCGCGGCGCGGTCTATCCGATCAATCCCCGCTACGAGGAAATTGCCGGCCTCCGCTGTTATCCCAGTCTCAAGGCACTGCCGGAACTGGCGGAGTGCGCTGCCTTCGCGGTGTCCGACGATCTGGTCGAGGCGGCGCTTGCCGACGCGGCCGATGCCGGCGTGCGCGGCGGCGTGCTGTTCGGCCGCGCCTACGAGCCGCCGGGCCGCGGCGGACCCTCCCGGATCGAACGCCTCTCGGCGATAGCCCGCGGCGCCGGCATGGCGATCTGCGGCAACAACTGCATGGGCTTCTTCAATTTCGTCGACGGCATCAAGATGTCAGCCATGCCACCGCCCATGGCGCAGCCCGCGGGTAGCGTCGGCCTTGTCTCCCACAGCGGCTCGACCTGGTCGGCCCTGATCGGCAATCAGCGAGACCTTGTCTTCAACTATGCGATCTCCGCCGGCCAGGAAATCGCGACAACCATGGCGGACTACATTGACTTCCTGCTGACCCGGCCGGAGACCCGGGTCATCGCCTGCCTCATGGAGACCGTGCGCGCACCCGAGCGCTTCCTCGCCGCCATCGAGAAGGCGGACCGTCAGGGCATTCCGGTGGTGGTGCTGAAGCTCGGCCGGACCGAGCGCGGCGGACGCTTCGCCCTTGCCCATAGCGGCGCGCTCGCCGGATCCGACGCCGCCTATGGCGCGATCTTCGAGCGTCACAATGTGATCCGTGTCACCACGCCGGACGAGCTACTGGATACGGTGGAATTGTTCCGCTCGCCGCGCCGACCAGGCGCCGGTGGGATCGGTATCGTTACGGACTCCGGCGGCGAGCGCGAGCTCATCGTCGATCTGGCAACCGACATCGGTGCACCGCTGGCCGAGATCACCCCAGCCACCGCCGCGCGGTTGGTAGGTATTCTCGATCCCGGAATGGAACCGCAGAACCCGGTCGATGCCTACGGCGATGGCCGCATCCTCATCGAGCCGTGCCTGGATGCGCTCGCCGACGACCCCGGCGTTGCCGTGGTGGCACTCGCAACGAATCTGGTGCACGGCCGCGCCTATGGCCTCGCATGTTCGGTGGCGATCGAGCACGCCTTCGCAGCGACCACCAAGCCGGCGCTGGCCTTCGGCAATATCCACAGCGCCGTGAGCCGGGAAGAGGCGACACGGCTGCGCGCACTTGGCGTGCCCGTATTGATGGGAACGGCGACGGCGCTCATTGCGATGCGGCACCTGATCGACTGGCAACGCCGACGGGACGACGCCCGCGCTGCGCCGCCTGCCTTGCCCACGCAATCCGTGCTGGATGCGGCGCGCGCGCAGGCGCGGGCGCCTGGCGCAAGCGATGCGCTGCCGCTGCCGCAGGCGCTGCGGCTGCTTGAGCTTTTCGGCATTCCGGCATCGCCCGCCGCTTTCACCGTTGACGTCGCCGCCACCGTTTCTGCCGCCGAGCGGCTTGGCTTCCCGGTGGTGCTGAAGACCGCGGCGCCGGACATCCTGCACAAGACCGACGCCGGCGGGGTTGCCCTTGGCCTGCGGGATCGTGCGGCGGTCGCCGACGCCTACGCGCGCATCGCCGCTGCGTGCGGCAAGCTGGTCCAGGTGCAGGCGCAGGCGCCGCCGGGGACCGAGGTGCTGTTGGGCATGACCAACGATGCGCAATTCGGACCGATGGTGACGATTGGGCTGGGCGGCGTCTTCACCGAGATCCTCGCCGACACCGTTACGTTTCAACCGCCGGTCAGCGCGGCCGCGGCGTGTGGCTATCTCCAGCGCCTCCGAGGCTACAAGCTGCTGCAGGGCTATCGCGGGCGTCCGAAGGCCGATCTCGATGCACTTGCGCGTGCGATCGAGCGTTTCAGCGTGCTTTGCGCAACGATCGGCTCGTTCTTCGCGGCGATCGACCTCAACCCGGTCATCGCCGGGCCCTCCTGCGCGATCGCCGTCGACGCGCTGTTTGTTCCGGCCCGTAATCCCTGACCCATCAGGACACGCCGCGTGGCACAGCCCGACCGCATCGGCAAGGCCACCAGACCTGATCAAGCGCGTCGCGTTCTACCTCCTTGTATCCGTGGGCGAACAGACCACCGCCAACCGGCGGGCGGAGCTGGAGGCATGGGCGGCCCGGTGCGGCCCTCCCCACCCATCACATGATTGCGTAGTCGATCTGATACCATCGAAGGAGATTTCCTGACCCTCGCCATGCCGTTGGGCGGACGACGGCGTCGAACGGCCGGAGCACTGGCAGATGGCGGAATCGACCCGCCCGCCGGGTCGCCCGCGCAACGGCCAGTTGGGCACCGCCGACGGTTCCTTTTCAAATGCGCATTCGGTGGGATCGTTTGCCGTACGACGCGTCAAAGCGGGCAGGGGTGTGCGCGCTACTTCCCGTTGCCATCGGGTGAGTGGAGTGGGATGTGGGCAAGCTGGTATCCGCCGCGATGATCGTGAGGAATGAGGCGCGATTCCTCGCCGGCTGTCTGGACAGCCTCGCCGGCCTGGTTGACGAGATCGTCGTCGTCGATACCGGATCCACCGACCACAGCCCCGACATCGCCGCCGCGCATGGCGCGCGCGTCCACCACCATGCATGGCGCGAGGATTTCTCGGCGGCGCGCAACGAGGCGCTCGACTGCGCGGTCGGCGACTGGATTCTCTATATCGATGCCGACGAACGGGTGCGGCCCTATGACCGCTCGCGGCTGGAACACGAGCTCGCCGATCCTTCGCTCTGCGCCATGGCGGTACGCTTCCACCCGCGCACCGGCTACACGGCCGCTTGCATCAGGCCACCGCATCCGCCTCCGCCTCGAGATTGAGTTGGTGGCTGCATACCTCAGCCAGTTTCTGCACCGCCGGATAATCGGTTTTGCCCGTGCCCAGCAACGGGAGCTTGTCGACGACCATCACCTCGCGGGGCACCATGATCTCGGCAATACCGCGGTCGCGGGCGGCCGAGAGCAGCGTCCGGGCCGCGGCATTCTGCTGCGTGGTCACCAACAGCAGCCGCTCCCCCTTGCGGGCATCCGGGATCGCAACGACCGCGTGGGCCGCTTCCTGCCAGACGGAATTCGCCAATGCCTCGGCTGCGGACAGCGAGACCATCTCGCCCGCGATCTTTGCGAAGCGCTTGGCGCGTCCCTTGATAGTTATGAAACCAGCGGCATCGATCGAAACGATGTCCCCGGTGTCGTACCAGCCATCCGGTGGCGGCTGCAGGATGCCCGGCGCATCCGCCTTGAGGTAGCCAAGCATCACGTTCGGGCCGCGAACGGAAAGCCGGCCGCCATCCTCGATGCCGGGCACCGCCATCAGCCGGGCCTCGATGCCCGGCAGCAGGCGGCCAACCGTGCCCTCCCTGGCATTGGCCCAGGTGTTCAGCGCCAGAACCGGTGCGGTCTCGGTCGCGCCATAGCCCTCGAAAATCGGCTTCTTGAAATGCGCCATGTAGGCAGCCCGCGTTTCCGGACGCACGCGTTCTGCCCCAGCAAAGATGTAGCGCAGCGACTGGAAGTCCACCGGGTGACCCTTGCGGGCATAGCCGGTCAGGAAGCTGTCGGTGCCAAACATGATGGTCGACTGCTCCGCGTAGACCATCTCGGGCACCACCTTGTAATGCAGCGGCGACGGATACAAGAACGTGCGCACGCCATGCATCAGTGGCAGCAAGGTGCCACCCGTCATGCCGAACGAATGGAACATCGGCAGGGCGTTGAAGACCTTGTCGACCGGGTTGAAGTCGACCACCGTTGCCACCTGGGCGCAGTTCGCGAGCAGCGCGCGATGGCTGTGCACCACGCCCTTTGGCGTGCCCTCGGACCCCGAGGTGAACAGCACGAGCGCCGGTGCGGACCCCGGTTGTCGCGCACCCGGCAAGCGGCCCGGGCGCCGGGCGGCAAACGCCCCGCGCAACTTGTCCGCCAGCCGGATCGAGGCGCGCACATCCTCGAGATAGACCCAGCGGACCGCCTCGCCGACAGCCTCCACCAGCCGATCGAGCTTGCCGCGCTGCACCGCCCGCCTGGAGGTCAGGATGGTCCGGATACCGGCGGCAACGCAGCACGCCAGCATGCTGTCGGCGCCGGCGGTGAAATTCATCATCGCGGGCACGCGGGCCTGGGACTGGAGCGCGAAGAACGTCACGACGGCGCCCGCCGAGTTGGGCAGCATGACGCCGACATGTTCTCCAGGCCGCGTGGTGGAAGCGAGCTTCCGGCCGAGCACGATGCTGCCAAGAATAAGCTTCTTGTAGGTGAGCTGCGTCATCCTGGTGCCGCCGGTTTCGTTCGGCACGATGTCGGCAACCACCGGCAGGCCCCGGTCGTACAGACGCTGGGCGTCGAGAAGACCGGAAAACAGGCTGCGGTCCGCACGGTCCGGCCGGAAGGCCGCGTCGACCATCACATCCTGCACGATCCGCCCGAGGGCCTCCCGCCGTTTGCGGCCCACCAGCGTGGCCGGAAGGTCGATGCGCCGCGGCGGTAACACGGACAGGCTCAGGCGCGGGAACCAGCGCAGTGGCAGCTTGCCCGCCATCCGTGAGGTCTTGTGGAACTGCAAGCCGTCGATCCTGACCGGGATGATGGCGGCATCCGCCTTGTCGGCGATCATGCCCGGGCCGTCGTAGATCTTCATCAGGGTCCCGGTGAGGGTGATCCGCCCCTCCGGGAAGATGGCCAGGCGGCGGCCTTCCCGCACCGCCTTCACCATGGCCTTGGTAGCCATCGGGTTGCTCGGGTCAACGGGGAAGATGTCGATCAGGTATTTCAGGAACCAGAACCGGCGCGCCTGGTCGGTGTCGACCGCGAAGACCAGGTCTCCGGGCAGGAACGCTGCCACGAAGCAACCGTCCAGGAATGACAGGTGGTTGATGACCACGATCGAGCGGCTGCCGGCCAGCACCACGTTCTGCAATCCTTCGACACGGACCTTGTGAAAAATTCGAAAATACCACTGGAACAGCGCGCGCATGACGGTCTGCGGCAGCAGGCGGACGATCCAGACCGCGACCACCAGGTTGGCTACGGCGGCGATCTCCAGCACGCGCGGCGCGGCCAGACCGATGGCCGCGAAACCGGCAACGACGCCCGCACCCGCGACCATCAGGGCCGCGTTGACGATGTTGTTCGCCGCGATCATGCGGGCACGCCGTGACGGCGCCGAGTGTTCCTGCACGATGGCATAGAGCGGCACCGAGTAGAGACCGCCGCACATCGCCAGCAGCAGCAGGTCGGCCAGCATGCGCCAGCCGGTGGGCGACAGCAGCACCGCGCCGACGGTGGTGAGGTGCAGGCCGCCGGCGGCGAGCGCGGATGCGCCGAAATCCCAGGTAAACAGGGTGATGCCGAAAGCGGCGAACGGGACATAGCGGGCGCTGACCTCGCCACGCAGAAGGCTGGCGCACAGGATGGATCCAACGCCGACACCGACCGCGAACATGGTCAGCAGCAGCGTCACGACGTGGCCGTCAGCGCCCAGCGCATCGCGCGCCAGGGCCGGAAATTCGGAAAGCAACGTCGCGCCAATGGCCCAGAACCAGCTCAGACCGAGGATCGACAGCCACACCGGGCGGTTCGCCGCTGCCTGGCGGATCACGTCGATGGTCTCTCGCGGGATGTTCCAGCCGATGCGAACGGACCGGTCGGTTGCCGGGGCCGCGGGAACACCGAACGAGGCTGCGAGGCCGATCAGCGCCGTGCCGACACCGGCGCCGCCGACGATGGCGGGACCCACATCCAGCAGCGCGAGGGCGCCGCCCACCACCGTTCCGGCCAGGATGGCGAGGAAGGTCGATGCCTCGATCAGCCCATTGCCTGCCACGAGCTCTTCCTCGCGCAGGTGATCCGGCAGGATGCCGTACTTCAGTGGCCCGAACATCGCTGCCTGCACGCCGAGACCGAACAGGACGGCCAGCAGGGCGGGGATGCTGTTGGCGAGGAAGCCATAGGCGGCAGCCGCCATCAGCAGGACCTCCGCGGTCTTGACCATCTGTATGAGGCGCGCCTTGTCGAAGCGATCGGCCAGTTGGCCCGCGGTCGCGGACAGGACCGCATAGGGGACGATGAAGAGCGCCCCGGCGATCGCCGCGAGGCCGGTTCCGCCAGCCCCCAGCTTGAACACGGCGAGGACGATCATCGCGTTCTTGACCAGGTTGTCGTTGAACGCACCGCAGGCCTGGGTCAGGCACAGCGGTCCCAGGCGACGCGATGTCAGGAGTGCGAGCGTGCTTGCCATGGTCTGGGCTTTCGGGCGGAAGATTTGGGGGCTGAAACCGGCGGGCCGCCAAGGCGTCCGGTGTCGAGGAAGCGAACGGTCGCCGCCACGGCGTCGCGCCGCAGAGGCAACATCGTGTGGATCGATCGCAGGATCAGGAAATCGGCTTCCATCCCCGGCAGGCGCGTTTCGGCGACCGTCAAGACGCCGTCGTTGTCGCCGTCCAGGAAGGGGTTGTAACCGGCGTTGCCATTGCCCCCGGCGATGACGGCAATCTCGGTCGCGGGCACCGGTACCTTGACGGCCTGGAGCGGCGTCACTGCCTGGCCACAGTCCCCCGCAATGATCCGGAACGGGGCAAAGTCCTTGAGTGCCTGTGCCACGATGGAGCCCTGCGCCGGGGAGCCGAGGAGCACGATGCGGCCCAGCTTCCAGCCATCCGCCGCGGCGCCGGCTGCCGCCATGCGGGCGACGAGCCCGCCCAGGCTATGGGCGACCAAGGCGATCTCTCGGGCGCCGTCCGCGTGCATGGTGCGGGCGATGCCGCGCACCGCCTCCGCGTGATGCGCAAGCGGGCGGCGAAGACTGGGATAGCCAACATTGGCGACCACCCACCCGGCGGTCAGCAGGGCCCGCTCCATGCGGCGCATGACGGCGCGGCCACGGCCACGGCCAAGGCCATGCAGCAGAATGACCGCGCGCTCGCCCTCGGTGGTGGGCGCCATCGCGCGCGCGGCATCCAGGCAAACCTGCAACGACCCCGCGGGGCAACCCTTCGGGCTGGATCGAGCAGCCGCACGGTGCCCGACCTTGTGCTCTGCTGCACGCGCCAGCCTGACCGCACCCACAGGTCCGACCAGATTTGGCCGCCTCCAAGGGTTGGGAGGACGCCGGTCACGACACGACCTTGAGGCAGAGCGCAACAAGGTCATCCGCGAGGTCGGCCAGGCCCTCGTTGAGGCGGCCGTAGAGCTTGAATGTCGCGGGCTGGACGATGATGCCGATGATGGCGCCGGCCACCAGGGTGGCGTTGCCGCGGGGGATTTCTCCGGCCTGCATCGCTGCGGCGACCGACCGGCAAATGACCTCGACCGGGTTGCGGCCATCGCGGGGGACCTGCCGCAGGAAGCCGTGCTGGGTGAGCAGCAGGAAATTGAACAGCAGTTCGTCTTCGGCGTGGAGGGCGCAGATCACGCGGACCATCGCCTCGAGCTGGCGTTGGAACCTGCCTGGGGTCGCGGCGGCGTCGGCCAGCCGACGGCCGTACTCGGCGTAGCTGGCGTAGAAGAGGTCGCCGATCAGTTCTTCACGACTGGGGAAGTGGGCGTAGAGGCTCGGCGCCTTCAAGCCCACGGCGTCCGCGATGTCACGCATCGACACCGCGTCGACACCGTGGTCGACGAACAGCCGCATCGCCTCTCGCTTGATCCGCTCCTTGGGGCCTGGGGTATCCTGCATGGCACGTCACTCACGAACGTTCGTTAGTGAACGTGAGCCAGTCCGGCGCGCGTGTCAAGGCAGTTATCTGGCGTTGCGCGCGGGCAATCGTTTTCGCTGCAGCGCGGCTTTGCGGCATGATCGAGCCATGCTGCCCGATCGCCAGCTCGACCTCTTCGCCGCGGCCGGGTTCCCGGCCGGGCCGGTGGTGCCGGCCGCCCCTCGGCCATCAGGGGTTTCGGCACGCGACCTCACCGTGGTGTTGCTGGTCGTGCCACCAGAGAACATTTCCATGCCGCCGCCGCTGCTCACCGTGGTGTTGGTGGTCGTGCCACCCCCGGCAGGGCGTATTCGATCGCGCCGCTGCGCCGCTCTGCCGACGCCCGGCTGACTGCGAACGCGGGGAGAAGGAGGGTGTCGGCCAACCAGCCGACGCCCTCACCAGCGCTTTTTCTGCTAATTAGTCGCTGCCCTTCGCGCCAGACCGCAGCCATGGGCGATGGGTTGCACGCCTCCCGACAGGCACAGGTTCGCCGAACGGTTCGCACGATGCCAATCCACCGTCCCGGGCTCACACGCCGACCGATGTCTCCCGCATTCTCTCGCCTGACTGCGCATCTTCGATCGCCTCGGTCGATTGGTTGCATCGAATTAGTCTTAGTCCAGCGGACCACTCATCCGAGTAGGCACCAGCACGCGCGGGCCGGGCGGGGGCGGAGCCACCATCTCCCGTAGGTCTTCGATCTCATGCGGAAGCTCCGCCGCAGACCCGCCGATTGCTACCGCACATTGCGGATATGCTGCGGCCACCGCGCGGGCAACGTCCGCCGGCAGCTTTGTGATCCAATCGGGCATCTCCGTGATTGGGGAAAACCTGATGCGAAAGTCAGCAATCGCAAGCTGCCCACGGGCGAGCGCGTCGACGGCCGCCAATGCCGCACTGCCACCCGTTAGAAGGACCCGAACATCGTACGGCTCGCCAGTCTGCCCGAAGGGAGCGATACCGGAGCGCACCTCCGAAGTGAAAGTGCTCGCGACAATCGCGTCGCGAATAACGCGAAGCTCTGTGGCGTGCGGTTGCATGGCGTGGGTAAAGCTCTCCAACAGCAACCGGCCGGTCGCATTGAGGCTCAGGGCAGTGTCGACGCTCCCACGGGAGACGAGGATCTGCTTCAGTTCGCGGATGCGGGAGTCGAGATCGTTGCGAATGAAAGTGAGATCGTCGGCGGGTCGGGGAGCACCCGATCCCGATCCTATCCCGCATGCGTCAAGCACGAGAGGCTTCAGCACTAAGTCGGCAGTATTCCCGGCGACGGTGCTCATCCTCACCGAGTTTCGAACAAGGGCGTACCGTGGCGGCCGGTCTGCGCCCGTGGCAACCTCGAACATGGCGAAGTCCGTGGTTCCGGCACCCGCGTCCACAACGAGCAGGGCACGCCTTGTAAGGCCAGCCCCTGTCTGGGAAAGGATCCCGGACGAGAACCGCGAGGCACCGGCAGCGACCGGTTCGCGGACATCTGCACCTTCCGCAAGCAGGTGCCCCAGCGGTGTCACATCGAGGGCTCGAAGCTCTTCCATAAGCGAGACCAATTGGCGCGCAGCCAGGCGTTCCCAACGGCCTGCAAGCGTGTCGGCCAGCACCTGTCCGCGTAGGAGTGCCTGTCGCATAACCTGACGTGCCCAGGCCGCACGGGATTTTCCGCGCCCGTCATTATGCGTATCCTCGAAGCACGGGATTGCATACCGGCGCGGCACGGCACGGAGGTCACTGCCAGCGGGGAGGGGAAGTCCGCTCGTCGCGATGAGCGGAGCGAGGACCTCAAGGCTCCGGTCCGTGAGCCATGCTAGGTAGAGGACGAGGAGATCGCCGCGTGACAGGCCCGAAGCTGTTGGGTCGACCTCTGGCTCCAGCTTCCAAGCATGAAGATTTGTCTGGACCTCCGCGTCGCTAAGAAGACGTTTGATGTTGTCGTAGAGGCGGCGGCCGCTGCCGGCATGTGGCCGGAAGTGGCGGACCGCGGCCAGCCTCTCGGCCGTGATCCGCGCCATCATCTCGTCCGCGTCGTGCACGCGCTTCCGGCCATTGAACCGGAGGGCGAAGGATAGGGACTGCGTGAGTTCGTCCCGGGTGGCGGGGCGGAGATTGGGCGGTTCGGGCATAGTGGGACGATAGGGGATGGCAATGTTTCACTTGACATACCCGGCCCCTACATCTAGATTTGCGGTCAAGGAGAAGCCGCCATGCAGTCCGCCCTGTCCGCCATCCACTTTCACAACGAAGAAGCCGCCTTCGCCTACGTCGAGGCACGCTTCTGGCCCGATGGCCCTGTCTGCCCCCATTGCGGCGTGATCGGTCAAGCTGGGCGCTTGCAGGGCAAGACGACGCGCCCCGGACTCTATAAGTGTTATGCCTGCCGCAAGCCGTTCACCGTGCGGATGCGGAGCATCTTCGAGTCCAGCCATGTGCCGCTCCGGGTCTGGCTGCAAGTGATGTATCTCATGTGCTCGTCCAAGAAGGGGATCAGCACCCGCCAAATCCATCGGACCTTGGGGTGCGGGTTGAAGACTGCTTGGTTCCTCACGCATCGCATCCGTGAGTGCATGAAGGAAACGCGCGGACTGTTCCCCGATCCGCTGGGCGGCGTGGGCCGCACCGTGGAAGCGGACGAAACGTATATCGGTCGGAAGGAAGGCCGGAAGAAGCACGCCGGGACCGGCCACAAGAATGCCGTCATGTCGCTCGTCCAGCGCGGCGGCGGAGTGCGCAGCTTCCATGTGCCCAACATCAACGCCGCCACTCTCCGCCCGATCATCGGCCGGCACGTCTGGCAGGACAGCCGCTTCATGACCGATGAAAGCCCGATCTACACGGGCATCGGCTGGAACTTCGCCTCGCATGGGACCGTCAACCACGGACGGGAGGAGTACGTGCGGGGCGATGTCTACACCAACACGGTCGAGGGCTACTTTTCCGTCCTTAAGCGCGGCATCTACGGCGTCTATCAGCACGTGAGCGAAGCCCACCTGCATCGGTATCTGTCCGAGTTCGATTTTCGCTACAGCAACCGCTCCAAGTTGGGGGTTGAAGACGCGGAACGGGCTGATCTCGCCCTCGCTGGCGCCAAGGGCAAGCGACTGACCTACGAAACAACTCGTATCCGGCGGACAGAGGCGCCTCCCTTCTAGGTCGGGGCGCGACCATGCGTGGCGGCGGGGATCGACCATCAGCGATCCTCGGCAGTTGGAGTTGACGCTCTTGCTGCCGGATCGGGAGAAGGGATAAGAGTCGGGCGACGATGGGCAAACCGCGCGCCGCCGAACCTCACCCGAACGTCGGCGCCAACTGGCGGCCGTCCACCCCGTACCGACTGGTCGTGGTCGAATGGGAGGACAGCCAGCGCCCGCAGCCGCCCTGGATCTGGCTTGATGAGTACGCGCTCCCCGACGCGGTGCGCTGCCTGTCTGTCGGATTTCTTGTCGCAGAGACCAGCGAGGCGCTGGCGCTGGCCCCAAACCTCGGCGACATGGATCGCCAGCGAGCGCAGGCGTGCGGGATCATCCGCATTCCAACGAGCGCAGTGCGCAGGATGGCTGATCTCTGAAGGTTAGCGGGCAGCCTCCTTGCGCGGTTCGATGTGCGCGAGTACCGACGCCGCCAGCTCGCGCACCTCATGTTTGCTGAGATCGCCGCCGGCAGCCCCGACGCCGGCAAGATGCTTGATCCTTGGTGACGTAAGGGGTGACGCCGGCATCGGTGTTTCAGGCCCGGGCCCAGCGTTAAGCAGACCGGCGGCTGGCTTCTTGGGTGCGTGCGGAGGCTCGGTCACGTCTAACTCCCTGGTGGGTGCGCAGGTCAGCCCGGATAATCCCCCCTCGCGAGTCGCACCTACCGCCGCACTGGCGCACTGCGGTCCGGGAGTCTTTCCCGGCCCGGCGCGCTGACCTATGCTGCGCCCATGCCAGTCCGCAAACCGCCTCCCCCCAAGGTCCCACCCGACGCCGACGACCCCGCCGAGTCCCAGCGCTTCATCGACATGGCGCGCGAGGTCGAGGTTGACGAAACGCCAGGGGCGTTGGATCGGGCGTTTGAGAAGGTCATCCGGCCGAAGCCCCTGAAGAGGACGCCCGAGCGCCTTTAACGGCACGCCGCGCAGTCCACAACTCGGCGTGTCTTTCGCTCGCGAAAATGTCCTTGAACTCTTGGAAGGTCTCGTCCCTAAATTCGAGATAGGTGAGACCGGCCTCCCCCCTTGTCCTGTCATCTGGTTCACCCTGGTCCGGCAATTGCCGCAGAAGCAACGGATTGTTCGCCCGCATCATCGAATAAGTGTGAGCCAAAAAGTCGGCCACCATCAGTTCATTGCACTCGCTCTTTTGGGCAACCGTTATGGTCCCAAATATCTGACTGCCGCGGCGAGCCATCCATTTTTTGAGTTCATTGAAGATGTGCAGAGTGTTGCCGACGTTTTTATGACCAGCCTCAATGACGACGTGGAGCGTGGGACGCTTTCCCCCGCGCGCGCCGACGATCTGTAGAAAATGGCCCATGCACACCCTGAAGCATAGGCCGTATTGACTGTCGCGAGGCATCTTCGCTGGGAACGGTAAATTCCGATACCCATCAAGGTATCGGTCGCGCGGTAAATCGACCGTCACTCCCTCGGTCAGGCGCCGGTGCACGAGGTTGGCTAGGGCCTCTTGAAGGCGAAGGCATTTTTTGTCATCCCAACCGCAAAATTCGCCCCTTTTCTGCTTAAACTCCTTGGCGTGGAACACGCGGAAGCCAAATTCCGTGCGTATTCGATCAAGGTCGCGGTTAAAGATGCGCCATTGGTAAGCGTGCCCCAGAAAGCCGCCCATGACGACGGTGGGCTTAGGGCCGTGTGTGTCAGACTCATCGAAGTAAGCAGTGAAGATCACAAACAGAGCATCCGGGTTCCAGCGGTGCTCCAGCGCGATGCACAACCCACCAAGGAAATCAGAAGGCTGCAACCCGCGCCGGACGGCCGAATCTACCCCTAGCGTCTGGGTATGGCAAGTGCAACATTGCCATAGGGGATGGTAAGGGAACGTAGCAAGAACGCTCTGCGACTATCCCCGGCTGTCCGGCCTCGCTTGAAGCCCCATTGAAGCCCCGCGGATTTTGGTAGCGTGCTGGGGTTCAAGAGATGTTGTATAACTTATTGAAATACCTTGGTGAGCCCGGTGGGACTCGAACCCACGACCCCGAGATTAAAAGTTCGAAGCGCGCAGTGGTGGACGGCACCCTGCTGCCGCGTCAGCCGTTCGATCCCGATGCACCCGCGGTCTCCGCCGACATTCCGCTGATCGTCGGCGACACGACGCACGCGGCGTCGCTGTTCCTCGCGTGCGACGACAAGGTGTGGCACGGCACGCTGACCGAGGCGGAGTTGCGTGCGCGGGTCGGCGCGATGGTCGGCGCGGAGGCCGATCGCGCGGTGGAGACGTAGCGGCGGCTGATGCCCGACGCGACCCCGGCACGACGGCTGATCGCCACGCTGACGGACGGGCAGTTCCGCATCCGCTCGCTGGTCATGTCCGAGTGCAAGGCGAAGCAGGGCGCGGCGCCGGTGTGGATGTATTCGTTCGCCTTGAAGACGCCTCTGTTCGACGGACGGCTGGGTGCGCCGCACGCGATCGACGTGCCGTTCACCTTCGATACGCTGGAGTTCACCAACGCAACGGATCGCAGCGCCGGGGCCCATGCGCTGGCATCGACGATGTCGGGGGCATGGGCGAATTTCGCGCGCACCGGCGTGCCGGGCCATGCGTCGCTGCCGGCGTGGCCCGCCTCCACGCGAGACGATCGCGCCACGATGGTGCTGGACGTGGATTGCCGTGTGGCGCGCGATCCGGGTCGGGAGACGCGCGCGCTGTGGCAGGAGATTGCGGGAGTGCCTCAGTAACTCCGCGGCAAGCCTGCCGCAACGGCATCGCGCCATCGCGGTCAGGGCGCGGCGGCGGGGGTGAAACGCTGCACCCGCTTTCCGCTGTCGACCTCCGTGGTGAAGACGTTGCCGTGGCTGTCGATCGCCAGGTTGTGCACCCAGTGGAACTGGCCCGCCTGCCGCCCGCTGCGGCCGAAGGCACCCAGCAGCATACCGTCGGCGCGGCGCAGCACGCGCACCTGGTTGTTCTCGCCATCGGCATTGAACAGCAGGCTCTGACCCGCATCCGGCCACAGCGCAAGATCCCACACGCTGCCCTCGCCCAGGGTCTGCGGCGCGATGCGCCACTCGGCGACGAAGCTGCCGTCCTTCCGGAAGATCTGGATGCGATCGTTCTGCCGGTCGCAGACATAGACGAGCCCATCCTTGGCCAGCTTCACGCAGTGCACAGGGGTGCCGAACTGACGCGGCGGCGGCTTCCTCGGGTCGTAGGGCTGCGCGATATCGGCGGGGCGGCCGCCATAGGCGCCCCAGTGCCGCTTGTAGGCGCCGGTATTGGCGTCGAAGACGATGATGCGGCGGTTGGCGTAGCCGTCGGCGACATAGACCTCGTTGGCGACCGGGTCGACGGCGACGTCGGCCGGCCGGCCGAGCCGGGTCACGTTGTTGCTGGCGGCGCCGCTAGCGGGGTGACCGACCTGCAAGACAAAGGCGCCGTCGCGGGTGAATTTCAGCAACTGGCCGTCATTGGTGCCGTTGCCGCCGAGCCAGACGAAGCCGTTCGGATCGAGGTAGATGCCGTGCTCGCTCTGGAACCAGTCGTAGCCCTTGCCGGGCCCGCCCCAGGCGCGCAGCACGTTGCCGGCGGGGTCAAACTGGATCACCGGCGGCGCGGGGACGCAGCAGATGCTGCGGGGCGGATGCAGTGCGGCGCCCTTCTCATCCGGCGTCAGGCTGCCGGGGCGCTGGATGATCCAGACATTGTCCGCGGCATCGACCGCCACGCCGGAAACCTGACCGAGAATCCAGTTGTGCGGCAGCGGCTTCGGCCAGAACGGGTCCACCTGCATGCGCGGTGGCTCCGCCGCCATCGCCCCTGCCAGCATGGGTCCGGCCGCCAGCAGCCAGGACACGAGCGCCAGAAGGATGCATGCGGCCCTCATTTGCCGCCGAGCGTCGTCTTCCAGTCGTGGAACACGTCGATGTCGAGCCCGTCCGGGTAGAACAGGTAGCCCGGCGCGTGTCCGGGTTTGTCGGTGACGCCGTACTGCCAGACGATCTGCTTGCTGCCGCGGTCGATCACCAGCACGCGGTTCCGCCAATCGTCGTTGAGGATGATGTTGCCGTTCGGTAGTTCGAGCGCGAGCGAGGGATGGTTGAGCATCTTCTCGCCGGATTTTTCGACGTATTCCCAGGTCACCGCGCCGGTGGCGGGGTCGAAGATCACCACCCGGCCCGGCTTGGAATAGTCGGCGACGATCACCTGGCCATCATGTGTGGGATAGGCGTCGGACGGGTAGCGCACATGCGGCGCCCGGATGCTCCACACCACCTTGCCCGCGCGCGTGATGCGGGTGATCCAGGAGTCGGGGATTTCGGTGATCAGCACGTCGCCGTTCGCCAACGGCGTGATGCCGTTGGGCAGGTTCAGGAAGCGCGGCGGGTCGTGTCGGCAGGTGCCGGGCTGTCCCCATTGTTCCTTCAACTCGGCCTTGTCGCGGTCGATGAACATGACGCGGCAATTGCGGATGTCGGCGGTCATCACCGTGCCGTCCGCCAGCAGATGCGCATCGTCGGGGAAGTTGAACTGCCTAGGGCCGGCGCCCTTGGTGTCCGGCTGGCCATAGCTCCAGACGATTTCGCGGCTGGCGTAGTCGATGATGTGGATGTCGTAATTGTCCTCCTCGTTGACCATAAGGCTGTTGCCGTCGGGGGAGAAGAAGACATCGTCGTTGCCGCGGTAGATGCGCAGATCCGGCGACGGCAGCTCCCATACCACCCGCTTGTCGGGGGCGATCTCGATCAGCCGGTTGTTGCGGCGGTCGGCGATGACGACTGGGTAAGGCAACGGACCGCTCCATGCGGGCACCGGCGCTGTCTCCGTGCCGGTGGCCGGCAGCGGCGGCGGAGTCTTCACGCCGCTCGAAACCACGCCGGCACCGCGCATCTCCGGCGTAACGGTTATCGGCGTCCCCGCGGGCTCCTGGGCAGCGGCGGCAAGGGCAAAAACCAACAGGAGCACGGCAGCCGGCCAAGTTCGCATGGGTATCACCTCGGGACGGAATGCAGGGATGCACATTTAACGCGACCGACGAGGACCGACACATTGACCAGGATCAAACCGCATCCCCGATGGCCTGGTGCCGACCTGGGCCATTGTGGCGCTATGAACCGGCTGAAACTTCGCTCGGTGACCCAGCGGCGCGGCAGGGGTTCGAAACAATGCCGGTTCGGTGGGCACTTGACGATGGTCGGGGCGAGGTCGGCCGTCTGCCTGGCCCAGGGGACCAGCCGGCCCGCGCGGCCACCGCCGGCGAAGCCGGTTTCGACGAGCGCCACGGGCGGCGCGACTCCCGCCGCTGTAAGAGATCGGCGCGGTGCTCGGCCACCGCCAGCTCAGCACCACGACGCGCTACGCCCACCACTCGCCCCAGCGGATGGTCGAGACCGCGACGGCCGCCGCGCGGGCGTGGAACCTGCCGCCGGCGCGGGGGGCCGGCGGTGATCGGCAGCGACGGGGGGCAGCCGCCGAAGCCACTCCCCTCCTTCCTTCGTGCGCTTCTCAGTGCGGCTCGCCGCCGACTCGCCAGCTCCTGCCGGATAGGCAACAATCCGGTGGCTGTGCAGCGATCTGTCGCGGACCCCTTGTCTTGGAGACGCGACGTTGCTGAACCTGCTGCTTGCTGCCGTGGCTGTTCCGGCTGGGTTGCGCCAGTTCCATGGCAGGTGTTCCGCTAGGTGGCTGGCAGGTTGATCGCCGGCTTGGTGCATGCGACGGGTGTCGCTGACGCGCTACGATTTTGCCAGTTTGCGGAATGGCTTGCGGGCAGATTTGTTATCGAGCATCGCGATATAAGATAAGGATGCCAGGGAGTGCTTGCTTCCCGGCGAACGACTCATGCATCAACGCTATGATGCAACGATACGATGACTGGGATCGCATAGGAGCGCCCGCGTGGCCTGAACAGCCAGATTCGACCCAGGCTGTGTAAAAACTCGGTTGCACGCATTGCTGCCGCAATATCGATGCGTCCCGGAACCTGTAGAAAAGCATTGTTGCGATGCGCCGGCCGGGGGCGAATCAAAGTTGCGGAGCGCCGGTGCGGCCGCGAGTTTTTACTCAGCCTGCACCCAAAGCGGGCCTCCGGCCGTGGGTATCATCCGTCAGGGTTTCGCCGCGAGCAGAGGACGCCGATGACGATCCGACGCCGGTGCGTTCCGCGCGGTACCGGTTCCGCAGCTCGGCCGATGCCGCAGGCCAGGGCGAGAAGCTGAAGATGATGCGGCTGCTGGGCCACGGGGGATGCTTCGTGATCTTCGCCTGGGCGGCGCCCGCCTGGCGGCCGGCCGGGGGTGCGACATCATTTCGGAAGCGGCGCGCCGACCGCCTGGCCGGCGCCCGATGCGGGCCATTTTTGGCCCGGGGAACGCCGCCGCGCACCGGCCTCGGCGCGCCCATCCCACGGGGAGATCGGCGGCGTCCGGGGGCGATTTCGGGGGAAGAGCGTGGAACGCACCGCGGCGCCGCGCGCAAGCTGGGCCGAAGCGCGTTGAGTTATATGGTGAGCCCGGTGGGACTTGAACCCACGACCCCAAGATTAAAAGTCTCGTGCTCTACCACCTGAGCTACGGGCTCTCGCGCCAGTCCGACGCTATCCGGGCCTGACCCTATTTCACATCCGCCGCAACGCGCATGTGCACGATGCGATCCGGATTCTGCACGATCCCGCTGCCGCCGGCGCCGCGCTTCAGCTTGTCCACAAAGTCCATGCCCTGCACCACCTGGCCCCAGATGGTGTACTGCCCGTCCAGATGCGGCGCCGGGGCGAGCATGATGTAGAACTGGCTGTTGCCGCTGTTCGGATCCGAGGTCCGCGCCATGCCGCAGGTGCCGCGCAGGAAGCGGCGCTTGTTGGTGAACTCCGCCGCCAGGTCGGGCAGCTTCGATCCGCCCGTGCCGGTGCCCGTCGGGTCGCCGCCCTGCGCCATGAAGCCCTCGATCACCCGATGGAATGGCGTGTTGTCATAGAAGCCCTCGCGCGCCAGGGTCTTGATCCGCTCCACCGTCTTCGGCGCAAGGTCCGGGAACAGCTCGATCACCACCCGCCCGTAAGTCAGGTCAAGATCGATCGTGTTCTCCGGATCGAGCTTCGGCTGCGCGGTGGCGTGCTCGCTCATGCTGGCTTCCATCAACAAAGGGGCGACCGCAAGGCGCGCGATCAGGGTACGGCGGTTCATTGAATCCCTCCCGGGTTGCGACAGGGGCGCCTCGATGCCCGCTCGGCGGCCCCGGGTCAAGCGCGCCCAGGTCATGCGTGCCCAGATCAGGCGCGCCCAATCGACGCCTCCCGATCAACCATCCAAGATCAACACCCAAGGTCAACTGCGGTTGAGCCGGGCCAGCGTGCGCGCCAGCGTCAGCGCCGGCACGAACGACGAAATGTCGCCGCCCAGCGCCGCCACCTCCTTGACCAGCCGCGAGGCGATGAACTGGTGCCGTTCGCTCGCCATCAGGAACACCGTCTCGATGTCGGGCGCCATGCGATAGTTCATGCCCGCCATCTGGAACTCGAAGTCGAAGTCGGACACCGCCCGCAGCCCGCGCACGATCATGGCCGCGCCGACCTCGCGGGCGAAGTCGATCAGCAGCCCTTGGAACGGCCGCACCTCGATCACCGTGCCGTTCGGCGAGCCGATCGCGGCGATCTCCGCCGTCACCAGCTCCACCCGTTCTTCCAGGGTGAACAGCGGTCCTTTGCCGGTGCTGATGGAGACGCCGACCACCAGCCGGTCCATCAGCCGCGCGGCGCGCGCGATCACGTCGACATGCCCGTTGGTTACCGGATCGAAGGTACCCGGATACAGGCCGACCCGCATGCGGCCCTTCATCTCAGCCATCCACCCCGTCCTCCGCTGCATCGTCCGTCGTGTCCCCCGGCGTGTCCCCGGGCGTGGCCCCGGGCGTGTCCCCCGCTGGGTCTTCGACCGCGTCTTCGACCACCGGGAAGACACTGGTCACATGCTCGCCCGCGTCGACGCGGAACAGCGTGACGCCCATCGCCTGGCGCCCGGTGATCCGCACCTGGTCGGCCGGCACCCTGATCAGCCGCCCTTCGTCGGTCACCAGCATCACGTCATCGCCCGGCCGCACCGGAAACGTTGCGACCACGGCGGTGCCGTTACGCGGGGCTAACGTGATGTTGGCAATCCCCTGGCCGCCGCGCCCGGTGACGCGGTACTCGTACGCCGACGAGCGTTTGCCGAACCCGGCATCGGTGACGGTGAGCAGGATTTCCTCCCGCGCCTCCAGCTCGGCGATGCGCTCCGCGCTAAGTGTCACGTCGGCCGTGGGCGTCACGTCGGCCGTGGGCGTCACGTCGGCCGTGGGCGTCACGTCGGCGCCGGCGTCTTCCGGCTCGGTGACGTCGGTTTCACCCTCATCGCCGTTGGTCCGGCGTTTCGCGGCGGCCTGCTTGAGGAACGCGGCGCGCTCGTCGTTCTCGGCATCGACATGGCGCAGCACCGACAGGCTCATCACCTCGTCGCCCTTACCCAACTTTATGCCGCGCACGCCCGATGAATCGCGGCCGGCGAACACGCGCAACGTGTCGTCGGTCACCTGGAAGCGAATGCAGCGGCCGAGCCGCGTGGCCAGCAGCACGTCGTCCCCGTCACGGCCGGTCGCGACACGGCAGGTGGCGACGCCGATCAGCCGATCGCCCTCCTCCAGCTTCATCGCGATCAGCCCAGCGGCGCGCACATTTCGAAAATCGGACAGCAGGTTGCGCCGCACCCCGCCCGAGGCGGTGGCGAACACCAGGTGCAGGCTGTCCCACAACGTCTCGTCCTGCGGCAGCGGCAGCACGGTCGTAATGGTGTCGCCGCCAAGCTCCGGCAGCAGGTTCACCAGCGCCCGCCCCTTGCCCGTCGCGCCGCCCTCCGGCAGGCGCCACACCTTCTCGCGGAACGCCTTGCCGCCGGAGGAGAAGAACAGCACGAATTGATGCGTGTGCGCATTGAAGCTGCGCGTCACGATGTCGTCCCCGCGGGTCGAGGCGCCACTGCGCCCGCGTCCGCCGCGGTTCTGTGCGCGGAACGTTTCCAGCGTGGTGCGCTTGATGAAGCCGTCGCGGGTGATCGTCACCACCATCTGGCCCGGCTCGATCAGGCTCTGGTCGTCCTGGTCGGCCAAGGCGTCGATGATGTCGGTCATCCGCGGCCGGGCGATCTCCGCGCGCGCCGCAACCAGTTCCGCGCGCATCACCTCCATCCGCTTCGGGTGCGAGGCGAGCAGCTCCAGCAATCCCTGGATCTGCGTGCCGATCTCGATCAGATCGGCGTGGATCTTGTTGCGCTCCAGCCCGGTCAACCGCTGCAGCCGGATCTCCAGAATGCCGCGCGCCTGGTCCTCGGTGAGCCGTACGGTGCCTTCCGGGGTGATTACGTTGCCGGGCTCGTCGATCAGTTGCAGCAACGGCGCCACATCGGCGGCGGGCCAGTCGCACGCCATCAGGGCAGCGCGCGCGGCCGTGGCATCGTTGCTGGCGCGGATCAGCCTTATCACCTCGTCGATGTCCGCCACCGCGATCGCCAGGCCAACAAGCTGGTGCGCCCGATCGCGCGCCTTTGTCAGCTCGAATTTGGCGCGCCGCAGGATGACGTCCTCGCGGAACCGCACGAAGCACTGCAACGCGTCCTTCAGCCCGAGCTGGCGCGGCTGACCGCCATCCAGCGCCAGCATGTTGATGCCGAAGGTGATCTGCAACTGGGTGAAGCGATAAAGCTGGTTCAGCACCACGTCCGGCGTCGCGTCGCGCCGCAGCTCGATGACGATCCGCATGCCGTCGCGGTCGCTCTCGTCGCGCACCCCGGTGATGCCCTCGACCTGCTTCTCGCGTACCAGCTCGCCGATGCGCTCAAGCAACGTCTTCTTGTTCACCTGATAGGGGATCTCGTTGATGATGATCGCCTGGCGATTGTGCGCCATCTCCTCGATCTCGGAGCGGCAGCGGATGGTGATCGATTCGCGCCCGGTTTCGAACGCGGCGCGAATGCCGGAGCGCCCGATGATGGTGCCGCCGGTCGGAAAATCCGGCCCCGGAACGATCCGCAGCAGCGCGTCCAGCG
>PLXO01000354.1 GCA_003151425.1 Acetobacteraceae bacterium
ACCAAAACGAGAATTGCTGGCGGCTGTCGGGATCATCCTGGTTTGGCGCGCGGCTGCACGCTGGCTCCCAGGGCAACTCCGCACGCGATACCAGCCGGCCGAAATGCTGGAAGGGTCGATTTCATGTGGTCGGGATCATCGCACACGTCAGCAATGCGCGAGGTCATGCAGTGGTCGGCGGACGAGGCGTGGGGGCGGTCGCCGTCCTCACGCCCGCGGATGCGCCTTGCGCCACACCTCGATCAGGCGCGCCTGATCCACCGCGGTGTAACGCTGCGTGGTCGACAGGCTGGCATGACCCAGCAGGTCCTGGATCGAGCGCAGGTCGGCGCCGCCCGCCAGCAGGTGCGTCGCGAAAGAGTGCCGCAGCGCGTGCGGCGTGGCGTGCTCGGGCAGGCCGTGCAGGCGGCGGAAGTCGCGCAGCACCTTCTGCGCCACCGCCGCATCCAGCCGCTTGCCGCGCGCGCCGAGGAACAGCGGGCTGGCGGGGTGGCGATCGGGATGCAGGCGCAGCCAGCCGCCGATCGCCTCACGCACCGCCGGCAGCACCGGCACGATGCGTTCCTTGCCGCCCTTGCCGACCACGCGCAGCATCGCATCCGCGCCTTGCAGCGGTGCATCGCGCACGTTCAGCGCCAGTGCCTCGGCGATCCGCAGGCCGCAGCCGTACAGCAGGGTGAACAGCGCGGTGTCGCGGGCCTGCAGCGCGGCGGTGTCGGCCATTTCGGCAACGTCGTCGGTCACCGCGCGGGCCTGGTCTTGCGTCAGCGCCCTGGGCAGCGGCTTTTTGGCCCGCGGTGCGGTAATCAGCTTCAGTACGGGGTTGTCCACGCCGTGCCGGCGCGCCAGGAAGCGGTAGAAGCTGCGCACCGCCGACAAATGCCGGGCGCGGGTGGCGTTCCCGGCGCCCTCGTTTGCCTGGTGCGCCAGCCAAGCGCGCAGATCGGCCAGGCGCAAGGTGCGCAACTGCTCGAGGTCCGGCTCGGCGCCGAGATGGCCGGTCAGGAAGCCGAGAAATCCGGCCAGATCGGCGGCATAGGCCTCGACCGTCAGGACCGCGGCGCGGCGTTCATGGGCGAGCCACTCGAGGAAGGCCTGACGCGCCGCCTCACCGGTCATGGGTTCCGGCCCCGACGGGTCGGCGCCGTCAAGATCAGCGTCCGTCAGGTCTCGGCGTGAGGCGGCCACGTTCGTCAGGGTCAGCGCCCGAGCGCGGCCGCCGCAGCGCGACCTAGAAACCCCAGCGCACCGCTGCCCTGGGCGGGGTCCAGAACGCGCGCGTCGCGGCTGGCGAGCGCCAGCAGCATCGGCGCGCCGGCGCCCGGCACCCGCACCAGCGCGTCGTGCAGCGCCAGACGCGCCGCCTCCGCGTGCAGCAACAGGGCATCCGCCGTCCGGCTGCCAGCCATCCCGGCATCGGCCATCCTGGCATCGGTCGCCGCGGCACGGAACACCACGTCACGGCCGTCGAGCAGGCGTCCGATCGTGTTCGGCGGCAGGTGGTGGCAACCGGGGAGCGGTTCCTCCGCGCACAATGCGGCGGCATCGATCCCCAGCAAGCCGGGCAGTTCGGCGCTGATGCAGTCCGCCGGATCGACCGCGCGCATCAGCGCCAGTACCGCTTCCTGCACGCGCCCGGCCATCCCCGCCGCGGCCCGCCCGGCGTCGATCAAGGCCGAGGCGTGCGCCCGCTCGGCCCGCAGCATCGCCGCCATGTGGTCGGTCAGTGCCTCCCCGTGCACCCGGCGCGGCGGCGCCAGCACGCGATACAGCTCCGGGTGCTCGGCCAGCCAGGCGGGATGCGCACGCAGGAAGGCTGCGACAAGATCGCTCTCGGCCGCGTCGGGTAGCGGCCGAGCCGCGGTCATGCGATCTGCTGTCCGGTCTTCGCCCAGTCGGCCAGGAACGCGGCGAGGCCCTTGTCGGTCAGCGGGTGGTTGAACAGCGAGCGCAGCACGGCCGGCGGCAGCGTGGCGACATGGGCGCCGAGCTTGGCCGCCGTGATCACGTGGATGGGGTGGCGGACCGAGGCCACCAGCACCTCGGTCTTGAACCCGTAGTTGCGGTAGATCTGCAGGATGTCGGCGATCAGCACCATGCCGTCCTGGCCGACGTCGTCCAGCCTGCCGACGAACGGGCTGATGAACGTGGCGCCGGACTTGGCGGCCAGCAGCGCCTGCGCGGCGGAGAAGCACAGCGTGACGTTGACCATCGCGCCGTCCTGGGTGAGATGATGGCAGGCACGCAGCCCATCCGGCGTCAGCGGCACCTTGACCGTGACGTTCTTGGCGATGCGGCGCAGCACACGGGCCTCGGCCAGCATGCCGTCGTAGTCCGTGGCGGCGACCTCGGCACTGACCGGGCCGGGGACGGTTGCGCAGATTTCGGCGATCACGTCCAGGATGCGCCGGCCGGATTTTGCGATCAGCGAGGGGTTGGTGGTGACGCCGTCCAGCAAGCCGGAGGCGGCGAGCGACTTGATTTCCGCCGTGTCGGCGGTATCGACGAAGAATTTCATGCAATGCCCCTCGTGTCCCGCCGTGCCTGGACATCAGGCGCGTTCCCGGGCGCATCATAGAACATGGGCAGCCCGGACAGAAAGCAAACCTCGCGACGGGTCCCGGTTTTGTTGCCGTATCCGTTCCCTGGGCCGTTCGACTATCGCGTGCCGGCCGAAATGACGGTGCAACCGGGCGACGTGGTGCTGGTGCCGCTGAACCGGCGCGAGGAAATCGGCGTCGTCTGGGATGGCGTGCCGGACCCCCGGGTCAAGTGCCCGGGGGCAGGCTCTAGTGGGGTCGGCTCCGGAGGCGAATTGTTTGGGGACGGCGGCGTGCCGGAGCGCAAGCTGAAGCCGCTGATCGCGGTGTTGGACACACCGCCGATGCGGGCGGAGATGCGCCGATTCGTCGACTGGCTGGCGAGCTACACCCTGTCGCCGCCGGGCGAGGTGATGGCGATGGCGCTGCGCGTCGTCAGTTCCGATAGCGGCCGCGCGCCGGCCGGGTGGCGGCCCGCTCATCCGTTGCCCGAGGCGCCGCTGACCAAGGCGGGGATGACCAATTCGGAGATGCCCGGGTCGGGGGCGACCCGCGTGGAGACGCCCCAGCCGGAGACGCCTCAGTCGGAGATGCCCCAGTCGGAGACGCCTCAGTCGGAGATGCCCCAGGCGGAGATGCCTCAGTCGGGGGTGCCCCTGTCGCGGATCACGGTGGGGCGGCAACGCGTGCTGGACGCGCTGGCGGACGGTCTGCCGCGTTCGGCGGTAGAGCTCGCGCGCGCGGCCGGCGTCAGCGCCGGGGTGGTGCGGACGATGGCGCACGCTGGGTTGCTGGTGCCGGCGGTGCTGCCGTCGCGGCCGCCGTTCGAGCCGCCGGATCCGGACCATCCCGGGCCGGCGCTGTCCGACGCCCAGACCGATGCCGCCGCGGTGCTGCGGGCCGCGGTAGCTGCGCGGGATTTCTCGGTGACACTGCTCGATGGGGTCACCGGCTCCGGCAAGACCGAGGTGTATTTCGAGGCGGTGGCGGAATGTCTGCGCGCCGGCCGCCAGGCGCTGGTGCTGCTGCCGGAGATCGCGCTGTCCTCGCAGTGGCTGGAGCGGTTCGAGCGGCGCTTCGGCGTCGCGCCGGCGGTCTGGCACTCCGATCTGAGTTCTCGAATTCGGCGGATCACCTGGCGGACGGTGGCCGAGGGCGGCGCGCCCGTCGTGGTGGGCGCGCGCTCGGCGCTGTTCCTGCCGTTCCCCGATCTGGGGCTTGTTGTGGTGGACGAGGAACACGAGACGGCATTCAAGCAGGAGGACGGCGTGGTCTACCACGCGCGCGACATGGCGGTGGTGCGGGCGCGGTTGTGCGCGGCGCCGGCGGTGCTGGTCTCCGCCACGCCGAGCCTGGAGACGGTGGCAAATGTCGAGGCCGGCCGCTACCGGCGGATCACCCTGGCGCAGCGGCATGCCGGCGCGGCACTGCCCGCGGTGGCGGCGATCGACATGCGGGTGACGCCGCCGGAGCGCGGGCATTTTCTGGCGCCCCCGCTGATCGAGGCGGTGCGTGCGACCTTGGCGCGCCGCGAGCAGGCGATGCTGTTCCTCAATCGCCGCGGCTACGCGCCGCTGACGCTGTGCCGGCATTGCGGACACCGGATGGCGTGCCCGAACTGCACCGCCTGGCTGGTGGAGCACCGGGTGCGGCAGGCGCTGCAATGCCACCATTGCGGGCACTCGATCCCGATCCCGCCGGAGTGCCCGGCGTGCGGCGCGGCGCACAGCCTGACGCCGGTGGGGCCGGGCGTGGAGCGCATCACCGAGGAAGCCGCCGCGCAGTTTCCCGAGGCGCGCCGGTTGGTGATGGCGAGCGACACGATGCCGGGGCCGGACGCCGCCGCCGCTGCCGCGCACGCCATCGCCGCGCGCGAGGTCGATCTGATCATCGGCACGCAAATCGTCGCCAAGGGCTGGCATTTTCCGCATCTGACGCTGGTGGGGGTGGTGGACGCCGATCTCGGGCTGGCCGGCGGGGACCTGCGCGCGGCGGAGCGCACCGTGCAGTTGCTGCACCAGGTGGCGGGGCGCGCAGGGCGGGCGGAGGCGCCGGGGCAGGTGCTGCTGCAGACTTTTACCCCCGAGCATCCGGTGATGCAGGCGCTGGTGGCGGGCGATCTGGATGCGTTCATGGCGCGCGAGGCGGCGCAGCGGCGTCCCGGGCATTGGCCACCGTATGGTCGGCTGGCGGCGCTGATCGTCAGCGCGGATCACGCGGCGGTGGCGGATGGGCTGGCGCGCGAGCTGGGCCGCGCGGCGCCCTCGGGCGATGGGGTGACGGTGCTGGGCCCGGCGCCGGCGCCGCTGAGTATTTTGCGTGGGCGGCACCGGCGGCGGTTGTTGCTGAAGACGCGGCGCGAGATTGCGGTGCAGCCGATCCTGCGCGCGTGGCTGGCACGGGTAAAAGTGCCGCGGGGGGCGCGGGTGGATGTGGATGTCGATCCGGTGTCGTTTCTCTGATCCTGCATCGTCATGGCCGACCCTTCATCGTCATGGCCGGACTTGTTC
>PLXO01000034.1 GCA_003151425.1 Acetobacteraceae bacterium
GCCCTCCCTACCCCTATCACGACTTCCCTCGTTGCGAGCGGCACAGTCGTGGATGGTCGGCCTTCGCCGGCCATGACGGGGGCGTCGACCGTGCCCTCGTGACAGGCCTATTTCGCGGCACCACCTACGTAGCCAGCCGCGTGTTCCAGAACGCCGGCCAGATGCCGGGATAGTAGCCGCTCATCCGCTTGCTGGCACCGAACGTCGTAAAGCCGGCACCGATTTTCACCGTTGGCACGTCAATGTAGAACTGCGCTTGCAGCTTGTGCCACAGCGGCACCCGCTTCGCCGGATCGCTCTCGGTAACGAAGTCCTGCAGTGCGGCGTGCTTGTCGGGTGTATCCCACCAGCCCGGATAGCTCGGGTTGAACACGGTGATCGAGGATGGTTCCGGCACCACGCCATGGCCGGTGACGAAACCGTCCCATTGGTCGGGGTTCTGCCGACGTTGCAGGATCGTCGCCCAGTCGGTGACCACGAGATCGACCTTGAAGCCGGCCTCGGTGAGGTTGGCCTCGATCACCTGGGCGGTCTTGTATTGGTAATCGTATTGCGTGCTGGTCAAAATTCGAATCGGTTCGCCGTTGTAGCCGGCCTGCTTCAGCAACGCCGCCGCCTTCACGGTGCTCCCCTGATTGTAGCCCGGCGCATCGGCATCGAACCATGAAGTGCCCTCCGGATAGATCGATCCTTCCGGTCTCCACAACGACTTGTCGCCGAACGCCGCGGTCAGTGCGTCCGTGCAGTTGATCGCCGCCTGTGCCGCGCGGCGAATGAGCACATTGCTCGTCACGCCTTTCTTGGTGTTCATGATGAACAGCACCCAGAGCGCCGCGGTCAAAACGCCCGGCACCACGTCCGGCTTGCCATGGATGATGGCATAACTTTCCGGGGTCAGGTTGTCCGCCCAATGATACTGTCCTGCCAGCAGACCGTCCGCACGCGTGGTCGGATTGGGCGTGGGCAGGAACCGGATCTCGTCGACCAATGCCTCGCGCCGGCCGACATACCCGTTCGGCGTTCCCGGTGGCGAAACGTACTGCGCGAATTTGCCGACGCGTACCCAGGTGTCCGGTTTGTACTCGACAAGCTTGAATGGACCAGTGCCGGTGAAATCCTTCAGCGGGTCGGGCGCGGTGGCAACGCGTTTCGGCATGATCTGCGGCGAGCCGTTCGGGAACGCCAACAAATTGAGCAGCGGAGAATAAGCCTGCTTCAGCACGATCTCGACTGTCGAGGGATCCTTTGCCGCTATCGACTCCAGGAAAGCCCATGGCGTTCGTCCGCGCGGCGACAGGCGTCCCCATCGCTGCAACGATGCCACCACGTCATCGGCGTTCATCGTGCTACCGTCGTGATACGGCACGTTGCTGCGCAGCTTGATCACGTAGCGTTTCCCGCCATCGGTGATCTCTGGCAGCTCGGAGGCCAGCAACGGAGCGATGCTGAAATCCGGGCCGAAGATATACAGCGTCTCGTAGAAAAGCTGGGTGATCTCCGACAGCAGATCGGAGGTGACCGGCATGGGATCGAGCGGCCCGGGATCCCCGCTCGTTGCGATGTTCAATACGCTGGCGGGTTGTGCCCGCGCGCGCAGGGCAGGCAGTACCGTGCTGGCCGCGGCACCAAGCAGCACGGCGCGGCGCGACGGTGCAATGACGTGGTCCATTGATGTTTCCCCCGAGGTTCCGGTTATGATGGTTGCCAAAGCACGGCAACGAGGATCGCCCAAGAATGTACCTCCCATCGGACCCTGTCGACTTCCTGATCGTGGGCGGCGGTTCCGCCGGCTGCGCGCTGGCGTCGCGGCTGAGCGAGGATGCCGCCACGCGCGTCCTGTTGGCCGAGGCGGGGCGCGATGTCACGCCGGCCGACATCCCGGCGCTGCTGGCCTCACCCTATCCGGGCCGCACCTACTTCCAGACCGAGTGGCTGTGGCCCTCGTTGCAGGCATCGCGCGGCGACAGCGGAACGAATCAGCCGACCGAACCATGGTTCTACGAGCAGGCGCGTCTGCTCGGCGGCGGGTCGTCGATCAACGGCATCTGGGCCAATCGCGGCTCGCCCTACGATTATGATGAATGGGCGGCCAAGGGCGCGCATGGCTGGAGCTGGCCGGAGGTGCTGCCCTATTTCAAGAAGCTGGAGACCGACGCCGATTTCGGCGAGCCGTTGCATGGCCGGTCCGGTCCGGTTCCGATCCAGCGCCACCGCAGTGCCGATTGGACCGGCTTTACGCGCACCATGGCGCAGGTCTTCGCCGGCATGGGCTACGCGATGCACGAGGATCAGAACGGTGCTTGGGCAGACGGCGTTTTTCCCACCACGTTCAATGTCGATCAGCAGGGCCGCCGCGGCAGCGCCGCACTGGTGTACTTGTCGCCCGAGGTGCGTCGGCGGCGCAATCTGACGATCCTGACCGAGACGCCGCTCGACCAGCTCGTCATCGCCGGCGGCCGCGTGCAGTCGGCCCGCTTCACCCGCGGCAGCGAAATGATCACCATCGCCGCGCGGCAGGTGATCGTGTCCACCGGCGCGCTGCAGAGCCCGGTGGTGCTGATGCGCAGCGGCATCGGGCCGGGCGCGCATCTCGCGGAGCATGGCATCGAGGTGCAGGCGGACCGGCCGGGCGTCGGCGAGAACCTGCAGGAACATCCCGGCGTCGGGGTGTCCGGCTATCTGCATCCGTCGGCGCGGCTGCCGCATCGCGAAGCGCATCATCTCCAGGCGCTGCTTCGCTATTCGTCCGGTCTGGAGGGCACGCCACCCGGCGACATGCACGTTGCGATCGCCTCGCGCGGCGGCTGGCACGCGGTAGGGCGGCGGATCGGCGCGCTCGGCTTCTGGGTGAACAAGTCCTATTCCATCGGGCGCGTGCGACTGTCCGCTTCGCCCGAGAAACGTTCTGACATCGATTTTCATATGCTGTCGGACCCCCGCGACATGGCGCGGCTGAAGGCAGGGTTTCGTCTCGGCGTGCGCGCCATGACGGCGGCGAAACAGGCCGGCGTCGTGTTGGATCTGTTCCCGACCGGCTTCTCGCCGCGCATCCGCGAGCTGACGCGGCCCAATCGGCGCAACGCCGTAATGACCGCGATCGCCGCGCCGCTGATGGATCACAGCGCGGGCATACGGCGGCGGATCATGACCTATGCGGTGGGCGCGCTGCATTCTGCCGACGTGCTCGCCGCCGACGACACTCTGCTCGAGGCGCATCTGCGCCGGCGGGTCGGCGGCACCTGGCATCCCTGCGGGTCGTGCCGGATGGGCGATCAGGCGGACCGAATGGCGGTCACCGATGCCAATGCGCGGGTGATCGGCGTCGAGGGTCTGCGTGTGTGCGACGCGTCGCTGATGCCGACGGTGCCGTGCGCCAATCTCAACATTCCCGTACTGATGATGGCGGAGAAGACCGCGGCCACCATCCGCGCCGGCGGGTAGCCCTGGAATGTCGCTAATCCTGTCATTGCGAGAAGCGGAGCGACGAAGCAATCTCCCGTACAAGATCGCCTCGCTGCGCTCGCGATGACAATTGGGGAGGAAGCCGCCATGCCGTCGAAGGTGCTGTTTGTCAATTCCGTGATCGATACGATCCAGGAGGCCCGCGGCATGGTGCCCCCCGGCTTCGAACTGCTGGTCGAGGCGCCCGGCAGCGCGGGGTATGCGGCCGCGTTGGCCGAGGCGGACTACCTGCTCGGCAACGTCGATGGCATGGACGATGCGTTCTATCGCGCCGCACCGCGGCTTCGGCTGGTGCAGTTGTTCAGTGCCGGCTACGACCGGGTGGATCTGGATGCCGCGCGTCGCGCCGGCGTGCTCGTTGCCAACAATGGCGGCGCCAACTCGCGCGCGGTCGCGGAACACACGATCCTGCTGATGCTCGCCGTCTATCGCCGCCTGGTGCACCACCACGCCATGACCGCCGGCGGGCGCTGGCGCGGCAACCAGCCATTGGCAACGCTGTACGAGATGCACGGCAAGACGCTCGGCATCATCGGCTACGGCACGATCGGCAAGCGCGTCGCGCGGATCGCCGCTGGTGGCTTCGGTATGCACATTCAGTGCAACGACCTTGTGCGGCTGAGCGAGGACGCCGAGGACGCGCTGGATGTCCGCTACCGCCTGCTGCCCGAACTGTTGCGCACCTCGGACATCGTCACGCTGCACGTGCCGCTGACCGCGCTGACGCGCCACATGATCGACAGCGCGGCGCTGGCGCAGATGCAACCGCACGCCGTGCTGATCAATTGCAGCCGCGGGCCGGTGATCGACTTTGCCGCGCTGCACGAGGCGCTGACCAGCGGGCGCATAGCCGGCGCGGGGCTCGATGTGTTCCCGGTCGAACCGCCGTCGCCGTCGGAGCCGGTGCTGTTGCTCGACAATGTCGTGCTGACGCCACACCTGGCGGGCGCCAGCTGGGAGACGCGAGCAAAACAGACACGCAACGCCTTCGACAACGTGCTGCGCGTCTCCCGCGGCGAGCGGCCACTGTGGGTGGTGCCGGAACTGAGCGACCTGGCGCTGCGCGGGTAATCAAGGAAGGTCAGGGCTCCGCCCTG
>PLXO01000335.1 GCA_003151425.1 Acetobacteraceae bacterium
CTCATCACGGGTCTGGGCTTCGCCATTCCATCGCGGGCTCGCCAGTCGGCACGGCAGAATCGAGTTCGTCATCCTACGGATTGCTCGTTCGCCTCGGGTTGCTGTCCACGCCGCCTCACGGCCAACGCAGTTACCTCCGGCTTCTGGCTGGTTGGTTCACCTCAGGTGGACTTGCACCTCCCTGACAAAACATGCTCACGGACGCACGATGGCCGGGACTAGCCCGGCCATGACGTTGAGGTAACGTCGTCGTGCCATTATGAGAACTGCTGTCTGGCAGGGACTGGGAAGCGACGATCGCTCGGGCTAAAAGACCGGCATGGACCTCGTTCGCATCCCCGGCTCCCGCATCTTCGAGATCGCCAAGCTGGCCTTCGCCACGCCCGATGTCGACTTCCTGTGCTTCGGCGAATCCGACCAGCCAAGCCCGCAAGTGGCGCATGCGGCCGCAGTCGCCGCGCTCGATGCCGGCCAGACGAAATACATCGACGTGCGCGGCCTGCCGGCGTTGCGCGCCGCGCTGGCGGACTACCTGACCGCGCTGCACGCCAGGCCGGTGACGGAGTCCCGCGTGCAGATCTCCGCCTCCGGGATGGCGGCGGTGTCGGTCGCGCTGGCGGCGATCGTGCGGGCCGGCGAGCGCGTGGTGATGCACAGCCCCGCCTGGCCGAATGTCGGCAACGCCGCGCTGCTGCGCCAGGCCGAGGTGGTGGAGCTGGACCTGACCGCATTGCCGGACGGGCGGTTCAGCATGGATTTCGACCGGTTGGATACACTGCTGGAGGGCGCGCGCGCCTTCATCCTGAACTCGCCGAACAACCCGACCGGCTGGACCGCGACGCGCGAGGAGCTGGAAACCATCCTCGCACTGTGCCGCAAGCATGGCGTCTGGCTGATCTCCGACGAGGTGTATTCGCGCCTGGTCTATGACGGCAGCACGGCGGCGCCGTCGGTGCTGGACGCGGCCGAGCCGGACGACCGGGTGATGGTGGCGAACAGCTTCTCCAAGACCTGGGTGATGACCGGCTGGCGGCTGGGCTGGCTGGTGGTGCCGGAGGGTGCGCGCGACGCGGTGACCGAGATCGTCGAGGCGACGCATTCCTGCGTGGCGCCGTTCGTGCAGCACGCGGGGCTGGCCGCCATCGCCGACACCGCAACGGTGGAGGGTTTTCGCGCCCATTGCGCGCGCGGGCGCGAGCTGGCGAGCGCGGCGCTGGCCGGGCTGAATGGGGTGCGCTACGCGGCTCCGGTCGGAGCGTTCTACGCGTTCGTCGGCGTGGACGGCCTGACCGACAGCCTGGAACTGGCCAGGCGGCTGGTCGTGCGGCACGGCGTCGGGGTGGCGCCGGGCATCGCGTTCGGTGACGCCGGCGAGGGGTATCTGCGGCTGTGCTTCGCCCAGTCGGCCGAGCGGATGGAACGCGCGATGGGGCGTCTGCGCGATGGGCTGCGCGCCGAACTGACTGGGTGAGGGTCCGCGACGCGGGAACGGCGCCGGCGAGGTCGGCGGTCCTGGACGAGGAATCTGTCGTTCGACCGGGTTGAGCAGATATCCCGTCCGAGCCGTCAAGAACGCAGTATTGTGCAGGTGTCGCGCGATGACATATATAGTCCCTCAGAGGGGACGACTTATGCCGATCGCTGCGACACTCACCCCACGCGAGGTCGCCGAACTGTCCGGCGCGCCGAAGCGTGTCGTCGAGAAGGCCATAGAGGAGCGTGTGCTCGCGGTGCGTGTTCGCCCAGCCGGCGGCGCGGCAGGGCAAGCAAGGCGCATGCTGCCCACCCACGCCGTCGCCTACGTCGCCATCATCACCAAGCTCGACCTCCGGCTGACCACGACGCACAAGAAGCGCCTGGCGCACCGGCTCGCGAGTCTGCCGGCGGCCGACATCCGCACGGCCCGCGTCGAACTGTCGCCCGCGGTCGAGCTCGACGTCGGTCGGCTGGTCGGCGACGCCATGGATCGCGCGGAGCGTTACCGTGCGGCACGCGACAGCGCCATCGTTATCGACGACGCGATCAAGGGTGGCACGCCGGTCATTCGCGGCACCCGCATGACCGTCTATTCCGTGCTCGGCCGGGTCGAGCATGGCGAGACGATCGATGACATCCTCGCCGACAATCCCGATCTTGCGCGCGACGCGGTCGAGGCCGCCGTCACCTATGCCCGCACCCACCCGCTGATGGGGCGTCCGGCTGGCCGGCCGTGGGCCCATGCTGCGTGAGGCTGTTCATCGATGAGTGCCTGTCGCCACAACTGGCCTTGCGCCTCAATCAGACCGGACGGCATGACGCGGTTCACCCGCTGCATGTCGGCCGCCGCGGCGAGCCGGACCATGCTGTGCTGGCCTGGTGCATCGCCGAGGACCGGGTCATCGCCACGGAAAACGCACGAGACTTCCGCCGGTTGGTCGGTCGCGCCGAATTGCATCCTGGTCTCATCATCCTCCCGTCGATCGATCGCGAGGGCACTTGGCGCCTGCTGCAGGCCGCCATCGCGTTCCTCGAACGCCGAGGCGAGCCGATGGATATGCTGAACCACGTGCTGGAGGTCGCGACGACGGGTGAAATGACATTGTCCGCGCTACCGCCGGTGTCAGGCGATGCCTCCGGGGTGTAAACGATGTGACGATCCGACCGCTGACCAGTGCATCATGGCCGATCTGTCCATCAGCGAAGGCGGCTCGGTCCAGTTCCCCATGGTTCGCCATGCCTTGGAGCTGGTTGGACCCCGCGCGCGCCCGACGCGGCGAAACAGAAGCGGGCGGCGAGGCCGGCCGAGGTCGGGGCGGTGTTGGACTTAGTGGGGTTTCGCGAGACGGCAAGAAACGCGTCCCACGCTCCATTTACCCCACCCGGAAAACCTTCATCGCCTCGTCGCCGTGGTGGTTGATCACCTTCACGGCGATGCGGCCTGATTTCGGGCGCGGGAACGGCCGGCTTTCGGTGCGATAGAGTGTAGCCCAGGCGTTCTCGTCGATCTCGGAACGTAACGCCGTCTTCAACCGCTCGAACGGGTCCTTGCCGCCGAGGAAATACGCGTGGCGGACGAAGAAGCTATCGCCGTCGTAGTCGGTGTCGATGAACCAGCAGGCGATGTCCTGCTTCACGTCGCCGGATGAGCGGACCTCGCCGCTGGTGGGATCGAAGATATCGACGCCGCGGATTTCTGCGCGGTAGGTGCCGTCCGGGTCGGCATGCACCGCGATATCCGGCTCGCCGAACACCACGAACAGGTTGCCGCCGCCGGCTTTGTACACCGTGGCGGCGTGCAACTCCTGGTTCATGCGCGCTTTCAGCACCGTCAGGCGGCCGAGGGCCATCGTGCCCTCGCCGACATGCGGATCGAATGCGAAGCCGCAGATCACCAGCGTGTCGAACAGGTCGCGGGCTTCTCGGGCCGCCTCGCGCACAAGGTCGGCGCCGACGGTGCCGTATTCCGGGCCGATGACGATGGCGGCGCGCTTGCGCTGGCCGTTTTCTTCGTAGTCACCCTCGGCGGAGATGATGGCGCTACCGGGCCAGGGTTTCAGCGTGGCGAAGGTCAGGCGTTCGTTCTTGCGGGTGTTCTGCACGCCGGCCGCGCGCAGGTTTTCCAGGACGACGGTGGCGAAGTCGGTCTGCGAGTCCGGGATGCGGAGCTGGTGGCGGCGCGGGGTGGGTTCGCCGGTTTCTTCTTCGATGGCGTGAAGGAGGGCCGCGTCGTCCTCGCCGGCGGGGAGGACGCGGTGGGGGGAGAGGGATTCGACGGTGAAAGGGCCGGTAACGCGGACGGTGTTGCGCTTGGTGTAGGGGCGGTCGTGCAGGTACTCGGTGTCAGCGTGGTGGGCGATGGAGGCGTCGATTTCTTGCTGGCGTTCGCGGCGGGCTTGCCAGAATTTTGCATGGATCTCTGTGGCATCCGGCGACCAAGGATCACGAGGAGATTTGGGGAGCGTCGAAAGCGTATAGTTTCGACCGAGTTCCCGGTTCAATTGGTCAACGAGCTTCTCGGCATTGAGTTTCTCTCGGATTGCCGCCCGAATTGCCGCCCAGAATCGTATCGCCGCATCGGACCACGGGTCGCCAGGCTCACGCGGGATTTCCCACTCCTGCCAGGATTGTTTTAAGGCGGCGTTCAGCTCAACCAGTGCGTCATTTAGGATCGGCTGCCACTTGGCGTGGATGATGTCGATCTCGGCATTGGTTACGATAGACTTCAGAGTGACATGCGACACACGTTCGAGGACGAAGCCTTGGCGAATGTCGTTCGTGAACGGGCCTTCTGCGGGTGACTGGCCAATAGTCTCCGCAGCCTTAAGCGCACCCTCGTGGGTGTCGCGCAACAAGAACGCGCTGTGGCGGCCCGCAGCCAACCGCGTACGCGCGAGGGCGAATGCTACTCGCGATGTATCGATGGTAATCCACCGCCGTCCCCATTGCTCCGCTACCAAGGCTGTCGTACCCGATCCACATGTTGGATCAAGGACTAAATCACCAGGATTCGTAGTCATTAGGACGCACCGACGTACGACGGTCAATGCGGTTTGCACGACATATGATTTTGGACCACCAAACTGATTCTGTCCCAATGTATCCGGCCAAAGGTCCTGTAATGCAAATACGGGAAAATCGCTCAGATATCTGACATATCCCACACCATTATCAGATCTCTGAATGCGATTAGCCATGAGTAACCGCGACATTCCAAATTCGTTCGTCTTCCATCGGACCGTCTCGGCCGGTCTAAAGATCCTCCCGTCCAACTCAATAGGAAACCAAGATGCGGCGCCCTCCCCCTTGTCTCTACCAACTGATTGGCTGGTGAGGTTGTCGCGGAAGTAGATTCGGCTACCGGGCGGTAGCGAAGAGAGATCATCCCGTTCTGCCTCGGTCATGGCTCGCCGAACCCCATCCGCGAGTTCGACCTGCGTGTACCCGGTTCCACCCCGCTCACCAGGATGCTTTTCGAGATATAACTGATGATAGGTCATGACCTTTCGGTCTCGCGCATACCAGACAAGATAATCATAGGTGGCCGCCAAGAACTCCCCTGTTGAACCACTTGTCTTGGAAAACGCGATCTGCGCGACGAAATTTTCGGACCGAAATACCTCATCAGCGATGGACCTGATCAGATGCAAATTGTCTGAGCCTATCTGGATAAACACGCTACCCGACGCCGCGAGCAACTCTCGTGCCACAATCAAGCGGTCCCGCAGGTAAGAGAGGTATGAATGAATGCCCTGCAGCCAGGTATCGCGAAACGCTTTTACGACTTCCGGTTCAAGACTCAGCCCGGCCAAGCTGCCCTCCTTGACGTCCCGTGTCCGCGTGCTCGGCTGCCAGTTGCTGGCGAAGCGAATCCCGTAGGGTGGATCGAAGTAGATGCACTGCACCTGCCCGCGCAGCCCCTCCTTCTCCGCCAGCGAGTTCATCACCAGCAGCGAGTCCCCGAGAATCATCCGGTTCGACCAGTTCTCCGCGTGCTGGTAGAACTCCATGCGCATCTCCGGATCGCTGATCCGGTCGAACCCACCGAACAGATCCGCCTGCGCTTCGCAACCCTTCGACACGCGCTTCAAGTCCCTTATTAGCGCCGCAGGCAATACCTTTTCCTGGATATAAATCGGCACGGTCGGCACCCGTAACGGTTCCGCATCCAGAGCATCCTTGCCACGCCAGACAAGCTGCGGATCGAGATCTGGGTTGCGCGGATACAGCATCGGCGTGGGCGCGGCTTCCTCCTCCGCCATCAGTGCCTGCGTCTCCGCCGTGGGGATGTTGCGGCGGGTGACATCGGTCGGATGGCGGAGGTCTTCGATCTGCGGAGCAGAGGGCGCGGCGATGGGGGTGCGCGGGCGGCGGGCCACGGGGGTTACTCCATGGGCATGAGGCGGGGGGTAGCGGCGCAATCAACCATGACGGGACACGTAGGTGTAGCCGGTCAGGCCGGGAATGACCTGGTCCCTGTCGTCGGTGATCAGTGGCAACCCAAGATGCACCGCGGTCGCGACAATCCAGGCGTCAGCAACCTCGAGCCTCCGCCCCTGGCGTTCTGCGTGTACGCGGACCCGCGCCGATATCACGGCCAAATCCCAATCACCGGGGATAATGGTGAATTGGCGTAAGAACGCCTCCAAATGCAGGCGCCGCTGATCGCCCCAATTGCGCACGAATGCCCCAAACTGCATCTCCTCGATCGTCTGAAAGCTTATCCCAAGGGTCTTGCCGCGTACGTGTTGATCGTAGAGCAGGCGCAACTCTCCGCCGCCATAGAGCAAACTGGCGATCGATGTGTCGATCACCGCATGCATGTCAGGAGCGCCGCGCCCACTCGCGACGGCGCTTGCGATCTTCTTCAATCGCCTCGCGCAGCTCGCGCGCCTCCTCCGGGGTCAGCGGCGAACTGCGGATGATGTTTTCGTAGCGCGAGGATTCGAATGTGCCCTGCTGCGCCATCAGATCATCCAGGGTTTTATGAGACCAGAACTCGCGCGACAGCTCTTCTGCCTGCCTCTGCGAGATCACCTTGCGAACGTTCTCTGTCACTTCGTAGGGTCCATCCACCATCAGGAATTGCCACCGGCCAAAGCGCCCCAGCGCGTTGACCGAGGGCAGCCACAAGGCCCGCATCGTATCGTGCTTGGCGTCGTCGCTCGCCTTGCGCTGTCCTTTCACTTCCAGCACGAGGTGCAGCGGGTCGTCTACACCATGCCCGTCATCCACCACCGCGATGAAATCCGGCCGGTAGCGGTGCTCCTCGGTTCCGTCCACGTACGGGACTTCGAACCCCAGACGCTCGTTCCGCACGTAGCGCAGGACTTCCGGCATCTCCTCCAGCGCCTGGGCGCCGGCCGCCTCCCAGTCCGAGTCCACCACGATGCGGTCGATCTGGCACTTGTCCGGCCGTGTGGCATATAGGTTCGTCTTGGTCGTTTGAAAGCGGACGTACCGGCTGCTGCCGACCTCATTGTACGGGTCAAGGATCGGCCGAAGCTCGCCTTTGCCGCCCGCACCCTTGACGCAAGCACGATAGATGCGTTCGGCCGCCTGGTTCCCCGGATCGGGCCAAAGCAGGTAGCCGGGATAGGTTCCGGGCGTGCTCAGGTAGTCCGCCATCCATCTCCGGGTGATCGCCAGAAGCTGCGGAAACAGCCACGGTTTCAACGCATTGTCTTCGCCGCGGAACCACGAGCGAAGCGTGCGGCCCGCCAGGTCGAACGCCACCGTGGCTGGCCGCGCCTGCTTCAGCTCGTCCAGCGACAAGGTGACACCCTCGCCCGCGATGGCCTCATTGCGCGCGGTCGGCGGAGCGACCGTGGGTGGAATCACCAACCGGCTTTCGTCGGTGAACGCTGCGGTCAGCCGCTCCGGCGGCAGTACGATGCGGTAGCCCAGCACGCGGGGGAACTCGACCGTCAGCGCCTCACGCTCCGGCAGCACGGCACGGATCGTCGTCAGCCGCGCCGGCGGCTTGTAGTCCGCAGCACTGTTCGCCGGAATGAAGGTGAACGGGATGCCGAGCACGTCGGCATATTCCGGCGTGAAGCGTGGTTGTCCGTCGTATTCGTCCGTTACGAAGTCGTCGTAGGAGACCCGCCGCAACGCCCGGCCGATCACCTGTTCGCACAGCAACTGGGTACCAAACGCCCGCACGCCCAGCACGTGCTTTACGGTGCGCGCGTCCCATCCTTCGGTCAGCAGGGAAACCGACACCACGCAGCGCACCTGCTCGCCGAGCCGCCCGACCTGACCAACCGTGTTCATCACTTCGCGCAAAAGGTCGGCATCACCGATCGTCTCGGCTCGATCATGCTGCCCACGCGCGCGCAGTTCGCGCTTGAATGCCTCGATCTCCGGGCCGGCCATGCGGCGGAATTCATCGGACAGCGCGTCGTCGGATTCCAGTTGCGCGCTGTCGATCAGGATGGTGTTGGGTCGATCCAAAAAGCGGCGCGCTGCTGGGTCGGCGGTATCGGGCACGTTCGAGAACAGCTTCAGCTTGCCCGGAACGATGACCTCCTGGTCGCCTTCCGACCGGCGATAGCCGGAGATGTGGTCGTACAGCCATTTCGATGTGGTGGTGTTGTTGCAGACCACGATGAACACCGGCGGTGTGCCGCTGTCCTTCTGCTGCCACTCGGCAAACACTTTCTCATAGTGGCCATACAGCGCATTCAACGCGCCTTGCAGCGGCCCCGGAAGCTTATCGGGATCGGGCGGTGTGCCGGCATTGCCGCGGTTTGATTTCGGCAGGTCGTCGCGGACATACTTATAGACGTGCCGATAAATTGGCTCCGCCCCGCCGGGCAGGTCCTGCACCGGCACGCGCGGCACTTTGACGATGCCGCATTCGATCGCATCGATCAGCGAGAAGTCCGAGACGACCCAGGGGAACAACTCGCCCTCGTCATAGCCGGACCCCCTCAGGAAGAACGGCGTGGCGGACAGGTCATAAACGGCGACCGATCGCTTGATCACGCGTTGCAGTGCCTCGATGCCGGAGATCCACAGCCGCGCAGCCTCGTTATTGCGCTTTGCTTCGGACCGCTCCTCGGCGCTGATGCGGGCCTGGCGCGCGGTCTCCCGCTCGCGGTAGCAGTGATGCGATTCGTCGTTCAGCACGACGATCTGCTTGCGCGCCAGCAGGTCGCCGCAGACCCGCCGGATCATCGCACCTTCGCTCTCCAGCGTCTGCACCGGCCCGGCGCGGCCACCCAGGATCGTCTTGGTCAGCTTCGGCGCCTCCATCGTCTCCCGTCGCTGAAAGGCATGATAGTTCGTGATCACCACCCGCGCCTGCTGCAGCATGTCGCGCTGGTCCAGCGGAACAAGGTCATGCAAAGTATAGATGTTGCTGGGTCCGACGGCATCAGCACCCGCAACCGATCGCGGATCGTGATGCCGGGTGTGATCACCAGGAAGGCGTCGGTGAACCGCGAGGACCCGCGAGAGCGCGCATGGTTCAGCGTCTGCCAGGCGATCAGCATCGCCATGACGGTTGTCTTGCCTGCCCCCGTGGCAAGCTTGAGCGCAATACGGAATAGCTCCGGGTTGGCGTCGCGATTCCAGTCCCGTATCCGTTCGTGTTCGGCGCGCGGTGCCACTTCAGCCAGCCAGATTGCGGTCTCAACCGCTTCGATCTGGCAAAAGAACAGCCGCCGCTCGCGCTCGGGATTGCGCCAGTAGAGCAAGAGTTGCGCCGTCACCGGGGTGACCGAACGTTCCTGTTGTGCTGGCGGCAGGCTACGCCATGCGCCGACCTTGGCGCGCAGTTCGTTGACGTAGTCGTTGGATTTGCGCTTGCCGAACTCGGCATCGAGTTCCAACACGCCCTGGGCGATGTGCTGGTGCCGTGGCGGCGGCACCGGCACGACATATTCACTGCGCCGACGGCCTTCCGCCCACTCCCCGACCGGAATGCCGGAGTCATCGAGTACCCAATGGCGCGTTGGGGCACCAAACGGCGTATTCAGGATTGGGTTGTCGATGGTCGCCACAGCGCTAGCTAATCATGCCGGCCGGTGTCAGGCCAACAGGGGAGCAACCGTTTTGCCCGCCGCCCTCGGCCTCCCGAGCATGCTTGGCGCCCGCGCCGCCCTCAACCCCTCGCGCGAAGCCGCGCGACCCCTTCGGGGCTACGGGGGTTGACCGCGTCACGGCCGCCAAGCGAGTGGCACTGATGCCGAGAAGGAACCAGACCGCGTCAGCCCCAAACGCCACCAGAACAACACGCCCCGCATCCCCACCCGTCACCCGCCGATCTCCTCGCGCAGCAGTTCCAGCGTCAGCCATTGCTCCTCCGTCGCCACCAATGCGTCCTGCGCGGTCGCGAGCGCCCTGGTCGTCGCGGCAAAACCGTCCGGGTCGCGCGTGTAGAGGTCCGGATCGGCGAGCGCGGTGCCCAGCCGCACCGTTTCGGCCTGCAGCGCGGCAATGAGGGCCGGCAGCGTCTCCAGCGCATGGCGGTCCTTGAAGGTCATCCGGCGCGGTCGCGCGGCGGCTTGTGGTCGCGCCGCCGTGGCCGGTCGAGGCCGCCCACCACCCGGCAACGCCACTTGGCTCGGCGTAACCGCCGGCCCGCGCTGCGTCAGCATGTCGGAATAGCCGCCGGCATACTCGACCCATCGTCCGCCCCCCTCGGCCGCAATCACCGAGGTCACAACGCGGTCCAGGAAATCGCGGTCGTGGCTGACCAGCAGCACGGTCCCGGGATACTCGGCCAGCCGCTCCTGCAACAGATCCAGCGTCTCCAAATCCAAATCGTTGGTCGGCTCGTCCAGTACCAGCAAATTGGACGGCCGGGCAAACGCCCGCGCCAGCGTCAACCGCCCGCGCTCGCCGCCGGACAGCACGCCGACCGGCGTATTGGCCTGCTCGGGGCCGAATAGAAAATCCTTCATGTAGCTGACCACGTGCCGGGTCTGCCCGCCGACCGTCACCGTGTCGCCCTGCCCGCCGGTCAGCGCCTGACTGAGGGTCTGCGCCGGGTCCAGGCTGTCCCGCCGCTGATCCAGCGTCACCTGCGCCAGGCCCGTGCCCAGCCGCACCTCGCCGGCATCCGGCGGCAACGCGCCGGTAAGCAGGTTGAGCAGCGTGGTCTTACCGGCGCCGTTCGCGCCCACGATGCCGACCCGGTCGCCGCGCAGGATGCGGGTAGAGAAATCCCGCACGATGGTGCGATCACCGAACGACTTCGAGACGCCCTCGGCGACCATGACCAGTCGCCCGGACAGTTCTGCCCGTGCCGCCTCCAGCCGCACCTTGCCGACCGCGGCCCGCTGCTCCTTGCGGCGCTTGCGCAGGCCGTGCAGGTCGGCGAGCCGCTTCTGGTTGCGTTTGCGCCGCGCGGTGACGCCGTAGCGCAGCCAGTCCTCCTCCATGACGATCTTGCGGCCCAGCTTGTGGCGGTCGCTTGCCTCCTGCTCCAGGACCGCGTCGCGCCACGCCTCGAAACCGGAAAAACCCTGGTCCAGCGTGCGGGTGACGCCGCGGTCCAGCCAGACCGTGGTGCGTGACAGCCGCTCCAGCAGCCGCCGGTCGTGGCTGACCACCACGATGCCGGCGCGCATGCTGGCGAGCTCGCGCTCCAGCCACTCGATGCCGGGCAGGTCCAGATGGTTGGTCGGCTCGTCGAGCAGCAGGATGTCGGGTGCCGGCGCTAGCGTGCGGGCGAGCGCCGCGCGGCGCGCCTCGCCGCCGGACAGCGTGGCGGGGTCCTCCGCGCCGGTCAGGCCGAGCTGTTCCAGCAGATAGCGCGCGCGATGGTGGTCGGCATCGGCGTCGGTGACCAGCCCGGCCTCGACATACGCCAGTGTCGAGGCGAACCCGGCAAGGTCGGGCTCCTGCGGCAGATAGCGGATGGTGGCGCCCGGCTGGGCGAAGCGGCGGCCGGCGTCGGGCTGCACGAGACCGGCGGCGATGCGCAGCAGGGTGGATTTGCCGGAGCCATTGCGCCCGACCAGGCAGACGCGGTCGCCGGTGGCCACCGACAGCCCGGCGCCGGCCAGGATCGGCGCGGTGCCGAAGGTCAGGTGGATGTCCTGCAGCAAGATCGCGGGAGGTGGCATGGGCGCGGGCATAGCATGCGGGCGGCGGAGGCGACGCGCTCGGAATGCCCGGCCCCGCGCACGCCCTGCACACCCGCCCCTGCACAACCCACCCGGCGCATCCGGGCGGTCCCGCCGACGGGCTTCCTACGCCTCAGGCGGCCTTGACGCCGACAATGAACTCCTGGACGTTGCCGCTAAGCCGCTCGGCCTGGCGGGACAGTTCGCCGGCGGCATCGAGAACCTGCGAGGCCGCTGTCCCGGCCTCGGCCGCACCATCGCTGACGCCGCTGATGTTTGTGCTGACCTGTTGCGTCGCGGCCGCCGCCTCCTGCACGTTGCGGGCAATTTCCTGCGTCGCTGCGCCCTGCTCCTCCACTGCCGCGGCAATCGCCGAGGCGATCTCGCTCAGTTCGCCGATCGTCCTGGTGATCGCTTCGATCGCTGCCACGGCTTCCTTGGTCGCGACCTGGATTTGCGCGATCTGCCGGCTGATGTCTTCGGTCGCCTTCGCCGTCTGATTCGCCAGGCTCTTCACCTCGGAAGCCACGACCGCGAAGCCCTTGCCCGCATCGCCCGCGCGCGCCGCCTCGATCGTCGCGTTGAGCGCGAGCAGATTGGTCTGCCCGGCGATCGTGCTGATCAGGCCGACGACATCGCCGATCTTGGCAGCCCCTGCCGCCAATGTCTTGACGATGCCGTCGGTGCGGTTGGCGTCCTGCACCGCCTTGCCGGCGACCTCGGACGACTGAGTCACCTGGCGGGCGATTTCCGAGATCGACGCCGAGAGCTGTTCGGCGGCGGACGCGACCGTCTGCACATTGACGCTGGCCGCCTGGACCGCCTCCGAGACGTGGGACGCCTGCCTTGTGGTCTCGCCCGTTGTCTCCGACATGGTGCGTGCGGTTGCTTCGAGCTCGGTTGCCGCCGAAGCCACCACGCCAACCATGCGGCCGGTCTTCTCCTCAAAGTCGTGCAGCAGGCCGTCCAGCCGCTTCGTCCGCTGCTCCCGCTCGGCAGTCAGTGCCTCCTGGTACACGGAGATGGCAATGTCCATGTCGAGCATGACCCCGGCATTTATCGCGGCAATCAGTGCGGCGAGTTTGCCCGGCGACCAGCGATGTCTGCGCACCGCCAGCGCAACCAGGCAATTCAGCACGTAGGTGTAGCCGCCGATATACCAGCGCGGCTCCAGCCCGATCTTGTGGTGCGCGAGGCCGATAGTCCGCACGCCGGCGACATAGGCGGCATCGAAGCGTGCGGAGAACAGCCGCTGCCAATGCGCCGCCTGGGCCTGCTTCAGGCGGGGGATCTGCTCCCCGACCAACTGCTTCAACTGCGGGACGGTGGAAACGTGCTGATAGAACCCATCCAAGATCCCGGGCAGGTCCGACTGGACACTGGCCCAGAATGCCGTGAGCAACTGGCATGCCTGCGGATCGAGGCGCAGGAAGCGCAGTCTGACAATAAGATCGTCTTCGTGTGAAACCGCCATGCGACCGAATCTCCAAGGAGTGACGCCAGGGACGTGGATGCGGCATACGGTCGCACGGTCACCTTTCCACTTGGTAAATGCCGCCATTGCGACATGCGGGAGGCGAACCGCCCGGCCATCCAACCGACGTGAACGGGCGTGTCTGCCCATGCGTCACGCGGCGCCGACCGTTCCAGCCGTCCCGGCCGGCGAAGACCGGTCATGACGACAGTGACGGCCGGCGCCCGAACAGTGGTTACACCAGGCGGTGGAAGATCTACTTACGTCGGCCGGTGCCTGGCGCGTCATAGCCGTCCCCGGGTTTGACGGTTGGGACGGCCGGCACGCCGGCGAGTCAATCCTTTCGACGCCTGGTATTATTCCGGCGCGCGGGATGAAATGCCGACATAAGCCAGGCTGGAACTAGGGCGACGCCAGGGATCTGGCGGGGTCCCAGCGCTTTCCGTCAGTTCCGCATGGTCGCTTGTTGCGGCGGCACTCGCGGTTGCTGCACGCGACGCGACCGCTACTCCGCCGCACTCCGCAGCGCCGCCCCCGCCGCCAGCGGGCACAGCGGCAGAGCCACCGCCAGCAGCGCAGACAGCAGCAGCAGATGCGGCCGCACACTCATCCCCGCCGCCGCGGCATCCGCCGCCGCGACCCCGAAGATCAGCACCGGCGTGGTCAGCGGCAGCACCAGGATCGGCAGCAGAACCCCACCCCGCCGCGCGCCCAGCACCACCGCCGCCCCCGTCGTTCCCAGCAGCGACAGCAGCAACGTTCCCGGCAGCAGCCCCGCCAGCAGCACCGGCAGCGCGGCATCCGGCATGCGCAGCATCATCGCGATCGGCGCCGCGGCCAACAGCAGCGGCACACCGGTCACCAGCCAGTGCGCCGCCGCCTTCGCTCCCGCGACCGCCATCGCCGGCAGCCCGCACAGCAGCAGCTGATCCAGCGACCCATCGTCCAGATCGGCGCCGAACAGCCGGTCGAGCGGCAGCAGCGCGGCCAGCAGTGCGCACACCCAGACGATCCCCGGCGCGAGCCGACCCAGCACGTCCGGGGCCGCACCGATCGCCAAAGGGAACAACGACGCCGCCACCAGGAAGAACAGCAGCGCCGCCAGCGTATCGGCCCCGTGACGTAGCGCCATCCGTCAGTTAACCGGCGTGAACGGCGCTCCTTAAGGGCTACAATACCAGGCGTCCCAGTCGCGGTGGCAGGTGCGGATCGGGATCCCGGCTCAGGCTGGCTAGACAACTGAAGCGCGCTACTAGAATATTGCGTAAGAGCAATTCCGACGTGCTGCTTGGCGTCCCGCTATAGAGGTTCTCCGATGCCAGACATAGACCAGCAATACAGCGTGCGTGCTCGTTTCCCCAGGGCGCTGATCGCCCTGTGGGCGCTGATCGTCGCAAGCTGCCTCACCCTGTTCGTCGCTCGCTTCATAGTCGCCTTGGTCTACGAGAGCTGGAATGTTTGGGCGGTTGCGTGGCTTTTCGGTATCTGTGTCGTGCTGCTGTACGGATCGTTCCTGATCGAAGGCATCATTCTGGCCGCCTCCAAGATCGAGGAATACGATGAGGATGTCACCGTTCGCAAAATGAATCAGCTCTACCCAACAGACAACATCAGCACGACATTGATTTACGTAAAGCGAAAGACACAGGACATCCTGGTCGGCCAACCGCTTGTCGCCATCGGTATCACATTGCTGTTTAACTCGATCATCGAGACCGTCGGCTTGCACCGGAACCCCGACGGCACCTTGGTATCGACGTTGGCCGGCGAGCAATTACCTCGCACCGTGACCTACCTGATGTCGTCGTCACTGGTGTCGGGCATTCTGTCAGCTGCCCTGATCTACTGGTTTGCGCAACTGCTGCCGCAATCTCTGGGCAAACAGAACGCGATCGAATTCATGCGTTCTCCTCTCGCGAGCCAGGTCGCTCGCGCTCTGGTGGGTCTGTCCGGGATCGGTGTTGGTACGCCAAGCGTATGGCTAGAGCGTCTGGCGCCGCGCCGTTTCAGGAAGCGGATCGAACTGCCCGTGGGCGACGCCAAGATCTTCGAATCACTTTGTATCGACTACGGCTATTTCGTGTCGAAACGCAAGATCATCATCATACCGGGACCTGATAAGGTCGAGGTGAGAGACGAGATTACCTACAGATATCTCGATGGACGGCGAGAATTGCGACACAGTTGCCGCTTAGCGATCGATCAGTTCGACGGTGGAATCGACTTTACGCTGGAGTTTCCGGACGGCACTGATAGGGAGCGCGAGCGGCCCGGGTTGTTCGACCTGGACTTGTCACGGATCGTGGAAGGCAAAGACGGGCAACCACCGACATTGCAGAGTGTCTACAAGGAGCGTATTCACGTGATCGAGACATCGGTGGGCGCGGAGCCGCCGCACCTCACGAGTCGCGCGGTCTATCACCGCAACGCACTGACGTTCGACTCGGGGCGCGCGGACGTCTTCGCGTTCGATATGGGCGTGCCGACGCGGGAGATCGAGATTCGGGTGAAGCGGTCGCAGGGAACGTTGATCAACACCCCGCCTGAGCTGACCTTCGGGTCAGAGGTTGCACGGTTTTTCCCGAATGCCCAGCCGCTCATGCGTGGCACCTGCGTACGGGTCAAGGACGCGGAAGGATGGCTATTGACCCAAACCTTCCCTCCGCTCAGTACAGAGATGAAGCTCCAGGTCGATGCGCGCGAAGCGCATACGGCCTCCGCCCCCGGTACGCCGGAGCCTGGTTAGGTATTGGTGGGTTGCGTCAGGCTGACGGTCTGCGGCCTAGACGGCTGTGCCGGACCCCTCTGCAGTTCCTTGGGAACGTCTATATGGAATGTCACCGTATTGACGGTGGCTTCCTTCAGCGTGGCAAGCTGAGTTGACGTCTGTGTGATGCTCATGACCGTCTCATTCCCCTAAGACTGGCGGGCCATATACGATGACGCACGATTTGGCAACTCCCATCGCGAAGCTGTCATGCTAAAACCGCATGCCGGCCGACCGGCCTGCGTTATCGCATAAAATCAGTTAACTAGCAGTTAAAGGCATTTATGTGGCGCCGCTACCCCTGTCGTCGCTGTGGACCATTCGGCCTACTCCGCCGCGCTGCGCAGCGCCGCCCCGGCTGCCAGCGGGCACAGCGGCAGCGCCGCCAGCAGCAGTGCCGCCAGCAGCAGCAGATGCGGCCGCGCGCTCATGCCGGTGGACGCCGCGTCCGCCGCCGCGACGCCGAAGATCAGCACCGGCGTGGTCAGCGGCAGCACCAGGATCGGCAGCAGCACGCCGCCGCGCCGCGCGCCCAGCACCACCGCCGCGCCGGTGGTGCCGAGCAGCGACAGCAGCAACGTCCCCGGCAGCAGCCCGGCCAGCAGCACCGGAATTCCGGCATCCGGCATGCGCAGCATCATCGCGATCGGCGCCGCGGCCAGCAGCAGCGGCACCCCGGTCACCAACCAATGCGCCAGCGCCTTCGCCCCCGCCAGCGCCATCGGCGGCAACCCGCACAGCAGCAACTGATCGAGCGAGCCATCGTCCAGATCCGCGCCGAACAGCCGATCGAGCGGCAGCAGCGCGGCCAGCAGCGCGCACACCCAGACGATGCCCGGCGCCAGCCGCCCCAGCACCTCCGGCGACGGACCGATCGCCAGCGGGAACAATGAGGCCGCCACCAGGAAGAACAGCAGCGCCGCCAGCGTATCGGCGCCATGCCGCAACGACAGGCGCAGCTCGCGCGCCAGGACCGCGGTGAACCGGGTCATACCAGCCGCCCGAAGGTTGAACGCTTCGCCAGGTCGTCGGGCGGCTGGTATGAGTCTTGGTTTGGCGCGCGGCCGCAAGCTGGCTCCCCTGGGCAACCCCGCGCGCGATGCCAACCGCCCGAAATGACGGAAGGGTCATCATTTCGGGCGGTTGGCATCATGTCAGCCGCAGCTCCGCCGGGTCGGCCAGCGGCAGCGGCAGATGCGTCGCCGCGACGATCACCCCGCCGCGCGCGCGATGCCCCGCCAGCACCAACCCGAACCGTTCGACCGAGGCGACATCCAGCCCCAGCGTCGGCTCATCCAGCAGCCACAGCGGCGCCGCGGACAGCGCCAGCCGCGCCAGCGCCAGCCGCCGCTTCTGCCCGGCCGACAGCATCCGCGCCGGCAGCTCCGCAAGTTCGCGCAGCCCGAGCGCGTCCAGCGCCGCCTCGACCCGTCCGCCACCCACAAGCGCGGCGAAGCGCAGATTCTCCGTCACCGTCAGCCCGGGCTTCACCGCGTCCAGGTGCCCGACATAGGTGACGCGCGCCGCGTGCGCGGTCAGGTCGGTCAGTGCGTCCTCACCCGACCACAGCACCTGCCCGGCCGCCAGCCGCCCGAGGCCCGCCAGCAGCCGCAGCAGCGTCGACTTCCCCGACCCGTTCGGCCCGGCCAGCAGCAGCGCCCCGCCGGCGGCGACGGCGAAATCCAGGTCGCGGAACACCAGCCGCTCGCCCCGGAATGCCGCCAGACCCTGCGCCTGTAACAGGTTGCCCCCCCTTGTCGCCGTTTTCGTCGTGGCCACGCGCCCGCTTGGTCGTGGCCACGCGCCCGCTTCGTCGTGACCACGCGCCCTCTTCGTCATGCCCGGGCNNGCCCGGGCATGACGTACGGGCCGGGCATGACGAAGAGGCCGCCTTGGTGGACGCCGGCCGGCGCCTATGGTCAAAGCCCGCCGCCAGCACCATTCTGTCAGCTTCACGCGCCCTCAAGCACGGCGGGGCGCGCCGCGCAACCTAGCCAGAGGGGTCCCCCGCGCCGGGGGGCAAACACGCACATGACCTCGATCGGGCACGACACACTGAAGACCCGCCGCACCCTCACCGTGGAGGGCAAGAACTACGACTACTTCTCCCTGCCCGAAGCCGCCAAGACGCTGGGCGACATCGCCCGCCTGCCGGTCAGCCTGAAGATCCTGCTGGAGAACGTCCTGCGCTTCGAGGACGGCAAAAGCTACACGGTGAACGACGCCAAGGCCATCGCCGGCTGGCTGGAAGCCGCGCACTCCGACAAGGAAGTCCCCTTCAAGCCCGCCCGCATCCTGCTGCAGGACTTTACCGGTGTCCCCGCGGTGGTCGACCTGGCGGCGATGCGCGACGGCCTCACCCGCCTCGGCGGCAACCCGCAGAAGGTCAACCCGCTGGTGCCCGTCGACCTGGTGATCGACCATTCCGTCCAGGTCGACGTCTTCGCCCGCAACGACGCGCTGACCACGAACGTCGACATCGAGTTCGAGCGCAACAGCGAGCGCTACCGCTTCCTCCGCTGGGGCCAGGACGCATTCGACAATTTTCGAGTCGTCCCCCCCGGCACCGGCATCTGCCACCAGGTCAACCTGGAGTACCTCGGCCAGACCGTCTGGACCTCGCGCAGCGGCGCGGACACCTTCGCCTATCCCGACACGCTCTACGGTACCGACAGCCACACCACGATGGTGAACGGCCTGGGCATCCTCGGTTGGGGCGTCGGCGGCATCGAGGCCGAGGCCGCCATGCTCGGCCAACCGATCGCCATGCTGATCCCCGACGTGATCGGCTTCCGCCTCACCGGCAAGCTGCCCGAGGGCGCCACCGCCACCGACCTTGTGCTGACCGTCACGCAGACGCTCCGCCGCAAGGGCGTGGTCGGCAAATTCGTCGAATTCTTCGGCCCCGGCCTGGACGAGCTGGCGTTGCCCGACCGCGCCACCATCGGCAACATGGCCCCCGAATACGGCGCCACCTGTGGCTTCTTCCCGGTCGACAGGATCGCGCTGGATTACCTGCGCCTGACCGGCCGCGACACGCACCGCATCGCGCTGGTGGAGGCCTATCTGAAAGCCCAGGGCATGTTCCGCGAGGCCGGCTCGCCCGACCCGGTATTCACCGATACGCTGGAACTCGACCTGTCCACTGTCCTGCCCTGCGTTGCCGGACCGAAACGGCCACAGGACCGCGTGCTGCTGAAGGATGTCAGCACGTCGTTCAAGTCCGACCTGACCAAGGGCCTCGGCGTGCCCGCGAACGAAGCCGGAACCTCGGTCAAGGTCGCAGGCAAGAACTACGAAATCACCCACGGTGACGTGGTGATCGCGGCGATCACGTCGTGCACCAACACGTCGAATCCGTCCGTGCTGGTCGCCGCCGGCCTGGTGGCGCGCAAGGCCCACGCCAAGGGGCTGCGGCCGAAGCCATGGGTCAAAACCTCGCTGGCGCCCGGCTCGCAGGTGGTCACCGAGTATCTCGACAAGTCCGGGCTGAGCGCCGACCTGGATGCGATCGGTTTCCAGACCGTCGGCTACGGCTGCACCACCTGCATTGGCAACTCCGGCCCGCTGGACGACGCGATCGTCGATGCGATCGAGGACAACAAGCTGGTCGGTGCCGCCGTCATCTCCGGCAACCGCAACTTCGAGGGCCGCGTGCACGCCAACGTGCGCGCCAACTACCTGGCCTCACCGCCGCTAGTGGTGGCCTACGCGCTGCTGGGCAAGGTGACCGAGGACATCACGACGGCGCCGCTCGGCATCGGCAACGACGGCCAGCCGGTCTATCTGCGCGACGTGTGGCCCACCAACAAGGAGATCGCCGAGGTCGTTGCCGCCAGCCTGTCGCGCGACCAGTTCCTCAGGCGCTACGGCGAGGTGTTCAAGGGCCCCAAGCAGTGGCAGGCGATCGAGCTGGAGGGCGACACCGCCACCTACCGTTGGTCCGACGGATCGACCTATGTGCGCAACCCGCCCTATTTCGATGGCATCACGATGGAGCCGGCGCCGGTCGGCGACGTGACCGGCGCGCGCATCCTGGCCGAGCTCGGCGATTCGATCACCACCGACCACATCAGCCCCGCGGGGTCAATTCGGAAAACCTCGCCCGCCGGCGACTACCTGCTGGAGCGCCAGGTCGGCCAAAAAGATTTCAACAGCTACGGTGCCCGCCGCGGCAATCATGAGATCATGATGCGCGGCACTTTTGCTAATATCCGTATCCGAAACGAGATGCTGACCAACGTCGAGGGCGGCATGACCAGGCACCTGCCGTCGGGCGAGCAGATGCCGATCTACGACGCGGCCATGCGCTACAAGCAGGAAGGCGTACCGCTGGTGATTTTCGGCGGCAAGGAATACGGCACCGGCAGTTCCCGAGATTGGGCTGCAAAGGGCACGCTGCTGCTGGGCGTCAAGGCGGTGATCGTCGAGAGCTTCGAGCGCATCCACCGGTCTAACTTGGTCGGCATGGGTGTGCTGCCGCTGACCTTCAAGGAAGGCACCGACCGAAAAACGCTCGGCCTCACCGGCGAAGAGATCATCGACGTGACCGGCCTGCACGACATCAAGCCGCGCATGGACCTGATGCTGGTGATCCACCGCGTCAACGGCAAAACCGACCAGGTCCCGGTCACCTGCCGGATCGATACGATCGACGAGGTGGCCTACTACCAGCACGGTGGCATCCTGCAGTACGTGCTGCGCGGGATGGCCAAGGCCGCCTAACATTCAAACCTTATTACTCCCCCTCCCCTTGAGGGCTTGGGCCGCAAAGCGGACCAAGGTTGGGGGGAGGGGTCGCCGCGGGTACGAGGCTTCGATGTGATACTGGCGCCGACCCCTCCCCCCATCCCCCTCCCTCAAGGGGAGGGGGAGAGCGTTGCCTAACCCACAAGGGCCCGTCGTGAACCAAGGCCCACCTCGACGGCCACCGCGCGCCTCAGCGCCCGACCTTGCGCGCCTGCCGATCGGCCTGAACCTGCGCGCCATCAACCTCGCCGAAGGCATTCGCGCGGCGTTGTCCGTCGCCGTGATCATCGCCATCAACGAGCGCCTGCACTGGCCCGCTCTGAACGAGGCCGCGCTCGCCGCCCTGTGGACCTGCCTGTGCGACCCCGGCGGCCCGATCCGCCGCCGCCTGCCCATCCTGCTGAGCTTCACCGCGCTCGGTGCGTTGATCACCGTCGGGGTCGGCCTCACCCGCGGTCTCGGCATGCCCGTCGCGCTACCGCTCGGCGCATTCGGCCTCTTCGCGCTGTCGTTCGCGCGGGTCTATGGCCAGGCAGCGCAACAACTTGGCGTGCTGCTCGGCTTCGCGCTGATCCTGGCGCTCGACCGCCCGCTGCCAGACCTCGCGACCGCTGCCGCCCTCGGCGCGGGCTTCATCGGCGGCGGCCTTTGGGCCACGGTTCTCACCCTGGTCATCTGGCGGGTGCATCCCTTCCTGCCGGCACGCCGCGCGGTGGCCAAGGTCTACCGCTTGTTGGCCGCCCTCGCCGCCGACCTGCGCACCGTCCTGTCCCTCGGCAACGTGCTGTCCGTCGGCCATGACACCGCCCGTTGGGAGGCGCACGCGCGCGAACATCGCCGTGCCGTGCGCGAGGCGATCGAGACAGCGCGTGGCATCATGTTCGACACGTTGCGTGCGCGCGGCGCCGGCGGCGTGCGCGGCGCGCACAGCGTGATCCGCCTGGAGGCCGCGGACCAGATGTTCGGCGCGCTGATCGCGCTGACCGATCTCGGCGAACTCGCCACGCAAGCGGAACGACAATCCGCGTCGCGCCTGCTGCGTCGGCTGCGGCCGCTGCTGCTTTTGCTGGGCCGCGCGATCGTCGCCGACGACGCAGCGCTGAACCCGCAGATCGGACGCTCGATCGATGCCATGGCGGCCGAGGCCGCGGCGCTGCCCGCGACCGATAGACTGCGCCCGATCGCCAACCGCATCGTCGAGCGGCTGCGCATCGCTCACACGCTGGCGCTGCCGCAGAACTTCCTTCCGGGCACCGATGCGGCGGGGCGCCCTGCCCCGTTGCTGCAACGTGTGCTCCAGCCGGTGCGCGCCAATCTCGACTGGCGCTCGCCGGCGCTGCGCCACGCGGCGCGCATCAGCGTGGTGGCGACGCCGGCCCTGGCGTTCACCATGGTCCGGTTCAACCCGTACGACCACTGGCTGACCATTACTATCGTCGCAACGATGCAGCCGTATTTCGCGCTGACCTATACGCGCGCGTTGGAGCGCGTCGGTGGCACCGCGCTGGGCGGCCTGGTGGCGGCGCTGGTCGGCCTGGTGTGCACCACGCCGCTCGCGATCGCGGCGGCCATGTTCCCGCTGGCGGTGGTGGCGCTCGCGGTGCGCGCGGTGAGCCTCGGCCTGTTCATGGCCGCGGTGACGCCGCTGATCGTTCTGCTGGTGGAATCCGGGCAACCCGGCACCAGCGAATGGGCGATCGCCGCGGCGCGCTTCGGCTTCACCACGCTCGGCGGGGTCATCGCCGTGGTTGCCAACTTTGTGCTGTGGCCGAGTTGGGAACCGCAACGCCTCGGGCAGGAGGCGCGCGCCGCGATCGGTGCGCACGGCGCCTATGCCGCGGCGGCGCTGGCGTTTCTCGCGGGCGAGATTCCCGTCGACTCAGTGGATCGGGCACGACGCGCGGCCGGCATGGCGAGCAACAGCCTGGAGGCGTCGATCAGCCGGGCGCTGACCGAGCCGGGCGCGACCGGGCGCGATCGGCTGGAGGCGGCGCTGGTGATCGACGCCGCGCTGCGCCGTGTCGCCGGCCGCCTGTCGGCGATGCAGCTCGACCCGGGGTTCCACTTCGCGCTGTCGCGAGATGCGCTCGCCGCCTGGCACGATTGGATCGGCGGCGCGATGCGGGCGCTGGCGGCGGGGGAGACCGCGTTGCAGCCGCGGCCGGCGGTGGCCGAGGCCGACTCGCCGGTGCGCATCGCCCGGCAGATCGAGTTGATGGCGGGAGCGATGGAGCGGCTGGCGGGATAAGGTCGTCTCGGGGGTCAGGCGGGCGCCGGCAGGCTACTGCCCGTGCGACAACGAGCTTGACGTGCTGGATCGAAGGAATCACCTCGTTGTCAGGCCGCGTCGTCGTGGCGCACCGGTGTTACGGAGAATCGCAGACCGAGCGCCCGTACGACGCGCATGACCGTGGCGAACTCGGGGTTTCCCTCCGCACTCAACGCCCGATAAAGGCTCTCGCGGGAAACACCCGCCTCGCGGGCCACCTCGGTCATGCCTCGCGCCCGCGCAATCACGCCCAGCGCGTCTACCACGAAGCGGGGATCGCCGGTTTCCAGCGCCTCGGTCATGTAGGCAGCGATCGCCTCGTCGCTATCCAGGTACTCGGCCGGGTCGAACGGTTTTGTCTTGACGGTGCTCATGCTGCGTCCTTCGCCAGCTTCTTCGCTGTTGCAATGTCTCCAACCTGCGTCTTCTTGTCCCCGCCGCACAGAAGTATAATCAGAACCGTGGCACGCTGCACGTAATAGACCCGATAACCTGGTCCGTATTGGATGCGCAGTTCGCTGATTCCCTCGCCGACGGGCCAGACATCGCCGGGGGATTGCCGAAGGCGAGCCGTCTCACCCGCGCCGCGACCTTCGCCTTCGCCGTGGGGTCACGCAGCGTCCGTAGCCAACGGGAGAAGGTCTCGGTCTCGCGAACTTCGATCACACTATCGACTGTAGCCTGTAGGCTACAGAAAGTCAAATGACGCCCGCCGCATGCCGAAGGAACGAGTCTCCCGCCCTCAGCGCTCGCCATTGGCGAAGGTGCAATCACGTCGGGTCCAAGTGCGGCAAACCGAGTTGATGGCCGGGGCGATGGAGCGGCTAGCGGGATGAGAGCGATTGCGGTGCAGATGAAGTCCACCCGGCAGGCCGACAACCTGAACGGTCGGTTGCTGCCGCGCTGGCGCGCCCATTGCCGGAAGATGCCACTGCTGGCTATCCGACCCGAGCATCCCTTATGTTCCACCCATGCGGCCCGACAAACGGAGGAAGGCATGACCGTCGCCGAGCAGGTTTACGAACAAGCCAAGCTCCTGCCCGAGCCGCTGGCCCTGGAAGCCCTCGATTTCGTGCTGTTTTTGCGAGAGCGCCAGGAACGCGGCGAGTGGCGCAAATCGACCATCTCCCGCGAAGGTTGCTTCACTGCACTTACAACAGAAAAATCCATTCCGTTGCCTGTTTTTGCGGTGGACCACCCAAATGATGCACATCCACACCAAGATCATCACACCCTCGCCTTGAACCGCCTGCCGCAACCGTCGCCGCTCTGCACCCTACCGGCACGCCGGGGCCTCGCCCCTTGGCCGGGATTCAACGCCGTTGAATATCTGCGGCGCGTCATCGCAAGTCTTGCGGGCGCATTTTGCGAAGCTGACGAATCAGCCGACGCAAATCGCTACGGCGAACAGAGGCATTCTGGTAGGCTGGTTTGCGACCCGTGCCGCTGAAAGAAAGGTCATTGCCGCCCGGTAGCAGTATTAGGTTGCCGCTGACTGGCGTAACTTGCCGCAATCTCCGGGACGGCGGAGAGGTGGCGAACACCGGAACGTCGTAACCTTCAAAATAGTGAAATATGTACTCTTCCTTGTCCTCCGGGCGTTGGACCTTGTCAAAGTGTTCCCCCATCGGGGTTCCCTCGCACCTTTCGTAGACAAGCCGCGTAGCCTCGCGAGCGTTGATGTAGCCCCATCCGACCGCTGTAGTGGTCCCGAGCTTGCGCCAGTTAGACCAACCCCAATGGGCCGCCCTCCATACCAGCCCCCCAATCCCAAGGTCGATAAATGACATGGCGTTCCCCCAGCGTCGAAAAATGCTGCTATCCCTCCCGCTCTGTCAAATAGCATGGTTGCACTAATGTCCCTATCCGGTTAGCGCAGGGAGCCGTCCGACCCACAACCTGAGATTGCAGAATCTCTCAAAATCGGAGTGAATCATGCGTAAGTGGTCTTTCGTCCACATCGTAGTGAGCCTCATGGTTTGGACGTTCGTGATCTGGGCGGCATGGTCGTTGTGGTCGATTGGGATGTTTGACAACTTTCGGTATTTTCTGCCTTGGCTGCGTCGCAACTATGGAGTGCTGTTGGTCACCTTTGCGGTTGGCTTCTGGGTTGGCCACAAGCACGGTCCTAAGGAGAAGGCGGGAAATCGTGAGGTTATGGTAACGCTTGCCACGATATTTGGCGCCGGGCTGGCTGGCGGGTGGCTTCAGAATAGTGAGGGAGTCGGTAGCGTGTGTGTGATTTTCTGTTACGTCGGCTACCACATTGGTTACACGATAGCGTTCGATGCACGCAGTAGGCGGAAGACATGACGGCGTACGTGACTGGTGGCGAGGTGAGCTTCGAGCGTCGTCTGATGGACGCTCAGGCCGCAGCCCTGGCGACGGTGTGGGACAACGCGGAGGACGAGGCCTGGAACAGTGTTTGAGTCCGGGGAGCTGGTCATGGTGCCTTTCCCGTTCTCCGACCTGTCCAGCGCCAAGCGTCGGCCTGTCCTGGCGCTGACCGCGCCGGATTCGATGGGCGACTTCATCGCCTGCCCCATCACCTCACGGGGAGGCCGAAGCCATGCGCGGCGTCTGTTGCCGGGCGAACTTGTCGAGGGAGGGCTCCCGCTGACGAGCTGGCTGCGCACAGACAGGGTTGTGACGTTGCATGTCGGGTTGGGCATGTCGGGTTGGTCGTGAAACGGTTCGGGCACGTTTCGGACACGGTTCGTGCCGCCGTAGCCGGCGAGGTGTGCCGCTTCATCGGCGCCCGGGAGACTGCATCGCCCGGCTGATCGCACTGCGGAGCTGCCGGGGGGAGGCCCTGAACCGTTCGGGTCGTGGTCGACACCAACACCCAGGTCTCTGTCCTAATCGGAGTGGCGCAGGTGCCCTGGCGCACGGTGCGGGGTGAGCTAAGCTGGGCCCGGAGGGAAATGAAATGAGCGAGTCTCTGGCGCCGGCAACCGCCGCTCCGACGACCCACGCCGTGGAAGCGCGGATTCGCCGCAACATGGGGCGGGCGGTGTTCGCCGCGCGCTGGCTGCTGGCGCCGATCTATCTCGGGCTGCTTGTCGTGCTGGCGATGCTGGCGGTGAAGTTTGTGCAGAGGCTGGTAATCGCAGTGCCTCTGCTGCTTGGCATGACCAGCAATGATCTGATTCTCACCGCGCTGGCGCTGGTCGATCTCTCGCTGTTGGCCAATCTGGTGGTGATCGTGATCTTCGCCGGTTGGACAAATTTCGTCGGACCGCTGCTGCATGATCCCGGGGAACGGGACAGCGCATGGGCCAGCAATCTCGATTTCTCCGCGGTGAAGCTAAAGCTGATCGGCTCGATGGCCACGATCGCCGCCATCCAGATCCTGGAGTCGTTCGTCCATATCGCTGACATGGATAAGTCGGAGGCCGCGTGGCAGTTGGCGATCCTGCTTGGCATCACCGTCACCGGGGTACTGCTCGCGGTGATGGATCGCATCAGCAACCACAAGTGAGCGCCATGCAGGTCGGCATCCAGTTCTTCCCCGATATCGGCCCGGACCAAAAATCCGCGCGCGACTACTGGCAGGAGGCGCTCCACCTGGTCGGGCTGGTCGATCATTACGGCTACAGTCACGTGCGAACGATCGAGCACTACTTCAACGCCTATGGCGGCTACAGCCCGAACCCGATGATCTTCCTGGCCGCCGCGGCGCAGATCACCTGCACCGCGCGGCTGGTCACCGGTGCGGTGCTGCCGGCGTTCAACAACCCGCTGAAGCTGGCCGGCGAGATCGCCATGCTCGACGCGCTCTGCGACGGGCGGCTGGATGTCGGCTTCGCCCGCGCCTTCCTGCCGCACGAATTCGCCCATTTCGGTGTCGCACTGGACGACAGCCGCGCGCGGTTCGACGAAGGGATGGAGCAGGTGCGGCGACTGCTGGAGCAGGAGACGGTCACCGCGACCGGGCGGTTCCACAGTTTCCGCGACGTGACCTCCCTGCCGCGGCCGACGCAGCTTCCTCGGCCGCCGTTCTATGTCGCGGCCCTGGCGTCGAAAGACTCGTTCGAGCGGACCGGGACGGCGGGGCATGGGATCATGGCGATCCCGATGGCGGGCGGCGCGATGGCCGAGCTGGTCGGCACCTATCGCGAGGCGTGGAAACGGGCCGGGCATCCCGGGCGCGGCACGGTGATGCTGGCGTTCCACATGCTGTGCCACGAGGACCAGACGGCGGCGGAACGGATCGCTCACGATCCGTTGGAGCGGTATCTGCGTTCACTGGTGGCAGCAGCGTCGGCATGGACGTCCGGGACCAGCTCGGCCGACTACAAGGGCTACGACCAGGTGATCGCCGCGCTGGCGCGCGAGACGTTCGAGACGCAGGTGGAAAAATGCGCCGCCTGGGTGGGGACGCCTGAGCGCATCCTGGACACCATCGCGACGTATCAGCACCAGGTGGGTGGCTTCGAGAGCGCCTCGTTGCAGGTCAACTTCAACGACGTTCCGCTGGCCGCGGCCGAGGCGTCGATGCGGCTGTTCGGCGAACGCGTGCTGCCAAAGCTGGCCCATACGTAGGGCGGACAAGCCATGCCCCCCGGATCAAGTCCGGGGGCATGGCTTTTCCGCCTTACGATACAAGGCGCGGCATCCGCGCTCCGACATTCACCGTTGCCGTGCGTCAGTCGCTTCGAGATCGCGGACGAAAAACCGTACAGCGTGTTGCCATGCATCGTCCGTGTCGCCGCGAAAACCAAGCACGCGGCCGAATACGGCGTGGCCCGTCGCGACATCTACGATGCTCAGGCGAAGGCTGCCTATCAATGTGCTCACTTTATCGACCTTGCCGGTCAACACCCGATCGGCATGAACCAGCCGGGCCAGGTCACGTTCGCAGTCGTTGCAATCATCGAGCGGTTGAGCGGCCCGCGCTTTGTCGATCTCGGTCCCGATCGGCATCGGATCGAGGACTGCGTACAGTCCACGCGCGTTCAGCTCTTTCGATAGGTATAGTGTCAATGCCGCCAGTCGATCGTCGTGCTCCTTGGCGTGTGAAGGAATCTCGCCGGAGGTGTCGACCATATCGAGAGGAAGTACGAGCAGCGTCGGGGTCTCGGCGGCCCGGCCTGGAACCGTCGAGAGCAGAACAGTCATCGCAGTCCAAATCGCCATGGAATGGCGGATCGATCGTCCGGGGCCCGGCGTCTCTTTCGACTGACCGAGCGCCACAGTCTGCTTCTCCTTGCGATCGCCCCCCGGAGGGGTGCTCAGTTCGATGGCGTGATCGCCGAGCCCATCCCCCCAGGCAGGACCGCGCGAACCACCTGGCGGGCGCGTCCCACCGTCACCGACAGCCGCGCCGTCAGTCCGAACGCGCGCTAGTGCAATCGCAGATACGCCCCGGGTGTCCGCACCGACGGCGGCTTGACCAGCCCGGTCGAGGCGACGCGCACCGAGTGCAGCGCGCCGTCCAGCTCGCGGTGCCAAAAATCGAGAAACCTGCGCAGCACCGGAAAGCGCGGCGCGATGTCCAGATCCTGCCAGACATAGGTTTGCAGGATCCCCGGGTGGTCCGGCAGGTGATACAGAATCTCGGCGGTGGTCAGGCGATAGTCCTTGAGCTGCATTGCCAGGCTCATGCTCGGTCCCTTTGCGTCAGATGGGCCAACCGGGCCGCTGTGCTGTCTCCTGCGACGCCTCTATCGGACGTCTGGTTGCCTCATAACGCCAGCATGACATAACCGGTTGCCGATATGCCAAGGAAAATGACAGTGATTTCAACCGCCTAGCACTCACCTGCATAGAGTGCTGCCGACCCACTTGACGGCATCCACCCAGCGGCCTAAAAACCTGGCACTCTCCTCGGGGGAGTGCTAGGCAGCCGTGCAGGTGCCCATAGGGGGCCAGGCGCGGCGGCAGCGACAGCAACACAATCACACTGGCTCTCACGCACTCAGGAGCGATCCGAATGAAATTCCGTCCCCTGCATGACCGGGTCGTGGTCCGACGCCTCAACGCCGAGGAAAAGACCGCGGGCGGCATCATCATCCCCGACACGGCCAAGGAAAAGCCGATGGAAGGCGAAATCATCGCCGCGGGCCCCGGTGCCCGCAACGACGCCGGGCAGCTCGTTCCGCTCGACGTCAAGGCCGGCGACCGCATCCTGTTCGGCAAATGGTCGGGCACCGAGGTCAAGATCGACAGTGAAGAGCTGCTGATCATGAAGGAGTCCGACATCATGGGCATCATCGAAGGCACCGTCGCCAAGAAGAAGGCCGCCTGAACACGGGGCCTGCCGCCTGACGACTCGTCCGGATGGGCCCGCCCCCGATGGGCCCGCCCCCGATGGGCCCGCATCCACCAAGACAAAAGGAAGACTGACACATGGCTGCAAAAGACGTTCGCTTCGGCGGGGATGCCCGTGCGCGCATGCTGCGCGGGATCGACATCCTGGCCGACGCGGTGAAGATCACGTTGGGGCCCAAGGGCCGCAACGTCGTGCTCGACAAAAGCTTCGGCGCGCCTCGCATCACCAAGGACGGCGTCACCGTCGCCAAGGAGATCGAGCTGGCCGACAAATTCGAAAACATGGGCGCACAGATGGTGCGCGAGGTGGCGACGAAGACCAACGACATCGCCGGCGACGGCACCACCACCGCGACCGTGCTGGCGCAGGCCATCGTCCGCGAGGGCGCCAAGGCCGTCGCCGCCGGCATGAACCCGATGGACCTGAAGCGCGGCATCGACAAGGCGGTCATCGCGGTGGTCGAGGAGCTGAAGAAGCGCTCCAAGAAGATCACCACCCCGGCCGAGACCGCGCAGGTCGGCGCCATTGCCGCCAACGGCGAGGTCGAGATCGGCAAGATGATCTCCGACGCGATGCAGAAGGTCGGCAACGANNGGCATGCAGTTCGACCGCGGCTACGTCTCTCCGTACTTCATTACCAATACGGAGAAGATGATTACCGAGATGGCCGACCCGTACATCCTGATCCACGAGAAGAAGCTGTCCGGCCTGCAGCCGATGCTGCCGCTGCTGGAGAGCGTCGTGCAGTCAGGCCGGCCGCTGGTGATCATCGCCGAGGACGTGGAAGGCGAGGCGCTCGCGACCCTGGTCGTCAACAAGCTGCGCGGCGGGCTGAAGGTCGCCGCGGTGAAGGCGCCCGGCTTCGGCGATCGCCGCAAGGCGATGCTGGAAGACATCGCGATCCTGACCGGCGGCACCGTGATCAGCGAAGATCTCGGCATCAAGCTCGAGAACGTGAAGCTGGCCGATCTCGGCAAGGCCAAGAAGATCCTGATCGAAAAGGAGAACACCACCATCGTCGAGGGCGCCGGCAAGAAGGCCGACATCCAGGGGCGGTGCAGCCAGATCCGGGCGCAGATCGAGGAGACCACCTCGGACTACGACAAGGAAAAGCTGCAGGAGCGGCTGGCGAAGCTCGCCGGCGGTGTGGCGGTGATCCGCGTCGGCGGCTCCACCGAGGTCGAGGTGAAGGAGCGCAAGGACCGCGTCGATGACGCGCTGCATGCGACTCGCGCCGCGGTCGAAGAAGGCGTGCTGCCCGGCGGTGGCGTCCCGTTGGCCCGCGCGTCGCTGATCCTGGCCAAGCTGAAGGCCGACAACGACGACCAGCGTTTCGGCATCGAGATCGTGCGCAAGGCGGTGCAAACCCCGCTGCGCCAGATCGCCGAGAACGCCGGCGAGGACGGCGCGGTGATCGCCGGCAAGACGCTGGACAAGGACGAGTACAACTACGGCTTCGACGCGCAGAGCGGCGAGTTCAAGGACCTGGTGAAGGCGGGCATCATCGACCCGACCAAGGTCGTGCGCACCGCACTGCAGGACGCCGCCTCGGTTGCCGGGCTGCTGGTCACCACGGAGGCGATGGTCGCCGAGAAGCCGGAGAAGAAGGGCCCGTCGATGCCACAGGGCGGCGGCGGCATGGGCGACATGGACTTCTGAGATCGCGCAACCTCTGGGGTCGCGCCCTGGACAGCCAAGTCCAGGGGGAGATCACGGATGTCTAAACGGATCGGGCGAGCCTTCGGGCTCGCCCTTTTCGTTTTCGTGGAAGCATAGACTTTTTTTGCGACCAGTCTCCGATAGAGCGTTAATCGGACGTTAATTGTTGACGCACCCGTGAACCGCACTCAGATATCTCGCGACCGTCATTGACAGGACCCGCCGTTTCGGTGCCAAGTAAGGTGTGCAATCGCATTTTGGCTTGGCTTGCTGCGCTTCCGTCGGATTCGGGTGCCCTCAAGACGTCCAAAGGGCCGGTTGTCTACCGCACCGTGCGAACTCGCCCGGTGCCCCACGACGGAGAGTGACGCAAACTATGGCTACCGGGACTGTGAAGTGGTTCAACGCCACAAAGGGATATGGCTTCATCATGCCGCAGGATGGCGGCAGGGACGTCTTCGTGCACATCACCGCCGTGCAGGCCGCTGGCCTCAAGGGGCTGAATGACGGCCAGAAGGTGGACTATGAAGTCGTCATGGAGCGCGGCAAATCGGCCGCCACCAACCTCAAACTCGCCTGAGCCGAACAGCGCGACCGCGCAGGACGTCGATGCGCCCCTTGCTCGTCAGCGTCCCGGTTGGTTCGCGTTCACACGATGAGGCGATCCCCCTCAAGCGCGCCAAGGGGCGCGCGCGCATCAAGGAGCGACTGAGATGCCTGTAGGAACCGTCAAGTGGTTCAACGCCACAAAAGGCTTCGGGTTCATCATGCCACAAGACGGCGGCAAGGACGTGTTCGTCCATATCACCGCTGTCCAGGCGGCCGGCTTGAAGGGCCTGAACGACGGCCAGAAGGTCAGCTACGAGATCACGATGGAGCGCGGCAAGGCCGCGGCCACCAACCTCCGGCTGGCAGAGGGCGGCGGCGCTGCCCCCGCACCCGGCCCAAGCCGCTACTAGCGGCTGAGCGCTTCGCGGGCCGCCGTCCGGGTAACCGGGCGGCGGCCCGTGCTGTTTTGGAGTGGGTCGTTTTGGGGTGGATCGTTTCGCGTCAGGGTCGTTGCGCCCACACCTGAATGGAGCTGCGATGTTCTCCTTGCCCGAGCTGCACGAAGCCAAGGCGCTGATCCACCAGACCTTTCCCGGGACGGCGCAATACGCCTGGCCGCTGCTGGCGGCGCGCGCCGGGACCGAGGTGTGGGTCAAGCACGAGAACCACACTCCGACCGGCGCGTTCAAGCTGCGCGGCGGACTGATCTACGCCGAGCGACTGGCGCGCGAGCGCGATGGCGTGCGCGGGATCGTTTCGGCGACGCGGGGCAATCACGGGCAGTCGCTGGCGTATGCCGGCCGGCGCTACGGCGTGCCGGTGACGGTGGTCGTGCCGCACGGCAACAGCGTGGAGAAGAACGCCGCGATGCGCGCATTGGGGGCGCGGCTGATCGAGCACGGTGCGGATTTCGAGGACGCGCGCGAGCACGCGACGGCGCTGGCGTCGTCGGAAGGGTTGGAGTTCGCGCCCTCGTTCGCGCGCGACCTGGTGCTGGGGGTGGCGACCTGGGCGCTGGAGTTGTTCGAAGCGGCGCCACCGCTGGATGCGCTGTATGTGCCGATTGGGTTGGGGTCCGGGATCTGTGGGGCCATTCGGGCGCGAGATCTGCTGGGGTTGGCGACGGAGATCGTCGGCGTGCAGAGCACGGGCGCCGACCCGTACGCTCGGTCGCTGGCGGCGGGGCATCTGGTGGCACTGAACAGAGCCGAGACGCTGGCGGATGGGATGGCGGTGCGGCAGCCGGATGCGGAGGCGTTCGCGCTGATCCAAGCGGGGGCTGCGCGGATCGTGACGGTATCGGATAATGCGATCGCGGCGGCGATCCGGGCGTATTGGACGGATACGCACAATCTGACGGAGGGTGCCGGCGCAGCGCCGCTGGCGGCGCTGTTGCAGGAGCGCGAGCGGATGGCCGGGAAGCGGGTTGGGTTGGTGATCAGCGGCGGGAATATAGATCTGGATTTGTTTCGGAGCTGGGTGTTAGGGGTGGCGGAAGGCGAATGATCGCCGAAAGCCTGCCGGGCACCGCGCTGCCGACCACGCCCGGCTTGCCCGGACCAGTTCAAGTGAAAAAATCTTGCATACCCACAACGAACTGATCGAGGATGCTGAAATCGCCGGAGCGGGAGGTGATGTCACAACCGCGGCTCAATGACAACAGTTGCTGATCCTGGGGTGCCAGTGAGAAGCTTTACCACAGAGACACTGAGACAAATTTTATGCGCTTCCCGCGAAGCTGTTTTGTGCTTCTTTGTGTCTCTGTAGTGAAACTTTCCGGTTTGGAGAATCCGCATCGATGAAAATCGCGATCCTTGGTGCCGGTGCGGTAGGTCGTGCAACCGCCGCCGTCCTGTGTTCCCGCAGCCATGAGGCAATTCTCTGGTCGCCCTCCGGTCGCAGCACCGTGGCGTTCGCCGCGGGTGAGGCACTTGCCGCCACCGGTGCGCTGAGCGGCACCTTCCACCCGACGGTCGCGGCGACCTGCGAAACCGCCATCGCCGCCGCGCACGTCGTCCTGCTGGCGTTGCCGTGTGAAGCGCACCGCAAGATCATGGATATGATCGCGCCGCTCATTCGCCCCGATCAGATCGTCATCATCAGCTCGCACTGCTCGCTCGGCTCGATCTATCTGGCGCAGCGTTTGTCTGCGCGACATGTGGCCGCGCCCATCGTGGCGCTGGGGACGACGGTCGCCTATAGCCGCGCGGACGGGCCGGCTGGCGTCCACATCTGGTTCGTGCGTGACCGGATTGAATGCGCGACACTGCCCGCCACCGCATCGGCGGCCGGCCTGGCCTTGTGCGAGACCTTGTTCGGCAAGCGGTTCGCCGGGCTGAAGGACGTGATCGCGGCGACGCTGTCCAACGTGAATGGCCAGGCACATCTCGCCATGGTCCTCGCCAACTTTACCCGGATGGAACGCGCCGAGCGGTGGCATCCGTTCGAATATGCAACCGAGGCGGTGTCGCGCTTCGCGGTGGCGCTCGACCGCGAGCGCCTTGCAACGGCAGCCGCGTTTGCTGCGCACGTGCAGACCTTCGCGGAGTTCCTCCATTTTACCTATCACGTTCCGCAAGGGCCGGTTGCGGACATGTTCAAGGCGATGCACGCTCTTGGCGATGACGATATGGCTGGCCCGGCGACGCTGGAGTCGCGCTGGATCACGCAGGACATCCCATTCATCATTGCCCCTCTCATTCAACTAGCCGGCGTCGCGGGCACCAACGCCCGCGTGCACGAGGCTGGCGTCGAGGTGCTGTCCGCGCTGTATGGCCGCGATCTGCGCGCCGGCAACGACATCCTGCCGACGTTCGGGCTGCAGGGGTTGTCCGTCGGTGACGTTCGCGCTCTGGCGCAGAGTGCGTAGCCAGGCCTGTCTGCCCGCCTCCCGGCGCCAGCCAAGTGTGGATTTCTGTCAGATATAATTGTTATTTATCAGATATTATTCCGGCGACTACCACCAGCGGCGGCCCCAGCCCGTGTTCCAGCGGCCGCGGCCTCGGACGAGCCTGAGGATGAAGAGCAGCAGGATGGCGCCGATGGTGGCGTTGATGATCGCGCCGAGAATTCCTATGCCAAGACGGAGGCCCAGTTGCGGAAACAACCAATCGCCAATGAAGGCACCAATGACGCCGATGACCATATCGCCAATGAGGCCGAAGCCGGTTCCCTGCACGATCTGACCGGCCAACCATCCGGCGACCAGACCGACCAACAGTATGACCAAAAGACTTTCAGAGGACAGATACACGGCGGTTCCCCCCCAGGGCGAATGGGTCTGATGCTCTCACGGCCGTCGTAAGCAAGCCACGATTGTCGCGCGTCATCCGTATGTAGGAACAGCGACCAGCGCCGGTAGATTCGGAAACTACCCACGTGGACCGTGCGGCTGCCAGGGCGTGGCGGGCGGCGGACTTGAACTTGCGTGGGGCTGGAAATTCGGCTCGCCAAGTGCAAGTGTCCCGACTGCATTATGACCTGCGAGGCACGCCCGCCATGACAACGTTCGTTTCCATCTGCGAGGTCGGCCCGCGCGACGGCTTGCAGATTGCCAAGACGCGCATGGCCACCGAGGCGAAAGTGCGCTGGATCCAGGCCATCGCCGCCGCCGGCGTGCGCGAGATCGAGGTCGGCAGCTTCGTCCCGCCGCGCGTCATTCCGCAGCTAGCCGACACGCCGGAGGTGGTCGCGCAAGTGTTGGCCAGCGTCCCCGGCCTGGTCGTCCAGGCGCTGGCGCCGAACCTGCGTGGCGTGCAGAACGCCTACCACGCCGGCGTGCACAAGATCAGCATTCCGGTGTCGGTCAGCGACGGCCACAGCATGGCCAACCTCAACCGCACGCCGGCGCAATCGATCGAGATGATGCGCGAGATCATGGCCTGGCTGGGCGCGCAACCTCGGAAAGTTCCGGTGGTCGCCGGCTGCTCCACCGCGTTCGGCTGCTCGATCGACGGCGTGGTGCCCGTCGCGAAGACGGTTGCGCTGGCCAAGGGGCTGGCTGACGCCGGCGTCGACCAGATCATGCTCGCCGACACGGTCGGCTACGCGCACCCCGCGCAGATCAAGGAGGTGGTGCGGGCTACGCGCGATGCGATCGGCGGTAAACTGTATGGCCTGCACCTGCACGACACCTGCGGCCTCGGCATCGCCAACGCGCTGGCGGGACTGGAGGAAGGCATCCGCGCCTTCGATTCCTGCCTCGCCGGCCTGGGCGGCTGCCCCTACGCGCCCGGCGCCTCCGGCAACGTGGTCACCGAGGACCTGGTGTTCATGCTGGAAAGCATGGGTTTCGCCACCGGAATAGATCTGCCGAAACTGATCGACGCACGCCGGCTGCTGCACGAGGGCCTGCCTGCCGAGCCGATGCACGGCCAGGTGCCGAAGGCCGGAATACCGCGCACCTTCCGTGCCGCGGCCTGATCGCTAACGTATCATACCGACCTAAACATTTTCTCCCCCTTCCCTTGGGGGCTTGGGCCGCGAACCGAACCAAGGGTTGGGGGAGCGGTCCCGTACGTCGGACAGCCGACACACGTCATTCGTTGCGCCGTTCGGTTTCACAATTGATTTGATCCGCCCCGCTTAACCGGGCATTCATCTCCCCACCGGATTGTCGTGCCCGTGGAACGGGCTGGAGACGGGGAATGCGGACGTTACGACACGGCTGGGCGCCGGGCTCCGGCGATGCCGCGGATGACGGCATCCTGCTGGTTCCGCCGGATTCAGGCCCCGATCCAAACACGAACGCCGCTGCCAGCGTGCCCGCCACGGCGCAAGCCGGCACGCAAGCGAGCGCCTCGGACGATACCGTCGCGTCGGCCGGGATCGTCCATCCAGTGGCACCCACCGGCTTCGTCGAGGACCAGCTCGACGGCTACACCTACGGAACCACGACGGTCTATGGCAGCAACGTCCTCGCGGCGTGGCGTTACTCGACCGGCCTGCGCACCTCCGTCGCGCTGATCGATGACGGGTTCGATTCGGCCACGACGAAGCTGTACGGCGATTTCTCCAACGCCCTGTCGCGCAGTTTCGCCGTCGGGCCCTCATACAGAATCGGCCGCGCGTCTTCCTCCTACCTCGGCGAGCCGGCCGGCGGATATCACGGCACCACCACCTCGGGCGAGATCGGCGATTCCGGCACGAATGGACTGCCGGTCGGGATCGCGCCGAACGCCGAGATCATCGGCGTCAAGGTCACCTTCGGCAACGTGCCGTTCAGCACCTTCGTCGATGCACTGCAATATGCCAGCGCCGTCGGTGAGGTGATCAACAACTCCTGGGTGTTCAGCGGCTACGCTGTCGGCGAGCCGACAGACCCGGATTTCGCGTCCTGGTATCGCGCCCTTGATACGGCAGTGAAATATGGCCGCTGGGGACTGGGCGATATCGTGGTGTTCGCCGCCGGCAACGACCGCGCCGACGCCAACACCGTCGCGCTGCAGCCGATCACCGCCAATCCGGACGTGATCGCCGTCGCCGCCAGCGATCCCGACGGCGAGGTCGCGTCGTACTCCAATCCAGGCCCGGGCCTGCTGGTCGCCGCGATCGGCGACAACGTCGCCGTGCCGTTGCCGGGCGGCGATTCCTATGGGTTCGGGTACGGAACGTCCTACGCGGCGCCCACGGTCTCGGCGATCGTCAGCCTGATTATCAGCGTCAACCCGGGCCTCGGCTGGCGCGACGTCCAGGAGATCCTGGCCGATTCGGCCTACGCCCCGCCACCCAGTACCGGCAGCTTCACCATCAACGGTGCCACCGACTGGAACGGCGGCGGCATGCAGTTTTCCGAGGACCTTGGCTTCGGCGTGATCGACGCTAACGTGGCCGTCAACCTCGCGCGCGCCTGGACCGAGCAATCGACCAGCGCCAACCAGGTCACCAAGACGGTGACCGACAGCACGACAGTCACCATCGCGCCAGGTGCGACCGTCAGCCACACGCTCGCCGTCACCGCCGGTATCCGCGTTCAGCAGATCGAGGTGACCGTCACCGACACGAACCTGCTGGCGGCCGACAGCAAGCTGGTGCTGATTTCGCCCGACGGCACGCAGTCGACCCTGCTGAACGATGCCGGGCTGGTCGCTGGCATCGATCTGACCGGCGGGCTGGACCTGACCGGCAGTGTCATCGACGACAACCGGCAGCGTCTTCGCTTGAATGAAGCCAGGCCGGGGCTTCGCCCCTGGACCCCTCTTTTTGGGTGTGGGGCACGGGAGGGGGGACTGGGCCGGGCTGGGTCGCGCCATCACACCGGCGATCGGCCGGTGTGATGGCAACGGCCCAGCCCGGCCCAGTCCCCCCTCTCGTGCCCCACGCCCAAATGGATGGATTCTAAAGGCTCCGCCTTTAGTGGGGGTCCAGGGGGCAAAGCCC
>PLXO01000229.1 GCA_003151425.1 Acetobacteraceae bacterium
CGGGCCGTCCGCCCCGTCATCCGCCCCATCGTCCGCGCCGTCGTCTGCCGCGCCGGCCACCCCGTCATCCGCGCCGTCATCCGCCGCGCTTCCCGACGCGCCGTCCACCCCGACATTCGCCCCGACATTCGCCCCGTCATCCGCCGCGTCATTCGTTCCGTCATTCGTCCCGTCGTTCGCTCCGCCATCCGTCGCGCCACCCGCGTCGCCGGCCACGCCGTGATCGCGCACTCATGCTGACGATCGGCGGCCTCCTTTTTCTGATGGTGTGCGTGTTCGGCAGCTACCTGGTCTCCGGCGGCAGCATCGCGCCGCTGGCCGAATCCTTGCCGTTCGAGATGTGGACCATCGGCGGCGCCGCCATCGGCATCTTCTTCATGGGCAACAGCATGCACGACGTGAAGCATATGATCGGCGGCTTCGGCAAGATCGTCAAAGGAGCGGCCTTCACCAAACTCGACTACGTCGATCTGCTGAGCCTGCTCTACTACCTCATGCGGCTGGCCAGCACGAAGGGCAACATGGCGTTGGAGCCGCATATCGAGAAACCGGAGGAGAGCCCGGCCTTTCAGAAATTTCCGAAGGTCCTCGCCAACCATCGTGCCAGCGCGATCATCTGCGACTACCTGCGCATGGTGGGAATGAACGCCGACGATCCGAACCAGATCGAAGACGTCATGGCGCGCGAGTTGAAGAAGACGCTGAACGAGGAGCTGCACGGCGCTCACGCGCTGCAGACCATGGCGGACGGGCTGCCGGCACTGGGCATCGTCGCGGCAGTGCTCGGCGTGATCAAGACGATGTCGCACATCGACCAGCCGCCGGCGATCCTCGGCGGGATGATCGCCAGCGCGCTGACCGGGACCTTCCTCGGCGTTCTGCTCGCCTATGGGATGGTGGGGCCCTTCGCCGAGCGGCTGAATGGCGTGGTGCTGGAGGAGGCGAAGTATTTCGAGGTCATTCGCGCCGTGCTGGTGACCCACCTGCATGGCAACGCGCCGCAGGTCAGCGTTGAGTCCGGGCGCAAGATGGTGCCGAACGAGCACATGCCGAGCTTCGCGGAGCTGGAGGAAGCGGTGCAGGCGGTGCAGATCACGTGACGCCACCGTCGGCTTCATATGCCACGACGCGGCCGGCAGGCTCATTTGACGTGCCAAGCCTGGCTTTGCTCACCTATGTCAGTTTTGCTATAGTACGCCAGATGATATGAAACCGCTCCGTTGGGCCAGCTCGGCCAAGGAGGATCTTCTTGCGTTTCCGCCCGACGTCGTTCGCGAGGTCGGACACGCACTGTATCTGGCCCAGATCGGCGGAAAGCACCTCGGGGTGAAGCCGTTGAAGGGTTTTCATGGTGCAGGCGTGCTGGAGATTGTGGAGGCTCATGACGGTGACACTTTCCGGGCGGTGTACACTGTCCGTTTTGCTGGCATCGTCTACGTCCTGCACGCGTTTCAGAAGAAAGCCAAAAGGGGCATCGCGACGCCCGCGCGAGAGATGGACATGGTCAAGACGCGGCTGCGATGGGCCGAGGGAGACTACGCGGAATGGATCAGAAGCGGCGGATGACCGGATCAACTGAAAGTGCATTTCATGCGCTCGGCCTCGCCGATGCCGACGAGCTGGTGCTACGCGCCGAATTGATGCGCAGGATCGGTGTCATCATCAAGCAACGTGGTCTGACACAGACACGCGCCGGTGAACTGATGGGCATGGATCAGCCGCGCGTTTCCGCTCTGCTGCGCGGTCGGATTACGAAATTTTCGATTGATCGGCTCCTCATGGCTTTGAGCCAGCTTGGACAGAATGTCGAAGTACGGATCACCCCGTCGCGCGTCCGTAAGGGCCGGCTGCGCATCGCCGCCTGAATGATCCTCTCGCCTGTAGGACGGCGGCCGCGTTTGCTTCTTGGCTGAAGCGGGCGCTACGCACCGTGAAGGTTGCGGGATCGCCGTCATTGTGCCGCAAGGCGAGGCACCGGCGCGGGAACCGACGCCATCTCGCGTGCCGCCAGGTCCCGTCCCGCCGTCTCGCCCGCCAGCGTCGGCCGTGCGCCGCGGCAGACGATGTCCACCACGCTGCCCGGCCGCCGGCCGGTGACCTCGCCGATAACGAGGCTGAAACCGTGTCGCTTGACGATCGCGGCGACCAGGCTGAGGCCGAGGCCGACGCCTTTGGTGCCCCGACTCTTGTCGCCGCGATAGAAGCGCCTGGTCACCGCCTCGCGCTCGGCCTCGGCGATCCCGGGGCCGGTGTCCTCGACCCGAATGACCGGGCCGTCCGCGCCGGGCAGCAGACCGATGCGCACCGACCCGCCGGCGGGCGTGAACTTGACCGCATTGTCCACCAGGTTCGCCACCGCCTCGAACAGCAGGTCGCGATCGCCGATCACCTCGATGGCATCCGCCGCCTCGACCAGCAGCGCGACCCCCTTGTCCTCGGCGATCGGATCATAAAGATCGCCGACCTCCCGGACGATCTGGCTGAGCGGCGCGACGTCCAGTTCGCCGAAACGTCGCTCCTGGTCGAGTTCCGCGATGCGCAGCAGCGCGGTGACGATCGCCAGCGACTGGTCGAGTCCGGCGATGGCGCGGTCGTTCAGCGCCTGCAGCTCGTCCAATGTCCGCGCCTGCTCGCGGCCCCGCTCCAGCGTCGCCCGCACCCGCGTCAGTGGCGTGCGGATATCGTGCGCGATGTCCTCACCGACGCCGGCCAGTGCGCGCACCAACGTTTCGATTTCGTCGAGCATCCGGTTGACGATGGCGGCGAGCCGGTCAAGCGGGTCGCGCGAGCGGCGGATCGGCAGCCGCTCCTGCAGGCCGCCGGAGACGATGCGGCTGGCCTGGCGCCCCAGCGCCTCGATGTGCCGGTGCGCCCGCAGGCTGAGCCAGGCACCGGCCAGCAGCGCCAGGCAGGTGGCCGGCAGCAGCCCCAGGGCGAGTGCCCGGCCGACGATGGCGGCGGTCCAGCGCACCTCCTGCGCGTCGCGCCCGAGCACCAGTATGTCGCCCGTGGTCAGCCGGATGCCGACGGCGCGGACGGTCTGCGGTTCGCGCCCGCCGGCGTCGATGCGCACCACTGACGCCGCGTGTGCGCTTGCGTCCAGCGGAAGGTCGGCAGGCAGTGTCATCATATTGCCGGCGATCCGTTGGCCCTCCGGACTGAACAATGCGGCGAGCTTGACCCGGCGAGGGTCGTCGCGCAGCCGGCGGGCGATGGCTTCCAAGACCTCGCGATTCCCCTCGGTGGGCGGATCACCCGCCAGGAGATTCGCCTCCTCCACGATCGCGCCGTCGATGTTGGCGGTCACGTACATCGTCGTCTGCCAATAGAAGAATCCGAACAGCACCAGGATGCAGACGACAAAGGCCGCGGCGACCAGCAGCGCCCAGCGGAACGGCGTCGAACGCAGCAGTTCAAGCAGGCGCATGGAGCATAAATCCGACGCCGCGCACGCTCAGGATCATCGGCGTCTCGTCGGGTCCGTCGAGCTTGCGGCGCAGCCGACCGATATGCACGTCGACCAGATTGGTCTGCGGCACGAAGCGGTAGTTCCAAACGTGCTCGAGCAGCATTGCTCGGGTCAGTACCTGGCCCTCGCGGCGCATCATGTAGTCCAGTAGCTGGAACTCGCGCGGCAGCAGGTCGAGCGCGCGATGGCCGCGCCGGGCAACACGGCCCAGCAGGTCGAGTTCAAGCGTCCCGACGCGCAGGATGGTCTCGCGCGGCGCGGCGGGCCGGCGCAGCAGTGCCTCCAGCCGCGCCACCAGCTCGCCCAGCGCGAACGGCTTGGCGAGATAATCGTCGCCGCCGGCGCGCAATCCACGAATCCGGTCGTTGACCCCGCCCAGCGCGCTAAGCACCAGCACCGGCGTCATAATATGATTGTTACGCAACGATTCTATCACCGCCAGCCCGTCCAGCCCGGGCAGCATGCGATCGATCACCAGCACATCCCAGCCGCCGGCCTGAGCACGCTCAAGCCCCTCCGTTCCGCTGGAGGCGCGTTCCGGCAGATAGCCATGATCGCCGAGCGCCGTCAGGACCTCCTCGGCCGTGCCGTCGTCGTCCTCGATGACAAGGATCCTTGCCAGGGGAGTCTCCGTTCCTTCACGCATCACATCATCGTGTTCACGCGATAACGTCATATGCATCACGTTCGCTCCGCATGGAAAGGGGGAGCCGCTTTCGACGTGGTGTGGGCGGGTCCCCGCAGGTCGTCCATTGCCGGTGTTCGTCCAATGGCGGGCTTTGTCCATTGCCGGCTTGGTCCATTGTCGGTCAGGGCCAGTGGCCCTCACGCAGATATGACCGAAGGTCCGCGATGACCACTAAATCGGAGTTTAGAATCCTGGCGTCGAATTTAACAGCGATCCGGTGATGGCCTCGCTATCTGTCGATCGCTTCCGAGGGGTGGCCATCGCCGCCCTCACCAATAGGAGAATGACGATGAAGACCATGTTCCTCACGCTGGCGGCCCTTCTGGGCCTCGCCATTGGCGTCACCTCGCTGAGCCCGGCGGCGCACGCGTCGAAGGTGTACCTCTATCAGCCGACGGACAACGGCCAGGGCTGAGCCGAACAGCGAACCCCGGGATGCGGTGGCGGCCAATGCCGCGGCCGCTCCATGGGTTCGCGGCCCGCCGGCTACCCGACTGATCCCGCCGGCACCGGGATGCTGCAATCCGCCGCGCGCTATTTCCGCCGCAACAGAAACAATCCCTGTTCGCCGAACAGGTTTGCCAAATGCGGAAAGCGCCGCCACGGCGCGCGCCGACCGGCGTCGTCGGCCGCCAGCCAGCGCTCGACCACGTAGCCCTCCGTCGCGCACAGATCGAAGAAGTCGTGGATCGTGCAGGGATGGATGTTCGGCGTCTCGTACCACATCCGGTCCCAGGTCCGCGTCATCGGCATCCGCCCGCGCGTGAAAAGCTGTAGCCGCAACTGCCAGTGGCCGAAATTCGGGAAGCTCACCACCGCTCGCGTGCCGATGCGCAGCATCTGACGCAGCACCACGCGCGGCTGCTCCACCGCCTGCAAGGTGCGCGACAGCACCACGTAGTCGAACGCGCCGTCCGGATAGTGCGCCAGGTCGGTGTCGGCATCGCCATGCATCACCGGCAGGCCGTAGGCGACCGAGCGGATCACCTCACTCATGTCGATCTCGATGCCGCGCGCGTCGCAGCCCCTGGTGCGGAACAGATGCTCGATCAACGAGCCGTCGCCGCTGCCGATATCCAGCACCCGCGTGCCGGGCGCGATCATCTCGGCGATCAGCCGCAGATCGACCCGCATGTTCTTGGCGACGAAACGGATTGGATCGTGCGTGGTCATGCGCCCAGTCTCATACGTCCAGTCCCGCATGCTCCGCACAGCCGGCCAGAAAGCCCGCCAGGGTGCGATGAAAATCCGGCTCGTCCAGCAGGAACGCGTCATGCCCCTTGTCGGACGGGATCTCGACGAAGCTGACATTCGCCCCGGCGCGGTTCAATGCGCGCGCGACGGCGCGACTCTCGGCCGTCGGGAACAGCCAGTCGGAGGTGAACGACACCAGCAGGAACCGTGTCCGCGTGCCGCGAAACGCGTTGGCGAGATCGCCCTTGTGATCGGCCGCCAGGTCGAAATAGTCCATCGCCCGGGTGATGGTCAGATACGAATTGGCATCGAAGCGGTGCACGAAGGTGCTGCCCTGGTGGTGCAGGTAGCTCTCGACCTCGAACATGTCGCCGAACAGGGTGATCGCCTCGCTGGGGTCCTTCGGCGCGTTCTGCAACCGCCGGCCGAACTTGCGCGTCAGCGCCTGCTCCGACAGATAGGTGATGTGCGCGCACATGCGTGCCACCGCCAGCCCGCGCGCCGGCACCTTGCCGGACCGCCAGTATTGGCCGCCCTGCCAGTCCGGATCGGCGAAGATCGCCTGCCGCCCGACTTCGTGGAAGGCGATGTTCTGCGCCGAGTGATAGGACGCGGTGGCGATCGGCAGCGCGGCGAACACCGCGTCGGGATACAGCGCCACCCATTCCAGCACCTGCATCCCGCCCATCGAACCGCCCATCACCGCGAACAGACGCGCGATCCCCAAATGCTCGATCAGCCGCTTCTGCGCGCGGACCATGTCGCGGATGGTGACCGGCGGGAACTCGGTGCCCCACGGCCCAGTGTCGGTCGGGCCGTCACCCGTGCCGTCGCCGTCGCGCTGGCTGCGCGGACCGGTGGAGCCCATGCAGCCGCCCAGCACGTTGGCGCAGATGACGAAGAACCGGTCGGTGTCCACCGATCGGCCCGGCCCCACCACCATCTCCCACCAGCCCTCCTTGCCGGTGATCGGGTGCGGCTCGGCGACGTATTGATCCCCGGTCAGCGCATGGCAGACCAGCACCGCGTTGCTGCGCGCGGCGTTCAATGTGCCATAGGTGCGATACGCCACATCCAGCCGCCGCAGGCTGACGCCGCATTCCAGCGTCATGCCGTCCGCGAACGTGACGGTCTGGTGCGCAAGCGTCGCGAGTGTGTCTGCCCGATCCATCCCGCCGGTTGCATAAGCCGACCAAGGCCGCGTCCGCAACCGCCAGATTTGCAGGCCAGGGCAATCGAGTGAACCGAAGGAAGGCCGGGGCTTTGCCCCATATGCGTTCTGTAATGCCCGCTGTGGAATCACCTCGGTGGTCTGCGGAGGGGTTGATAACGCGCCCGACGCCGCTTCGCACAGCAGTCGATCGAAGGCCGCCGGCTCCAGCGATCGGCGGCCACAGCGTCAGACCACCAATCGCCTGGCACCTGGAACGCTCGGGTCAAGGCCGCAAGCAGGCCCCGTGCAACTGCCTGCCACCGGGCGACGATCCGATGGCGAGGGTGGGCGATGCCGACGGCAGCTAGCGGATCAGCCCGGTCAGCGGGCTGGACGGATCGGCCCCCATGCGCCGCGGCATCCGCCCGGCCAGATACGCCAGCCGCCCCGCCTCCACCGCCAGCTTCATGGCGCGGGCCATCCGCACCGGGTCCTTCGCCAGCGCGATCGCCGAGTTCAACAGCACCGCGTCGCACCCCAGCTCCATCGCGATCGCGGCGTCCGAGGCGGTGCCCACCCCGGCATCAACCAGGAACGGCACCTTCACCTGCTCCATCATCATGCTCAGGATCGCCGGGTTCTGCAGGCCAAGCCCGGAGCCGATCGGCGCGCCCAGCGGCATGATCGCGACGCAGCCCAGCTCCTCCAGCCGCTTCGCCGCCAGGGGATCGTCGGCGCAGTAGACCATCACCTCGAACCCATCCTTGATCAGCGCCGTCGCCGCCTCGAACGTCCCGGGCATGTCCGGATACAGCAGCGGGGGCGGTCCCAGCACCTCCAGCTTGACCAGGTTCCAGCCGCCTGCCTCGCGCGCTAGGCGCAGCGTGCGCACCGCGTCGTTCGCGGTGTGGCAGCCGGCGGTGTTGGGCAGGTAGGTGATCTTCTTCGGATCGACGTGGTCCTGCAGCATCGGCGCCTTGGGATCCGACAGATTGACGCGCCGGACCGCCACGGTAACGATCTCCGCCCCGCTCGCCTCGATCGCGGCCGCGGTTTCCTCCAGGTCCTTGTATTTCCCGGTGCCGACGATCAGCCGCGAGCGAAAGCGCCGCCCCGCAACGGTCCAGGTGTCATCAGCGTGGATTGTTCCGTCCATCATCTAGCCTCCACCGATGAAATGCACGATCTCAAGTGCGTCGCCGCTGGCCAGCCAGGTCTCGGCATAGCTCGAACGCGGAACGATCGCTTCGTTGCGCTCGATCGCGACCTTGCGGCGGTCGAGCCCGAGTGTGCCCAGCAGGTCATCGACGCTCAGCGGCCCGTCGAAACTGCGGTCTTCACCGTTCAGGGTCACGCTGATGCACGTCTGCATGACCGGGAGTATGGGACTGCGCCCGGCCAGCGGCAAGGAAGCCCGCCACCAACGTGCCGACATACCACCCTCCCGCGCATGGCGGGAAGGATGGGGCGGGAAGGATGGGGCGGAAGGCGTGGGGCGGGAGGCGCGAGATCAGCGCTCGGTTTCGTCGGCGTCGGGCGCGACCTCGATCTCGGCACCAATCGGATCGTCGCTGTCCTCGAGGTCCGAGGTGTCTTCCAGCACGTCCTCTTCGGCTTCGTCCTCGACGCCCTCGACCTCCACCAGATCGGCGTCCTCCGTCCCCGCCACCGGTGCCGGCTTCTTGATCGGCCGCTGGTCGGACACATTGCCCCCGGGGCGGCGCGGCCGCGGCTGCTCGATCGGCTGCTCGGTGCCGCATTTCGGGCAGAGCGCGGGCACCTTCGCCAGGTCGTAGAAGCGGGTGCTGCAGGCGACGCAAACACGCTTGGTGCCGAGTTCGGTCTTTGCCATTCGATGGCCCCGTGTCGAGATCCGGCGGGCGGGCCCCGCGCGAGCGGGCGGCCATGCCATCGGCTGCGCGCGGTGTCAATTCGCCACGTTGGCTCCCAGCAGCTCGCATTTTTTCCGGCTGCATGACCCTCACCATCATGGCCGGGGACGGCTCTCCCCCTCCTTGAGGGCTTGGGCCGCGAAGCGGACCAAGGTTGGGGGGAGGGGGTGGTCGCAGAGTCGCACTGAGGTTTCGTGCCGCGTCGGTCCCTCCCCCCGACCTTGGTCCGGTTCGCGTCCCAAGTCCTCAAGGGGACGGGAAAGTTCAGCGGGCGCCCCACCGCGCCGCGGCGGCATCGTCGGTCTCGCGTGCGTCCACCCAGGTGGCGGAGCCGTCGGCGAAGGATTCCTGTTTCCAGAAGGGCGCCTGCGTCTTCAGCCAGTCGATCAGGAACGCGGTCGCGTCCAGGGCCGCCTGGCGATGCGCGGAGGCGGCCAGCACCAGCACGATGTTCTCCCCCGGCACCATGCGCCCGACGCGGTGGACCACGGTGCACCCGAGCAACGACCAGCGTCGCCCGGCCTCGGCGGCGATGTTGGCGATCGCGCGCTCGGTCATGGCCGGATAGTGCTCGAGGGTCAGAGCTTCCAGAGGCGGGCCGTCGGGGTTGGCGCGCACGGTGCCGACGAAGCAGCCGATCCCGCCGATGTCGGTGTGTCCCGCGGTCAGCGCGGCGAATTCGGCGCCGACGTCGAAGTCCCCCGTCTGCACACGGACCTGCACACGGACCTGTTCGCGCACCTGCGCGCGGCGCTGCGCCGGGGCCTTGCCGCACGGGGAGGAGGCGTGGGGGGCCATCGCCTCAGCCGCCCGTCACGGGCGGGAAGAACGCCACCTCGTCGCCGGGGCGGACCGGCGTGGCCGGGTCGGCGAAGTCCTGGTTGACGGCACAGCGCACCGTGCGGCGGTTCTGGAAGGCCGCGGCGTGGCGGGGACTGCGCGCGCTCAACCAGTCGATCAGCGCGCCGACGGTGGCGATGTCCGCGGGGGGGGACACCTGCTCCTCGGCGGTGCCGGTGCGCTCGCGCAACCAGGCGAACCACAGGACTGTCAGCGGCGCGCGCGCGTCGCGGGCTATGCCGCGCGGGTCATTTGGGTCGGCCATGCCGCGTGGATCACCTGGGTCGGCCATGCCGCGCGGATCACTTGGGGGTGGGCACGGTTTCCACCGTGCCGTTCGGATGAATGACGGTGCTGGTGCCGTTGCCGTTCGGCACCACGATCGACTGTCCGCCAGTGCCAGGGGTCGTGATGGTCTGGTAGTTGCTGGTGCCGCCGGTGGAGACGGCCGGGCCCCGGTTGGTCTGGTAGACCTGCCCGGCGGGCGGCGTCGCGGTGGGGCCCACCCCGGGCGCCGTGGATTGGCCCGGGAAAGTCGCTTGTGGCTGCGTGGATGGCAGCGGCGCGAGACCGGGCTGGTTGGAGCCGGGCGGGGTGCTGCTGCCGACCGGCGGCAGCGGCTGCTCCGGCTCGCCGCTCTGGCTTTCCAGATCCTGCAAGGTCGGCGGCGGCTTGATCGGCCCCGGCCAGACATCACCCGGCTCGGTCGTCAACGGCTGTATGCTGGCCGGCTCGCCCATCGCCCGGCGCATGTTCTCGCTGTCGCCCTGCGGCATATTCGGGTTGGAACCCGTGGTGAACGGCAGGCCTGACCAAGTGTTGTACCCGCAGCCGGCGAGCGGCACCAGCAGGCCGAGGAAGACGATTCGCCGCATACCGCAGGGCTCCCACCGGGACTGTTCGACGGCGCGGCCGGGACCCGGTTAGGCCGGCGCAGGCGGACTGTGCCCTCGCGGCGCCGTTCGCTCAAGGACCCGTTGAGGCACCGGGTTGAATTCGCCGGAAGGCCATGATCCAGGCGGCGATCGCGGCCGGGTCATCCAACGCCAGAACCGTGCGCGGGCAGTCGGTCAGCTTCGCGTCGGTGGCGACGGCGACGACATCGGGCCAATCGGGCCAGATCGGCGGCTTGCCCAGGGCGGGGCGATGCACCTCGAGTTTCGGAAATTCGTGCGTCTTGAAGCCCTCCACCAGGACAAGGTCCACCGGCGCCATGCGGGCCAGCAGGTCGGGCAGCGCCGGCTCCGGCCCGTCCACCTCGTGCAGCAGCGCCCAGCGTCGGGCGGTGGCGACCAGCACCTCGCGCGCGCCGGCTTCGCGATGACGGTAGGTGTCCTTGCCCGGCCGGTCCATGTCGAAGCCGTGGTGCGCGTGCTTGATGGTGGAGACGGTCACGCCGGCGGCGCGCAGGCGCGGAATCAGCGCGGTGAGCAGCGTGGTCTTGCCGCTGCCGGACCAGCCGACGATGCCGAGGACTTGCAAGCGCTGTGCTTACCCGGCCGGCGGCAGAGGGTCGGCGCGCGAGGTGCCGGCGGCGCCGCTATGACGCAGCCCGGCGGTGAGATAGTCCCAGCCGGTCAGCAGCGTGAGCGCGGCGGCGACCCACAGCATTGCCTCGCCGATCAGGCTGACCGGCAGGAAGGACAGGTGCAGCGGCGTGGCGCCGGAATCGCCGGCCAGCAGCGTGCCGAGCGCGCCCATCTGGAAGCCGGTCTTCCACTTGGCAAGCCGGGTGACCGGCAGGCCGATGCGGATGCCGGCGAGGTATTCGCGTAGCCCGCTGACCAGGATTTCGCGCAGCATGATGACGATGGCCGGATACAGGCCCCAGTGGCTGAGCCGCGCCTCGCCCACCAGCAGCATCAGGGCGGCGCCGACCAGCAGCTTGTCGGCGATCGGATCCAGCATGCGGCCGAGGTCGGATTGCTGGCGGCGGCTGCGGGCGAAGTGGCCGTCGAAATAGTCGGTGATGGCGGCGGTGCTGAACAAGATGCAGGCCGCGAGGTCGGTGGCCGGGGTGCGCAGCACGGCCAGGACGACCAGCAGCGGGATCGCCGCGATGCGTGACAGCGTCAGCAGGTTCGGAAGGTCGGTCAGCATGCGCCGGGTAACGTAGGCGGCGGGGCGGGTTCGCGCCAGTGCGGAGAGTATAGCCTGCGGAGAGTATCGCCCGGAGAGTATCGCCCGGGGAGCCTGGGCACGTCCCGATCCGCTACTTCCAGTCACGCACGGGCGGCAGGTTCCGGCGGCGCGCGCGTCTGCCCCAAGGCAAAGACGGGCAAACGGGAGGGGCCAGCGGCGGCGCGTCGGTATGGCCTGGGCGGGCAACGCCGGGCACGCAACGACCGCAGGCGGCGGCCGGGTCTCCGTCGTCGAGCCGGTGGCGCAATCGGTCGGCGGGTTTGATGAATGAGGCGTCGCGTTTGTTCGCTATTGCTCTGTATCAATGATTTTGCTCTGCTGAAAACATCAAGAGCCAAAGCTTCTGCCGGCGCGTGTCGATGCCGCCGCCAGTGTAAGCCAACCTAAGCCGAGCCGAGCCTAAGCCGTGCCGAGTCGAACGACGACCCGTGGCGCGCGAACGCGTCGCGGTGTGATGGCGTTGTCCAGGTGAACACGGTTTTCGGGTCGCAGGCCAGCCTTCGCGCTGGCAAGGCGGCGCCGTCCGAGCGCACTCAGGAAGTGTCACCCAAGAAGCTTCTGCACCCTGCGTGGACCCGCGCGGCGTGCGGTGTCGGGATGGAAAGGCTCTGGCGATGACCACCGTGTTCCCGACTGCGATCGGCGCCACCGAGGCGCCTGGCAGCGGACGGAACGCGGATCAAGCCCGGCGCGGCACGGTCGCCAACGCGGCCGGCGCATCGATCACCGGCGGCACCCGCCCTCGCGTGCCGCGCCAGTCGTTCAGGCACGTTACGATGAGCGACCGGCGATGAGCGACCGGCGCTCGGACGTCTCAAGCGCGACCGGTGCCGTTTGTGCGCCGATCCGCCGCGCCTGCGAGTGGGATTCCTGGCCGGAACGAGAGGATGCGCGGGCCGCGCGAGCTGTCCCAGGCGGATCAGGCTGTACCCGGATTACGCCGCGCGGATGTGGGAGGCGTTCGGCTGCGCGAGGCTTATTGTTGTAGGTCCGGACCTGGATGGAGCAAGGGCGCTGGTCGGACGCTTTGCGGCGAACCGTGCCGTGGTGGCTGGCGCAATCGATGCTTTGGCCTATGCAGACAACAACTCTTTGGCCGAGACGGACAGCAACGCTCTGGCCGAGGCCACATCGGCACGGATCATGGTCGCCAGCGTCGCCGCGGAGCAGGCCGGCATTGACGCACACGTGGTGACCCGCGCCGCCGCGTGACGATGGCGGATCATTCCTGCTTCAGAACCTCGCCCGCCAGATAGAGCGTGCCGCAGATCAGCACCCGGCCCGGCTCGCGCTCGCGCGCGATGGCGGCGAGCGCATCGGCGACATGCGGCGCAGGCCGCGCCACGCCGCCGGAGGCCGCGATGATCGCCTCGACCGGCAGCGCGGAATGCTGCCCCGGCTCCGCCACCGCCCACAGCGTCGTGGCGTGCGGCAGCAGCGGCCGCAGGAAGCCGGCGGCGTCCTTGCTGTCCTTCATCCCGACGATCAGATGCACCGGACGATCCGCCCAGGTGGCGAGATGCGCGCCGAGCACCTCGCCGGCGCCGGGGTTGTGTCCGCCGTCCAGCCACAGCTCCCAGCCCGGTGGCAGCGTCCGCGCGAGCCGGCCGCGCAGGCGTTGCAGCCTGGCCGGCCATTCGGCGGTCATGACGCCGGCGGGGATCGCGGGGTCGCTCACGTCGAGTCCGGACGCCCTGACTGCGGCGATGGCGATGCCGGCGTTGTCGAGTTGATGGCTGCCGGGAAGCGATGGCGCCGGCAGCAGCAGCTTTGCCGTCGTGTCCTCGTAGCGGAAACCGGTGGCGGTTGGCGTGACCGTCCAGTCACGACCGCGCAACGATACCGGCGCGCCCACGCGCGCGGCGGCGTCCAGCAGCACCGCGGCGACTGCATTCGGCTGCGCACCGATCGCCACCGGAACGTCACGCTTCATGATGCCGGCCTTCTCCGCGGCGATCAGTTCCAGCGTGTCGCCCAGTAGCTCGCGATGATCGAGCGAGATCGAGGTGATCGCGCAGGCCGCCGGGCGGGCGATGACGTTGGTGGCGTCGCCGCGTCCGCCGAGCCCGACCTCCAGGACACACAGCTCGGCCGGGGTCTGCGCGAACAGGTGGAGGGCGACGGCGGTGATGACCTCGAATACGGTGATCGCGGCGCCGTTGTTCACGCGCTCGACGTGTTCCAAGACTTCGGTCAGCGCGGCATCGGAGACAAGTTCGCCGGCGATACGAATACGCTCGTTGAAGCGCACGAGGTGCGGCGAGGTGTAGACGTGCACGCGCAAGTCCGCCGCCTCCGCCATGGCACGGATGAAGGCACAGGTGCTGCCCTTGCCGTTGGTGCCGCCGACGTGGATGACCGGCGGCAGCTTGCGTTCGGGATGGTCGAGCTTGTCGAGCAGGGCCTGCAACCGTTCCAGGCTGAGATCGATCAGCCGCGGGTGCAGACCGTGCAGCCGCGCGACGATGCCGTCAATGCGGGCGGAGGTCATGCGGTGGTTGCCAGGGGACAGAACGACATGAGCATCCGTGGTAAGGGAGTGATATATTCTCCCCCTCCCCTTGAGGGCTTGGGCCGCAAAGCGGACCAAGGTTGGGGGGAGGGGTCAGTCCCAGTATCCCACCGAAGCCTCCGTCCCCGGAACCCCTCCCCCCAACCTTGGTCCGCTTTGCGGCCCAAGCCCTCAAGGGGAGGAGGAGAAATGTGCGTGCATCGTCATGCCGCGGCGGGTTCGATTTCCTTCACCCGCATCAGGCTGATCAGCCGCGCCAGCATTGCCTTCATCTCGGTGCGCTTTACCAACATATCGACGATGCCGTGCTCGTGCAGGTACTCGGCGCGCTGGAAGCCCTCGGGCAGTTTCTCGCGCACCGTCTGCTCGATCACGCGCGCGCCGGCGAAACCGATCAGTGCGCCTGGCTCGGCGATCTGGATGTCGCCCAGCATCGGGAAGCTGGCGCTGACGCCACCGGTGGTGGGGTCGGTCAGCACGACGATGTAGGGCAGGCCTGCGTCTTTCACCAGGCGCGTGGCGATCACCGTGCGTGGCATTTGCATCAGACTGATCGTGCCCTCTTGCATACGCGCGCCGCCTGACGCGGTGAAGACGATCAGTGGCGCATCCTGCAGCACGGCCAGGCGGGCCGCGGCGACGATGCCGTCACCCACCGCGGCGCCCATGGAGCCGCCGATGAACTCGAACTCCATCGCAGCGACCACGGCGCGATGGCCGTCGATGCTGCCATGCGCGACCACGACCGCGTCGTCGAGGTGGGTCTTCTCGCGCGCCTCCCTCAGCCGGTCCGTGTAGCGCTTGGTGTCACGAAAGTGCAACGGATCGGTTGCGGCTTTCGGCAGTTCGATGCGGGAGAAGCCGGGATCGAGCGTCCACTCCAGCCGTTCGGTGGCGCGGGCGCGCATGTGGTGGCCGCAATGCGTGCAGACCTTCAGGTTTGCCATCAGGTCGCGATGGAAGATCATCTGTTCGCAGGCGGGACATTGGTGCCAGAGATTGTCCGGCACCTCGCGCCGGGCGAACAGCGTGCGGATCTTCGGGCGGACGAATTCGGTGAGCCAGTTCATGCGGGCAGCCTCATGCCGGGACGGTCATGTTGGGAGGGCATGCTGGGACGGTCATGCCCGGACGCTCATGCTGGGACGCTCATGCGGGCACCCTCGCGCCACGCACGCCCTCGGCGAGCGCGCGCACCTGGTCCAGCACCTTGCGCACCGCGTCCGGCTTGGCCTTGCCAGCGGCGTCCAGGTTCGCCGCCAGCGTATCGATCAGCGCCGAGGCCACCACGGCCGCGTCGGCGATTCGTGCTGCCGCAGCGGCCTGCGCGGGCGAGCGGACGCCGAAGCCGATGGCGATCGGCAGGTCGGTGGCCTTGCGGATGCGCGGGATCGCCTGTTCCAGGTCCTCGGTGGAGGCGGCGCGCGTGCCGGTGATGCCGGTGATCGAGACGTAGTAGACAAAGCCCGAACTGCCATCGAGGACATGCGGCAGGCGCGCGTCGTCGGTGGTGGGCGCGACCAGGCGGATCACGTCGATGCCGCGCGCCGTGGCGTGGGGCAGCAGCATGTCGGATTCCTCGGTCGGCAGGTCGACGATGATGAGGCCGTCGACGCCGGCGCCTGCGGCATCCGCGCAGAAGCGCTCGATGCCGTAGGAGAGGATGGGATTGAGATAGCCCATCAGGATGATGGGGGTCGCGTCGTCCTCGGCGCGGAAGTCGCGCACCATGGCGAGCACGCGGGCGAGTTTTACCCCGGCTTTCAGCGCGCGCTTGCCGGCGGCCTGGATGATCGGGCCGTCGGCCATTGGGTCAGTGAAGGGCATGCCGATCTCGATCAGGTCGGCGCCGGCGGCGGGCATGCCGCGGAGCAGCGCCATGGAGGTGGCGCCGTCGGGGTCCCAGGCTTCGAGGAACGGGATCAGGGCGCCGCGGCCTTCGTGTTTCAGGGCGGCGAAACGGGTGGCGATGCGGGTCATGGGCGGGGGGCCGGAGCCGTAGTGGAGAGTCCTCCCCCTCCCNNCTCCCTCAAGGGGAGGGGGAGAGACTTTTGCGTCTTTCCCGACCTTGCCCATCACATCAGCATCCCGAGATGCTCGGCGACGGTGAAGATGTCCTTGTCGCCGCGGCCGCAGAGATTCATCAGGATGATCTGATCCTTGCTCATGGTTGGGGCCAGTTTCGTCACGTGCGCCAGCGCGTGCGCGGGCTCCAGGGCCGGAATGATCCCCTCGGTGCGGGTGCAGAGCTGGAATGCCGCCAGCGCCTCCTTGTCCGTCGCCGAAACATATTCGACGCGGCCGATGTCGTGCAGCCAGGAATGCTCCGGGCCGATCCCGGGATAGTCCAGGCCGGCACTGATCGAGTGCGCCTCGATGATCTGGCCGTCATCGTCCTGCAGCAGGTAGGTGCGGTTGCCGTGCAGCACGCCGGGGCGGCCGCCGGTCAGGCTGGCTGCGTGCTCGCCGGTCTCGATGCCGTGGCCGCCGGCCTCCACGCCGATCAGCCGCACCGACGGGTCGTCGAGGAACGGATGGAACAATCCCATGGCGTTCGATCCGCCACCGATACAGGCAACCGCCGCGTCGGGCAGCCTGCCCTCGGCTTCCTGCAACTGCGCCTTCGCTTCGTCGCCGATCACCGACTGGAAGTCGCGCACCATCATCGGATACGGGTGCGGGCCGGCGACCGTGCCGATCAGGTAGTAGGTGTCCGTTACGTTGGCGACCCAGTCGCGCAGCGCCTCGTTCATCGCGTCCTTCAGCGTGCCGGCGCCTGAGGTGACGGGCTTCACCTCGGCGCCCAGCAGCTTCATTCGGAACACGTTGGGCTTCTGCCGCTCGATGTCGGTGGTGCCCATGTAGACGGTGCAGGGCAGGCCGAACAGCGCGCACATCGTTGCGGTGGCGACGCCGTGCTGGCCGGCGCCCGTTTCGGCGATGATGCGGGTCTTGCCCATGCGGCGGGCGAGCAGGATCTGGCCCATGCAGTTGTTGGCCTTGTGGCTGCCGGTGTGGTTCAGCTCGTCGCGCTTGAAGTAGACTTTCGCGCCGCCGAGCTCGGTCGTGAGGCGCTCGGCGAACCACAGCGGGCTGGGGCGGCCGACATAGTGCGTTAGGTGGCGCTGCAAATCGGCGTGGAATGCTGGGTCGGCTTTCGCCGCGTTGTAGGCGCGTTCGACCTCCAGGATCAGCGGCATCAGGGTCTCGGCGACGAAGCGGCCGCCGTAGTCGCCGAACCGGCCGCGCGCGTCGGGGCCGCTGCGCAGGCTGTTGGCGCGTGCGGGGACAGGCGTGTCGGCGCCTGGGGCGGGCGCGGGCGGGGGGGTCATGGTCTCGCCTGCAAGACTGGTGTTCTCCTCATGCCTCGCGTCATAGCGCAGGCCCGGCCCTGGGTCACCTGCCGGTCACATCCTCGTCATTGCTGCGCCGGCGAAGCTACGGGGTATGCCAGGTTGCTACCGATGGGTAAGATTGCGCGACCCGCACCCCGATCGACCGCCGCACAGCAGGAGCCGACGCTTTGACCCTTGCCGCCGACCTCGCACACGCGAAGCATCCCGCCTGGAAGCAGCACGCCGCCGTCGCGCTGGGCGGCTCGGGGGTGCATGCGTCCCGCCCGGTGCATGCCAATCTGCCGGTCCCTGAGCTGGTCGCCGAGGCGGTGCGGCGCCACGAGGGACGGCTGTCCGCCGACGGTGCGGTGATCGTCAACACCGGCGTGCACACCGGCCGGTCCGTGCAGGACAAGTTCGTGGTGGACGAGGCCTCGGTCTCCGCCGATGTCTGGTGGGGCAAGATCAACCAGAAGCTGGCGGGGGAGAAATTCGCCGTGCTGGCGGGGCGGGCGCGGGCCTACCTCCAGGGCCAGGAGTTGTTCACCCAGGACCTGTATGCCGGCGCGGACCCGGCGCATCGGGTGCGGGTGCGCCTGGTCACCACGGCGGCCTGGAGCGCGCTGTTCGCCCGCTCGATGTTCATCCGCCCGCCGGTCGCGGAGCTGGAAGGGTTCGAGCCCGACTACGTCATCCTGCACGCGCCGCACTTCCAGGCCGATCCGGCGACCGACGGCGTGCGCAGCGGCACCGCGATCGCGCTGAGCTTCGAACAGCGGCTGATCGTCATCGCCGGCAGCGAGTATGCCGGGGAGATCAAGAAGTCGATCTTCACCGTCATGAACTGGCTGTTGCCGGCGCGCGGCGTGCTGCCGATGCATTGCAGCGCCAATATCGGGCCGGAGGGCGACGTCGCGCTGTTCTTCGGCCTGTCGGGCACCGGCAAGACCACGCTGTCGTCGGACCCTCACCGGCGGCTGATCGGCGATGACGAGCACGGCTGGGGCGAGGGCGGCGTGTTCAACTTCGAGGGTGGCTGCTACGCCAAGGTGATCCACCTGTCGCAGCAGGCCGAGCCGGAGATCTGGGCGGCGACGCATCGGTTCGGCACGGTGCTGGAGAACGTGGTCGCCGACGCATCCGGCGCGCTGGACCTGGCGGACGGGTCGCTGACCGAGAACACCCGCGCCTGCTACCCGGTGGAGTATATCCCGAACGTGGAGCTGTCGGGGCGGGGCGGGCAGCCGCAGAACGTTATCATGCTGACCGCGGACGCGTTCGGCGTGTTGCCGCCGATCGCGCGGCTGACGCCGGCGCAGGCGATGTATCATTTCCTGTCCGGATATACGGCGCGGGTGGCGGGAACCGAGAAGGGGATGGGGGCCTCGCCCGAGGCGACGTTCAGCACCTGCTTCGGCGCGCCGTTCCTGCCGCGTCGGCCGGAGGTGTATGGGCAGATGCTGGAGGACCTGATCGCGCGGCAGGGGGTTGAGTGCTGGCTGGTGAATACCGGGTGGAGCGGCGGGCAGTATGGGGTCGGGGAGCGGATGAGCATCCGGCATACGCGCGCGTTGTTGCGGGCGGCGCTGGACGGCAGCCTGGTGAGAGCGCGGTTTCGCAAGGACCGGTTCTTTGGTTTGTCGGTGCCGGAGGCGGTGCCGGGCGTGCCGGCGGAGGTGCTCGATCCACGGCAGTCGTGGGCGGACAAGGCGGCGTATGACCGGACGGCGGCGGAGCTGGTGGCGCGGTTCGAGAAGAACTTTGCCAGTTTTGAGGGTGGGGTAGGGGATGAGGTGAAGGCTGCGGCGATCCGGGCGGCGGCTTAGCGCGGCGGCCTGCCCGGCCGAATCGCTCGCGTGATCCGGCCCGTCATCGCGTGTATACTGGGTCAACCGAAAACTGGAGGTCGAGCCGGTACCAGCAGCACCAGGGCCACTCGGTCAGGATGACAGTGTCCGGATCATGCGCGTCAAGATAGGCGCAGAGCCGCCAGCAATTCTCGTTTTGGTCGGGCGGTACGGCCTGTCATCGTCATGGCCGGACTTGTTCCGGCCATCCCCGCAGCACGGTGCCGCGNNTGGGCCAAAATGAGAATTGCTGCAGAGCCGCTCCGCCCGGGTTCCGCCGCCGCCCCTGATGTTGAGCCCCACGATGCGCCGCGGTGCAGCGGGCGCGTCGGTGCCTAGGGGTACGATCGCCATGGCGCCGGCTTGGTGTCGAAGCTTGCGCAGGCAATCATTCCGGCGTCATCCCAGATGCCGAGGCATGCCATCTCGGTGTTGCACGCCAGTATTAGATACGGATCGAGAACGACCTCCTGCTGGATCAGCTCGCCGAGGATCAGTTCGGATCCTGGCACGTCGCGGTACAGCGTGCGCGCCGTGGCGGCGATCTCCTGCGGAACGCCGAGCCGGTCCAGGTCCTCAACCGGAACGTTCCGCTCCTGCCAATACGCCCCGGCGCGTACGCGGAACACGCCGAAGACGATGAGCAGCGCGAAGGAGCCCATCCATATCAAGGTCGGGGACCAGGATAGCAGTGAGGTTGCGGCCACGATTTGATGCGTCAGGCCGCCGCTGGCCGCCATGCAGCCGACCGAGCCGACCAGCGCGATGGGCAGCCAGGCCTCATGGCGCTGCCAGAAGCTCGGCTGGTATCTGGCGAGCTGTGCCTGCTTGTGGGTGGCGAGGCTGGGCCAGCCGATCGGGACGATGCGGCGATCGTCGAGCGTCTGCGCCAGCGTTCTTGGTTCCGGTGGGGCAAGCAGGGCGTCGAAGGGCATGGCCGATCCTCTCCCGCGGGCGAAGGGTGCGTCAGTGTAGAGCGGGTTCGCGCCGACGGGAACCGCGTACACCTCTCCCGCTTTTGGGCTTGGGCCGCGAAGAGCGGACCAAGGCATGCCTCCGGGCACTTGACCCGGGGGTCGCGGGGCCCTTGCGACGCGGGTGAGGGTGCTGCTCGCGGCACGACCCTCACCCGGCATCGCTGCGCTTGCCGACCCCGGATCAAGTCCGGGGACAGGCTCTCTCCCGCGAAGGGCGGGAAAGGTGTACGATTACACGTGCAACATCCTAACTGCGGGAGATCGTCCATGGACTTCACCGGCAAGGTGGCCCTGATCACCGGCGGCGGCGGTGGGATCGGCCGCGCCACCGCGCTCGGCTTTGCGGCGCGCGGCGCCCGCGTGATGGTGGTGGACCACGATGCAGCCGCCGGCGAGGCCAGCGTCGGCGTGGTCCGCCAGCAGGGCGGCGAGGCGCTGTTCACCCGCGCCGACGTCAGCCGCGCGGCCGAGGTGAAGCACTATGTGCAGGCCACGCTGGATGCCTGGGGGCGGATCGACTGCTTCTTCAACAATGCCGGGATCGAGGGGAAGATCGCCGCGACGCAGGACTATGACGACGACATGTTCGACCGGGTGATCGCGGTCAATTTGCGCGGCGTGTTCCTCGGCATGAAACACGTGCTGCCGGTGATGTTGCGCCAGGGCTCGGGGGCGATCGTCAACACCGCCTCGACCGCCGCGCTGTTCGGCACCCCGGGGATGGCGGCCTATGCCGCGTCGAAGCACGGTGTGCTGGGGTTGACCAAGGTGGCCTCGTCGGACGTGGCCGCGCACGGCGTGCGGGTCAATGCGGTCTGCCCCGGGCCGGTCGAGACGCGGATGATGCGCTCGCTGGAGGCGCAACGGAATCCGGGAGATCCCGAGGCGGTGCACGCGGCGAATCGCGCCAGCGCGCCGAGCGGGCGCTACTGCGAACCTGAGGAGATCGCGGGCGCGGTGCTGTATTTATGTTCGGACCTGGCGGCCAATGTCACCGGCACGCAGATTGTGGTGGATGGCGGGCGCAGCGGCGCCGGGGGCGTGACGGCGCGGCCGTTGGGGCGGTAGGCGATACAGCTTGACGGGGCGTGAGGTCGGTTCGTTCATGTATCGTCGCGTGGTGGTGACGCGCGATGGGGATCGGGGGGTCGTTGATAAGGCGCCGGGCGCTCGACCTGCGGCGAGAAGGTTTCACCACGAAGACACGAAGGAGATCGATCGATGCGCTTCGCGCGGAGCGGGCGGTAGTATTGGGCTGGGTGGCGGCAAAGGGTGGGAAGCCGCCTTTGCTGCCCGGCCGCTCCCACCACTGGCAATGATCGGTTTGGCGGGCGGGGCCCTACCACAGCCGCGGTCTGTTCAGGTGCCGCCCGAACCGCTCAGCGAAGCGACCCTGTCTCAGCGGCAGCCTGGCGCACCTGGGTTCACGCCGCATCCACCGGGCGTTGAGTTGTAATGCTCATGAGGAGCGGGCGGTGCGACTTCGCCGCCCTCTGTCGTGCCGTGGGACGTGCACTCGCAGTATCCGCCGACGGGCATGGAGGTGGGGCAGGTCAGTTTCTCCGCTCGGCAGGTATTCGCGAGGGCCTGGCCGCCGCCGAGCGCTATGGCGGTGATGAGCGCGGCAGCGAAATAGCTGGGAGACCTCATGTTGGCGAGCCTTTCATGGTCCGGGCAGGGTGCGTACTGCGGGTAACACGATGGAGCACTGACATTAGCGGCTGAGGTTACTCTGTTGCTCTGACAAATGCGAGATGCGTCGTCAGCCCGCCGAGATCGATTTCGCGGCAAGGCCCCTGCGGCGCCGCGTCGAGATGCGGCTGCCGGTCGGCTAATGACCGCAAAGGGTCGATCTGCCGCCGTCATCGCCGGCATGATCGCCAGGCGCCGGGTTGCACCGGTCGCCCGATCACCTCGCAAGCGAGCGGTATCAGCGCAGAATCAGCGATACGAGGTACTAGGAGCGGCGCACCTCGAAGTAGGTTTTACCTCCCCGACTGAAACCTGCGCCCTCATAGAAGCGCAAAGTGGCTTCTTGCTTTGAACCCGTCGCCAGCACGACCTTGTAGCAATCACCTTTCCAGGCAATGTCCAATGCGGCCCTCAGGACGGCACGGCCCCGGCCTGTCCGGCGGTGGTCGGGGTGCGTCACCACGTTTTCGATCACACCGTAGGGCGCAGCTCCACGTGACAGGTTGGGAATGATCGCGAGCGTGCAGGAGGATACGAGCTGGTCCGCTACGTCCGCCACAATCACGCTGGTCATCCCGGAAGAGAGAAGGGCGGACCAAGCCGGCTCGGCAGCAGCAAGGTCGAGCTCCGGGTCGTCGGGATGGAGATACCGGTAAAGCGCCAGCACACCGGGCAGGCCGTCCCGCCTGGCTGGGCGGATGATGGGTTCGATCATACCCTGATGCTACAGCAACTCAGGTCGGGGATCAGCGGGCAGCTCCGCTCTTCACCACAAACCAACCTAACGGCGCGAAACTGTAATCACGCGCCACGATCGAGCCGTTTGTTGGATTGGGTGTTTTCGGATGGCTTTGCTGCCCTACCACGCGACCTCGAACAGGCCCTCGACCTCGACCGCCGCGTCGATCGGCAGCGACGGCACGCCGATCGTCGTCCGTGCGTGCCGGCCGTTGTCGCCGAACACCGCGACGGCCAGGTCGGACGCGCCGTTCATCACCAACGCCTGGTCGGTGAACTCCGGCGCGCAGGCGATGAAGCCGCCCAACCGCACCACGCGGCGCACGCGGTCCAGGTCGCCGTTGCACGCCGCCTTCAGGTGCACCAGCACGTTGATGAAACAAAGCCGCGCCGCCTCCCGGCCGCGCTCGGTCGAGACGCCGTAGCCGAGCTTCCCGGTGATCGCGATCTTGCCGTCGACCGCGGGCACCTGGCCGGAGACGACCACGAGGTTGCCGGTCTGCACGTAGGGCACATAGTTGGCGACCGGGGCCATCGGCCGCGGCAGGGTGATGCCGAGTTCTGCCAGCTTCATCTCGATCTGACCGGCCATCGGGGTCTCCTTCGGGTTTTGCGCTGGGTGAATGCCAGGGTAGCGATCCTGACGGTTCGGATCTCGGTCAACGCTGTCATTGCGAGCGAAGCGAGGCAATCTCCCGGGGATATCGCACCAATGCACGTAGGGGATTGCGTCGCTTCGCTCGCAATGACAGCGACACAGCCGGTATCCAACGGCAGGGTCGCGACATTAGCGCGAAATCACCCGAAAGCCACGCCGACGCGCCCGCGCGGCGGCCTCGGCCGGCGGCAGGTCGAGCGGCAGTTGCGGCGCCAGATCGGCGGCCTCGTGCGCGCTGTCAGCCGGGTCCGGCGCCGCCTCCGGGATGTCGAGCCGCCCGAGATAGTTCGCCGCCAGATGCCGGAACACGTAATCCAGCAGCGAGGTCGCCTGCGTCACCGCGGGATCGCCCTCCACCGCGCCGGCGGGACCGAAGCGGGTGAAGGTGAAGGCCTCGACATACTCCGCCAGCGGCACCCCGTGCTGCAGACCGAGGCT
>PLXO01000283.1 GCA_003151425.1 Acetobacteraceae bacterium
CCCTCGCCGTGAACCGGCCCCGCGCGGCCGCCCCCCGCTCCATAGGGTCTTTGTCGCGATTTCGACCTTCGGGGTCTGCGAGGATTGCACCGGCGCCCGCAGTTCCGCCCCCGCCGCCGCCAGCTCGGTCGCCAGCCCCCGCGACACTGGCCGCGCCCTCGCCGTGAACCGGCCCCGCGCGCCCCGCCCCCCGCTCCATAGGGTCTTTGTCGTGATTTCCACATTCGGGGTCTGCGAGTGCTGCACCAGCGCCCCCAGCTTCCGCCCCAGCCGCTAGCCGCGCCGCCCGCCCCGCGGTGCCCGCCCCGCCTCGCCGTGAACCGGCCCCACGCGGCCGAGCCCCCCGCTCCATAGGGTCTTTGTCGTGATTTCCACTTTCGGGGTCTGCGAGCGCTGCACCGGCGCCCGCAGTTCCGCACTCCGGGCACACCGAGGCCGCCCTGCACCACCCCCCTGCCATGCGCTGTTGGGGGGCATCGGCCGGAGGGCGCGGCAGCGTCAGGGCCATGGCGCGCAGGGCTTCGCTCGGATGTCGCAGGGTGGTTTGGCCGGCGCGGCGGCGGGGTCGGGAGAAGAATTGGACACGGATGCTATCGCCTCGGTGGAATAAATTGGACTGGGCAGCGTAGCATAAGACAGGGAGGAAATGATAGTTAATTACCCTTACATACTAGAACCGGTTCGAATGCCCGCAACGCACGGCCACCGGGCGTTCGGCGCCCGGCATCCTCCCCCACAAACCAAGGATCTCGGGAATTCGGTAGGTTATACCAGCCGCCGAAATCATTGACTCTCGTTCGGTTCGCACGGGCGCGGTCACGCCGTAACCGCCCCCGGACGCAGATGCCTTGAGATGCATGCATGTTTGCGTCGCTGGTCGATATACGCCGACCGCGAATCCTGGACGCCGATCCAAGGCAAACAAGCAAGTTTTTCAACACGGAGAACACGGAGAACCAGGAAGGGCCACCGAGAAGAACAGTATGGCGCTTCGCGCGGTGTTCGACCGGCCTCCGCGCGAAGCGCCAAACCCTTTCGCTGCTCCGTGGCCCTTCCTGGTTCTCCGTGCTCTCCGTGTTGAAAGACTTACTTGATTGCGGACGTGGCACGGTTCCGGACAGCCGATGTCGTGAACTCCGCCCGCTGGCGGTGATGGCTGGAACGGTCGACGGCCGAGGTACGTCAATCATTCGGGCGGCTGGTATTACAACCGTAGGCTCGGCACGGCTGCGCCCTTGACCTACCGCCGCCTGCGCAGCGAGGGCCGCCAGCGCTTCGTCGTCCGGCACGGACTGGCCATCCAGCCGCAACGGCTGAATGCACACATGGTTCGCGCCGGCATCGAGACGGGCCTGGATGCGGCTGCGGATCGCCGTCTCGCTGCCCCACGCAACCACGGCATCCATCAGCCGGTCGCTGCCGGCCCCCGCCAGGTCGTCCTTGCTGCAACCCAACCGGGTCCAATGGGCGCGGTCAAAGGGCAAGACCCACGCGTGCCAGGTAATGGGTAAAAGCCGCACTTTCGCCGCTCGAGACAATCGCGCCGATGTAGCCATCCGGCCGCACCAGAACCCAATCACCGGCCGCCACGCCGTAGCCATCCCGAAGATGGCCGCCGTCATCGATAAGATCGCCTCGCTTGCCGACCGTATGGATACGCAGATTTGGCCGCGGCGCGACAGCTTCAGCCCGATCCACCTCTTCGCCGGTGAGGCGCGCCAAACGGCGCGCCAACGCGTCAGCCTCATCAGTCTTGATGCTCAGCGCCAACGTTATCCTCGTTTCAGGACGCCCATCTTCTAGGCGCCACGTCTGGATAGGTTCGGCGCGCCTACAATTCCAGGCCCTCTTGCCCGACGCAAATCCTAATTCCGGAACCGCGTCGGAATGCCGGTCTTCGCCGTCAGCCCGCCATCGGCAACGATCGCCGCACCCGTCACATACGACGCCAGGTCCGAGGCCAGGAACAGCACCACGTTCCCCATCTCCTCCGGCCTGCCCAGCCGCCCCATCGGGATCGCGGCCAGCGTCGCATCAGCGAATCCCTGGATCGTCGTCAGCGATCGTTGCAGCAGCGGCGTGTCGATCGCACCGGGGCAGATACAGTTGCAGCGGATGTTGTCGCCCGCATACTCCATCGCCACCACACGCGTAAAATTCGCCACCCCCGCCTTCATCGCGTTGTACGCGGCGATGCCGTAATCGCCAAACAGGCCGGAGATCGAGGCCGTGTTGACGATCGCGCCGCCGCCCTGCCTCTGCATGACAGGCAGCACGCGCCGCGTCGCCTGCATCACCGCGGTCAGGCCGACCTGCAACGTGTAGTCCCACACCGCGTCGTCGATCTCGGCGACGCGCGCGAAGCGGCCCTTCTGCAGGCCGGAGGGCACACCGAAAGCGTTGTTGTGCAGCATGTCGAGGCGACCGAACGCGCCGAGGGTCTGCGCGATCATCGCCTCGATCTCGGCCGGTTGCGTCAGATCGACGCCGATCGCGATCGCGCTGCCGCCCGCGGCCTTGATGTGCGCCGCGACCGCCTCCGCGCCGTCCCGGTTCACGTCCGCAACGGCCACCGTGCCGCCGCGTTGCGCAAAGCCGATCGCCACCGCGCGGCCGATCCCCGATCCGGCCCCGGTAACCCGGCCCACCTTGCCATCGAAGCGCATGGACACTCCCCCACTGGTTTCAGTTGTCATCCAAAACGTTCAGGCACCCGGCGTCCGGCCCTTCACGGCGTTGGCGCGCGAGGTGTAGGTGATGCGGCCCGACGCATCCGCGGGCAAGCGGGCGTGCACGCGTGCCTTGAACTGCTCGAGTTCCGCCGGGCTCATTTCCTTGACCGCTTGGGCCATGCTCATGGCGATGCGGACGGACGACCAGTAATCGTCGAAGTCCGCGAAGGTGCGCGACACGGTGATCGCACGGGTTTCGACATCCGTGAGGCCCGCGCTGACCCATAGCTCGCGCAGCACGTCCATGCGCGACACCTCATAGCTCGGTGGCAGCATGGGTTTGCGGCCCATTGCGCGCAGTTCGGCCTGCATCGCCGCCATCGGAAACCCGCCCTCGCCCAGCATGTCCCACGCGTAAGCCGAGATGGTGCCGCCGGGTTTGACAACGCGTTTCATTTCCGCGACACCTTTTGCCGGCTCCGGAACGAAAAAGATCACCAGCGCCATGACAGCGGCGTCGAAGCTGCGGTCCGGGAAGGGCAGACCCAGGGCGTCGCCTTGCCGGAACTGGGCGATGCCCGCTTTGTGTCGCGTGCGGGCAAAGCTGAGCTGCGCTTCGGAGGGGTCGATGCCGTGCACCTCGGCGGGCGCGCAGCGGTCGACCAGCAGCTCGGTGAATGCGCCGTTGCCGCAACCGATATCGACCCAGCGCAGGCTGGAGGGAGGTGCGACCCAGTTGAGAAACACCTCGCCCGCCAGCCGGCTCCAGATTCCCATCATGCGCTCGTAGCCGGCGCCATCATCGAAGCGGATTTGGTTTTCGGTCATGGATCCCCCTCCGTTCCCGTGTGTTAGGCGTGTTGGTTCGTCCTGTCACCGGTGCCGCCGGAACGGGCCCCCCGACGGCCTGCGACAGCGAGGCCGGCCTTGGCCACGGTTTGACCCGATTGCCCTGGGCCTGGCCGCGTCCGGCATCACACGAATGCAAGGCGGCGGCGCAGCACACCGCGCCGCCGCCCCGATCGTCATGGCCGCACGCTTTACCCGGGCTCGGTCGTCCGAATACCGGCCGCCGGCCTCGCAACGTTCGCAACGTTGGCCACGTTCGCAACGTTCGCAACGTTCGCAACGTTGCCGACGTTAGTCACCGTGGAGCGCGGCGTCGCGGAGAGAACCAGTTGACCACCCGACGCCAGCGACGCCGCCGCGGCATTGGCGGCTGTCGTCAGGTTCTGTGCGGCCGCCGCCAGCGTGGCGATCTCCTCAGGATTGACCACGATCCTCTGGTCGGGACCCGGATCGCCACCCGGAATCTGGAACGGCGGTTGCGTCAGGATCTGGCCGATTTCGCAGATCACATGGGCCAGACCGGCGGCCAGCACGGTGAGGGTCTGGAAGGTCTCACTGCCCGACGACGTGCCGCCGTCCGGCCGCGTGACCGTTACACCAAGCGTGTAATTGACGCCCGCCTGCGCCGGCAATTGCACCTGGACCTGCTGCTCCGTCACCCCCGACAGGATCGTTGCTCCGGTCACCATCCACTGGAATTTCAGACCGGTCCCCATGTCGGCGACGCCAACGGTGTACCATGCCTTGCCGCCCACGACATTGACGACCTCGCAGGCCGAGTCCGTAACGGCATTGATCTCCCGCTCGTCGACGATCACAACGCTGCCGCCCGCAGTGTCCGCCGAGGTCTGCGGCGGCAGGAACCGCGACAGCGTCATGCCTCCGAACGGCGGAAACGTCGCCACGGTGGCGATCTTGTGGTTGCCAAGTGCCGTGAAAGTCAAATCGCCCGAGAGCGAGCGGCTGCCGCCGACCGGGATTGACGCCGCCGGACCGGTGACCGCCGCACCGCTGTCGCCGGCCACGACAAGCTGGAACGAGGGCGAATCATGGAAGCCGACGTTGGACGCCGTCATCGCGACTTTCACCGGCTTTCCGACCCCGGTCACTGCCGGGGAAATCGTCAGCCCCTGGCTCACAACATCGGCAAGCGGCGGCGTCGATGGCGTGTAGGTGGTGCAGAACAGGCCGCGCAGCGGTCCGCGTTCGGCGCTCGCGTTGCTTTCGACCGCCTCCAGCATCGCACCGCTGAAGTTCAGCTTCATGGTCGACTCGACGCCCGGGAAGTTATTGTCATACGCGAACAGCGTCGTCGTGCCGTCGGGATTGTCCTCAAAGCCATAGATCAGGATCTGATGGTTATCCAGCGGGTTCCAGGTGGTCCCGACCAGACCGACCGTCACCGGCGTGCCGCCGTTGATGCTGTTACGCAACGTCACCAGTTGCGCCTTGGTCTTGTCGCGCAACGAGGCGCCACCGGACGCACCATCGAAATGCAGAATCGCCATCCACCCCAGGAACGTCCAGATATTATCCTTCACGCTCTGCAGCAGTCTGTTCCAGATATATTCGCGCAGCGCCGTGCCCAGGGGGGTGCCGTCCTGTGGTTGGTCGTTCGGGCCATTGCCGCGCGGCACGACCCAGCTTTTATGCCAGTAATCCAGCGACGAGAATGCCATGCCGCCGCACAGGCCATAGCTGCCGACAGTGATTGCATTGACGATCCCATTGATGATCGCGTTGTTCTCCGCCTCGATGGTCTTCGCCACCAGCCATGGGCCGATGAACGGAACCGCGAGTTCGGCCGCGAACACCGGCGCTTCGACCACAGCGATGAACGGGGCGAGGGCAATCTCGACCGCCCCCAGCGCGTCGGTGACGATCCCCTTTATGGTGGCGATGTCGGTGGCCTCCCATGTCCAGTTGTTCACGAAGGCGAAGCCGTCGACTTCGGGCCGGTATATCGTGCGCGGCATCTGTTTTTCCCTTTCAGCGTTGATTGTCGATGGATGGCGATAAGCACTTCGGCCGGCTGAACCAGGGGGTCATGCCGGTCACGTATTTGATTTCGCGTGGAACCCGGAAACGCGGCGTCGAGCGATCCCTGGCTTCACGCGTTACCGAGACGTAACCTAAAGCTAAGATGAAGGCGGCCGATGTGAGCCAGATCACTGCCCTGGCTGGCTTTTCGGGGCCGAACGCATCATCGACGGATCACTGACAACCATCCGGTCCCGGCGCGCCATCGTGCCTCGGACGGTTGGCCCCGCAGGGAATTGGCCCGGGCGGACGCGGCCGCGCCAGGTTTGGTGTTCAGAGATCCACCGCGCCGGGGAATGCGCCGTCCTCACGCCTGCCCGAGACGACCGCGCGGCCGATCCCGAAGCCGCCACTGGTGACCAGGCCACCTTGCCATCCGAGCGCATTTTCCGTCTGCTTCCGGTGTTGCGTCGTGCCCGGCGGCGATTTCGGCACCGGGCGGCTCCGGCAAGGCAAAGGGGAACGATCATGCGCATCGCGACGCTCGAGACGAACCTGCATCGAATCCGCCTGCCGATGGCGCTGTCGGACTCCACGCACGGCACGATCACGCATTTCGAGCTGATCACCGTGCGGCTGCGCGACAGCGACGGCGCAGAAGGCGTCGGCTACACCTACACGGTCGGTGCCGGCGGCGCCGCGGTGGCCTCGCTGATCGAGGACGGCCTGCGCCCAGTCGTGATCGGCGCCGAGGCGGACCTGATAGAAGCGCTGTGGCAGCGCATGTGGTGGCGGCTGCATTTCGGCGGGCGCGGCGGCTCGGTCAGCCTGGCGGTCTCGGCGGTGGACATCGCGCTGTGGGATCTGAAGGCGAGGCGACTTGGCACGCCGCTGTGGCGCCTGCTCGGTGGGTTCGACGCCGCGGTGCCGTGCTATGCCGGTGGGATCGACCTCGACTTCCCGCTGGACGCGCTGCTGCGCCAGACCGACGACAACCTCGCCAAGGGGTTCCGCGCCATCAAGATGAAGGTCGGCCGCGCGCGATTGTCGGAGGATGTGGCGCGGGTACGCGCGATGCGCCAGCACCTCGGCGCCGACTTTCCGCTGATGGCGGATGCCAACATGCGCTGGACGGTCGACGAGGCGATCCGCGCCGCGCGCGCGTTGCAGGATCAGAACCTGATCTGGCTGGAGGAGCCGACCATCCCCGACGATGTCGCCGGCCACGCCCGCATCGTGCGCGACGGCGGCGTGCCGATCGCGACGGGTGAAAACCTGCACACACTGCACGAGTTCACCCAGATGATCGCCGCCGGGGGCGTTACGTTCCCGGAACCGGATGTCACCAATTGCGGTGGCGTTACGGTGTTCATGAAGGTGGCGCACCTGGCCGAGGCGTTCAACCTGCCGCTGACCTCGCACGGCGTGCATGACCTGACCGTGCACCTGCTGGCGGCGGCGCCCAACCGGTCGTATCTGGAAGTACACGGCTTTGGACTGGACCGGTTCATCGCCGAACCGCTGGTGATCCGCGACGGCAACGCGATCGCGCCGGACCGGCCCGGTCATGGGGTGGCCTTCGACTGGGCGGCACTCGATGCGCTGCACGACTGACCGGAAGGACGCGATGCGTTTGCCGGCTAGTATCACTATTGACACCACTGTCGGCATCGGCCAGCGATGGTTTCCGTCGGCGACCTACTGGTCGAAATGCGCAACAATCCGCGCAACACCCGGTTCAGTGACGCCGTCAAGGTTGCCGAGACGCATTTTGGCCCACCCCCGGCGGAGCGGCAGTCACCATGTGTTCCGCATGCCTTGGCCGGGAGACCCGCGTGTCAACCTGCAAGCGAGTTCGGACGGAAAGGCAAAGGCATACCAGGTTCGCCAACTCCTGGCGGCCATCGATCGGTTGGAGGTGACGCGTGCGCGGAACGACGAAAGCGATCGAACACGCTCCCCACCGGACCCAAGCCGGGCGGACCCAAGCCGGGCGGAAACAACCGGCCGGCGAGGCAAAGCGCAGCGCCACGAGTGACCATTACACCTATCGAGTCTCCTGGTCTCACGAGGACCAGGAATTTGTCGCGTCCTGCGCCGAGTTTCCCAGCCTCTCCTGCCTGGCCGGCAGCCAGATCGAGGCGATCGAGGGCCTGCGCGCCTTGGTCGTTGACGTGGTTGCGGATATGGGGTCCAGCGGCGAAATCCCACCCGAGGCGCTGGCGGAACGGCGCTTCTCCGGCGAATTCGTCACCCGGGTGCCCGGCGAACTGCACCGGCTGCTGGCGATCGAGGCTGCCGAAGCCGGCGTCAGCTTGAATCGCCTGGTTAGCTGCAAGCTGGCGATCCCGCTCCGTGCGCCCGCCCCGGCGCGGCGCACGGTCCGCGCCCGCCCGAGGACCGCCAAACCCTGACGTTGCTCTCGGACACAAAACCTGACGCTTATCGTGGGACAATCGTGATGACCGACAATCCGCTGGACCCCGCGCTGTTCCACCCCGACGCGGTCTCCGCCGAGACACGCGCCTTGAACGACGCGATGGTGAAGCTGCTGAGCGACCAGCCAAACTGGTGGGTGGTCGGGGCCGCTGCCACCCGTGCCGCGCGCCGGCGTGGCGAGGGGCCGTTTCCCGCACCGGTCTTCTCCACCCGCGCGGTGACGCGGACCATTCCGGCACCGACTGGACACGACATTCCGCTGCGCATCTTCGCGCCGGCCACGCCGCGCGGCGTCTATCTGCACCTCCATGGCGGCGGCTGGGTGCTGGGCGGCGCCGACATGCAGGACCCGATGCTGGAGCGCCTCGCCGATGCCACGAACCTCGCCGTGGTCAGCGTCGAGTACCGCCTGGCGCCCGAGCATCCCTACCCGGCCGGCCCGGACGACTGCGAGACCGCCGCGGTCTGGCTGGCGCGCAACGCCCGCGCCGAGTTCGGCAGCGACGCGCTGACCGTGGGTGGCGAGTCGGCGGGCGGCCACCTCGCCGCGGTAACGCTATTCCGCCTGCGTGACCGGCACGGCTACGACGGGTTCCGCGGCGCCAACCTGGTCTATGGCGCCTTCGACATGTCGATGACGCCGAGCCAGCGACGGTTCGGCGAGACGCGCCTCGTGTTGCGCACCAGCGACATCGTGCAGTTCGCCAACGCCTTCCTGCCGACGATCACCGAGCGGCGCGACCCCGACATCTCGCCGCTGTTCGCCGATCTGCACGGCCTGTGCCCGGCGCTGTTCAGCGTTGGCACCGCGGACGGGCTGCTGGACGACACGCTGTTCATGTACGCACGCTGGATCGCCGCGCGCAACGCAGCGGAGCTGGCGATCTATCCCGGCGGGGCACACGGCTTCACGCTGTTCCCCAACAAGCTGGCGGAGCAGGCCGAGGCGCGGATGGTGGCGTTCCTCCAGCGGGTGAGCGGCTAGAAGTTGCAATTGACCGGAGGGACATACGTCCCGGGGCACGTCGGAGATCGACTGCGGGACGCATCGCGATCGATCGCGTCGGTACCCAGCAATACGGGATGCTCGACTACCGCATGAACAACTTCGCGCCGGCCGAAATTCAGGTCGTGCGCTACTACTTGGCGAACCTTTACACGCTTGAGGGCGCTGTGCCTGGCGCTGGCGGCAACCTCGACACCGACCAGGCCGCGGTCTGGAAGCACAACAAAGACGAGGTTCGCGACCGCTCGCAGTTGTTCGACGGTTGGGGACGGCGGCTCTGCGGCTTCATTGACGTGCCGCCCGGGTCAGGCCTGGGCGTCCGCGGCCCTGGCCTGTCGATGGTGGTCTGATGGCCCGCGCAGCCCCCATAGCAGCCGGTGCCACCGCCAGGGCGGCGGCCGAGGCCGGGCCGTCTTGGCGCGACGGACCGATCCACGACCCCACCATCAACAGGGTCAAGCTGCCGGTGTCGTGGGCCGACGGCCGCTTCGCGCGGCCGGCAGGCAGGCTTTGCGCGTGCTGTGGCCGGTCGCGGTTCTCACGTGCTGGGGGGGCGGCTGGCGCTGCGACAGATGCCACCCAACGCCATCCCAGATCGACCGCCTTGTCCGGAAATACGCCGCCGCGATCGGACTGGCGCGCGGCTACTCGGCCCACTCGATGCGTGCTACCTTCATCACCACGGCGCTGGAGAACGGCGCCCTGCCGGAGGACGTGCAGAAAGTCACCAGGCATCGTGACCCGAGCACGACCAAGCTCTATGACCGGCACGGCTATGATCCGGAAAAGGCGGCCGGCTTGTCTGCCACCTACTGACATTCCGATGCCTATAAGTCGCGGACTCTCCGCGCTGGTTGGGAGGAAGGGTTGGCGAAACCCACATGGGGCCGCCTTTGGACCAGGATGGTTCGGCGGCCCCGGATTGAGCCGGGGTATGATCCCGTTGCGGAGTACCGCCGTATTGTCGAGATGGGAGTTCTGGCTGACAACGGCTCGGGTGTGCCGCAGGATTACGCTGAGGAAGCGCGCTTGTATCGCAAGGCCGCTGAACAAGGCAACGCCGAGGCTCAAAACAACCTCGGAATTGCATATGCCACCGGTTGGGGGGTGCCGCAGGACTACGCGGAGGCGATACGCTGGTATCGCAAGGCCGCTGAACAAGACAACACCGACGCTCAAAATAACCTCGGAATTCTGTATCACAACGGCTGGGGCGTGCCACAGGACTACGCGGAGTCAGCGCGCTGGTATCGCAAGGCCGCTGAACAAGGCAACGCCGACGCTCAAAACAACCTCGGAATTCTGTATGACAACGGCTGGGGCGTGCCGCAGGACTACGCCGAGGCAGCGCGCTGGTATCACAAGGCGGCGGACCAGGGTCACGCTTGGGCTCAGACCCACATCGGATACATGTGTCAGGGCGGTTTAGGTGTACCGCAGGACGACATTAGGGCAGCGCGTTGGTATCGCAAGGCGGCGAACCAGGGTCACGATGTGGCACAGACCCTCATCGGATCTATGTATTCGAACGGCGCAGGCGTGCCGCAGGATGACACTAAGGCAGCACGCTGGTACCGCAAGGCCGCCGAACAGGGCAATGTCGCAGCTCAAAATAATCTCGGCGTTGCCTATGCCAAAGGCCGGGGGGTGCCGCAGGACTACGCCGAGGCGATGCGCTTGTATCGCAAGGCCGCCGAACAGGACGTCGCCGAGGCGCAGACCGAGATCGGCGTTCTGTATGAGAACGGCTTGGGGGTGCCGCAGGCCCATGCGGAGGCGGCGCGTTGGTATCGCAAGGCCGCTGACCAGGGTTATCAGGGGGCAATCGACAAACTGAACCTTCTACTCGGGCGTGAAAAACCGCAGGAATTTCCGGCGAATTCCGCGCAACGCTCAGATATGCGGGTAGAGGACGATCGGCTTCGCGTCGCCCTGGGGAAACTTGAAGCGATGGTCGGTCTGGCCCCTGTGAAGGAGCAAATTCGCAGCATCGTGAACCGTGTGCGTGCCAACGAGAGACGACGAGCGACAAGCGGCCAGATACCGCCGGTTTTATCTCTGCATCTTGTCTTCACAGGCAACCCAGGCACCGGAAAGACGACCGTGGCCCGCCTCGTGGGTGAAATCTATGCCGCTCTCGGCCTTCTACAGAAGGGGCACGTCAAAGAGGTAGCTCGAGCTGACCTCGTTGGTGGGTATATCGGTCAGACAGCGATCAAGACTACGGAGAAGGTCCGTGAGGCGCTGGATGGCATTCTGTTCATTGACGAGGCATACACACTCGCCGGCGACGAAAATGACTTCGGGCAAGAGGCCATTGCCTCGCTACTCAAAGAGATGGAGGATAAGCGCGACCGATTGGCTGTCATCGTTGCCGGCTACCCGCAGCCGATGCGCCGGTTCATAGCCGCGAATCCGGGGCTTGAATCGCGCTTTACCCGGTACATCGAATTCCCCGATTACAACGCCGAGGAACTGCTGCAAATCTTCGCCACACGCTGCACGGAAGGGCACATTGAGTTGGGCGTGGAGGCACGCGAACGGGCCAGCCAGATCATCACATGGATGCATTCGAGTCGCGACGAGAACTTTGGCAATGCCCGCGACATCCGCACATTATTCGAGCGGACGATGGAACAGCAGGCGGCGCGCCTCAGCCACGACGAGGCGGCAGACGCTTCCACGCTGCTGCCGGAGGACATATTCGATCCGAGACCGAAGGCTACAACGGACCTGCCGAGCGCCCTTGCAAAGCTCGACCGCCTCATCGGGCTTCAGCCAGTCAAGGAAGAGGTGCGGAACCTAGTGAGCCTGATGCAGGCGCAGGAGAGGCGCCGGAAGGCGGGGCTACCAGTCCCGGCCGTCTCGATTCATCTGGTCTTCATGGGCAATCCGGGTACCGGCAAGACGACCGTCGCCCGACTTATCGGCGAGATCTATGCGGCGCTTGGGCTATTACGTAAGGGCCATTTTGTCGAGGTCGATCGGGCGCCCCTCGTAGCCCAATATGTCGGCCAGACAGCGATCAAGACTGCCGAGCGGGTGCGTGAGGCGCTGGATGGTGTTCTTTTCATCGATGAGGCATATGCGCTGGCCCGCGAAGGGGCGCAGGGAGGGGATTTCGGGCAAGAGGCCATCGAGACGCTGCTTAAGGAGATGGAGGACAAGCGCGACCGATTGGCGGTGATCGTCGCCGGGTACACGCAACCCATGCAGCGCTTCATAGGGGCGAATCCTGGGCTGCAATCACGCTTCACGCGAATTATCCAGTTTCCCGACTATAGTTCGGACGAACTCGTGCAGGTCTTCGTGGGGTTGTGCCGCCGGGATCGCCTCGTGCTTCAGCCAGGTACCACCGAGAGGATCGTGGCGATCGTCGGAAGCCTATACGCACACCGCGGCGAGAACTTTGGCAACGCCCGTGAAATCCGCACACTCTACGAACGTACCCTCGAACGGCAGGCAAGGCGACTTGCGCAAAGCAGCACCGCAAGTCCGACAGACCTGCTGCCAGACGATATCGCTGTCACGGGGCAGCCGACTGTGTAATCCAAGCTCCCGGCTACATCGTGCGCCGTCCTACTCTTGCAGTCTCCATGAACACCGCCGTGTTTCCCAGCAGACTGCGTTTGCCAGTAGACTTGACCGGGAAGCTAGTGAGCGTATCGTTGGCACATCGTCAGAGTTGGGAGAGCACGACGGGTGGAGATGGAAGCGGTCGAGGTATGGCTGGCCAACTGGCACAACTGGTCTGTGGTAGACTGGACGATAGCCATTGGCGCAGCAAGCGCCTTTCTGGGGTTCACGATTAGCGCACGCCGGCCGTCGCGTTCTGAAACCCGACGTATAGGAGATGTGACGCGTACGACTTACTACAAAGGTTATGAGCCTACGGCCGCAATCCGTAGATTGGGATGGAAAATAGTTGCTGTAGGACTTATATTAGCGGCTTTGGGCATGCTACTGAAGAGAATACTAGTGTACTGACCCTAACGCTTCGTTCCCTGTCTCAGCGCGCCGCGCCGTGGCTTTTCGCGCTCCAGATGGGAACGATGCTTTAGAGTCGGAACACTAACAGGATGATAACCTTCGTAATAATATGTTACGATATCATGGAGGCCCCATGGATCAAACATGGCGCGGCCACAACAACATAAACCACTTTGTATCGCAATATATGTAAACGATCTATCAGCAAAGCTTATCATCGCGACATCCAAGTATCGCCAAGACATACTTGCCAATATCAGGGCGTGACCAAACCATGCGCGATCCGAGGCTGCACATCCCGCACTGGCTCGAAAGCCGCGCACGTGCGGATGAACACCGGCGGAGAGATGGGCATGAAGCCGCCAGATCGGTGGACCGTCCCCCCTCTGCCACGGTCACCACCACGAACCGCACCAGATCGGTCATGCCGCCTTCGATGCGAAGTACGGCATCGACCTGCGAGCCTTGGCCGAAGACTGGGCGGCAGAGTCGCCGCGCCTGGGTCACGCACGAACCGACGTGCGGCGTGCAGTTCAGAGCGTGGGGGGCGCGACCTCCTAAGCGGCGATCCGGTCGCTCTTTGCCGGCGTTCGCCAGCTTGCTGAACCGCGGGCCGACGCCAGCCCGCATGGGGTGAAAACCCCCACTTCAACCAGCGGGATCCGAGTGATGGTCAGCCAGGCGCTTGTCCAGTCCAAGTTGTTCTACGGGCTGGGCAAAGCAAACGAGAGCGGAAAAGCGCAGCGCATTCCACCGCGTGCGCCGCGTCGCCGTCTCTTGCAGGGAAAATTATAGGTGGCGGAATGCGCTGCGCTTTTCCGCCCGTCCCGTGGCTCACGGCCGGCACGACGATGCCCGTGAGGATGCGCGTCCGCTACCCCGCCGCCACCCCCAGCTTCCCGGCCAGGTCCTGAACAAACTGCCACGCCACGCGCCCGGACCGCGACCCGCGGGTCACCGACCACTCCACCGCCTGCGCGTGCATTGCATCGACGTCGATCGGCAGCCCCATGCTCGCCGCGTAGCCGTCGATCATGGCGAAGAACGTCTCCTGGTCGCAGTTATGGAAACCGATCCACAACCCGAAACGGTCCGACAAAGAAACCTTCTCCTCGGTCGCCTCGGACGGGTTGATCGCGGTCGAGCGCTCGTTCTCGATCATGGCGCGCGGCATCAGGTGACGCCGATTGGACGTAGCATAAAACAGCACGTTGTCGGGCCGCCCCTCGATGCCGCCCTCCAGGATCGATTTCAGCGCCTTGTAGTCGCTGTCCTCGCGCTCGAACGACAGGTCGTCGCACAGAATCAGGCAGCGCCGCACCTCCCCACGCAGCAGGTTCAGCAGCTCGGGCAGACTGGTGATGTCCTCGCGATGGATCTCGATCAGCGCCAGGCTGCCAGGGGTGCGCTGGTTGGCCACCGCGTGCGCCGCCTTCACCAGCGACGACTTGCCCATCCCGCGCGCACCCCACAGCATGGCGTTGTTGGCCGGCAGGCCCGCGGCGAAGCGCAGCGTGTTGTCGAGCAGGATCTGCTTCTGCCGCTCCACCCCCTTCAGCAGATCGATCGCCACACGCGACACGCGCGCGATAGGGACCAACCGAGGCGGGGCCGGCTGCCAGACGAAGGCATCGGCCGCGCTCAGCAACACCGGCGGGACGGCAGGCGGCGCCAGGCGTTCCAGCGCCTCGGCGATGCGGGTGGCAAGCTGGATCAACGTGACGTCGGGCAGGCGCGGGTCGGTCATCTGCAAGTCCCCCTGGGTCCCCTGCGGTCCCCGCTCGGTCCCCTTGGGGGGAGGGCAACCCGGAACAGCTTGACGTGCGGGGGGCGGAAACTATGGTCCGGCCGCGATCCAGGCAACCCGACCCACCCCATCCCACCAGCGGCCCCACGGCACAGGAACCCCCCCGATGCTGATTTCCCCCGCCTACGCTCAGGACATCGGCGGCATGCTGGGCTCGCTGGGCAGCGCCACGCAGTTCCTGCCGCTGGTGCTGATCTTCGTCGTCTTCTACTTCCTGCTGATCCGCCCGCAGCAGCAGAAGCAGAAGGAGACGCGCGCGATGCTCCAGGCGCTGAAGCGCGGCGACAAGGTGGTGACCGGCGGCGGCATCCTCGGCACAGTGCAGCGCGTCCAGATGACGACCAACAAGGACGGCAAGCAGGTCGAATCGAATGAGGTCGAGGTGGAGATCGCGCCCAACACCCGGGTGACGGTGCTGCGTGAGACGATCACCAACGTGATCCGCCCGCAGGTGGCGAACGATGCCAAGCCGGTGAAGGAGAAGGCATCCTGACGCGGCGCTTCGGTCGGGCGCTTCAGTCGAACGGGTAGGCCGTCACCAGCCAGAAGTCGCCGTCCCGCTTCTGCCAGACCGTGCAGATGCAAGGATTACGGCCATCCGGGGTCGAGCGGCGCCGGTCGCAGAGCGTTCGTTCACCAAATAGTCGAGAATCTTGCGCCGATCGACCCGCCACTCATCCATGATCCGGCCGGATGTCCCGCGCTGTCAGTGTGACAACGCGGAACGCGGGCTCGGTGAATTCCACCTCGCACCCGATGCCATCCGCATGCCGGTGCACGATCACGCCGCGCGCACCGGGTTTGTATGTGACACCGCCTGACGTCACGTCATGGCGCAGGCGAACCGCAGCGTAGTCAAGCAATGCTGCATCGGATGTCGTCTCGGAGATCGTCCCCACACCAAATGTCGCCTTCGCCATGATTCACCTGCCGAATACGAACGAAAACGGTGCGCCGCGGGCGGGATGTCGATCCCCGCCCGCGGGCACGGGTTGTCGATCCTAAAGCTGCGCCGCGGCGTGCTCGTAGTTCGCCAACGCATCGACCCAGTTCTGCAGGTAGTCCGGCCGGCGGTTGCGGAAGTCCAGGTAGTAGCTGTGCTCCCACACGTCGCAGCCCAGCAGCACCTTGCCCTCCCCGGTCGCCAGCGGGTTCGATCCGTTCGGCGTCTTCGTCACCTTCAGCTTGCCGTCACCGCCCAGCACCAGCCACACCCAGCCGGAGCCGAACTGGCCGACGCCGCCCGCCTTGAACGCATCCTTGAACTTGGCGACCGAGCCGAAATCCTCGGTGATCTTCGCCTCCAGCTTGCCCGGCATGGTGCCGCCGGTCGGGCTCATGCACTGCCAGAACAGGATATGGTTCCAGTGCTGCCCGGCGTTGTTGAACACCGGCGCCTTGTCGGCGGCGTTGTGGGTGGCCTTGATGATGTCCTCGAGCGACTTGCCCTGCAGGCTCGGGTCCTTCTCCACGAAGCCGTTCAGCGCCGTGACATAGGCCTGATGGTGCTTGCCGTGGTGCAGTTCGAGGGTCTCCTCGCACATCCCCTTCGCCGCCAGTGCGGTCTTGGAATAGCCGAGACTCGGTAGTTCGAATGCCATGGTGTGTTCTCCGCTGCGGTGTGTTGCACTGGCGGGTCCCCCCCTCGGGTCCCCACCTCTTGATCCCGGCGTCTTGGTCCGGTCTGCCGGTTCCCAGCTATGGTCCCGGGCCGAGCACGTCAAGCTTGCACGCCCGCGCGGTCCGCGCCACCGCGTTGCGGGAACCATCACGTGATGGCCCAGGCCGAGGTGGATTGGGCCGAGGTGGATTGGGGCGAGGTGGATTGGGGCGCAATGGCCAGGGGCAGCATGGATCAGGCCGCAATGGACCCGCTGGTCGCCTTCGTCCGCCGGCATGACCCGGACCGCTTCCTGACCGCGCTGTTCGCGCCGCCGGAAAAGCGTCCCACCCTGCTGGCCCTGTATGCGTTCAACCACGAACTGGCCCGCGCGCGCGAGGCGGCACGCGAGCCGGCCCTGGCGCTGATCCGGCTGCATTGGTGGCGCGAGGTGGTGCAGGGCGCGCNNCGTGACGCCCTGCTGGCCCTGATCGACGCGCGCGAGGCCGAGGCGGATCCCGCCATCGCCACGCTGGACGACTGGCTGGCCTATCTGCGCGGCACTGCTGGCGGCCTGGCCGTGGCCGCGGCGCGTTGCCTCGGCGCCGAGGCCCCGGAGACGATGCGCGACCTTGGCGCCGCCTATGGCGCGGCGGGCGTGC